>JANXMB010000179.1 GCA_025354865.1 Acetobacteraceae bacterium | reverse complement strand
TCACGTGGGCGACGAAGCGGTCCGTTTAGCAGGCTGCTGAAAAACGGGTCGCTGAGGGCTGCCGAGCAGTTTTTTGTGCAAGAAAGGACAAAGCGCAGACACGATGTGTGTGCATCGTGGCAAGTTTTGGACGAATCTTGCACGAAAAAGGGCCGGCAGACCGACCGATCCCGTTTTTCAGCAGCCCGTTCAAACCACGTCGTTCGGCCGCAGCCGGCATAGCGCCGCGTCGGCGTCGCTCTCGATCTGGACGGTGACGTGGCCGATGCCGAAGCGGTGGCGCAGTTCGGTCGAGAGATCGTGCGGGCGACGGTCCGCTGCCTCCCCGGCGAAGACCAGATGCGCGGTCAGGGCGGTTTCGGTGGTGCTGAGGCCCCAGATATGGAGATCGTGCACCTCGACGACGCCGGGCAGGTTGGCGAGGAAGGCGGCCACGTCCTCCTGCCGGACTTTCTCCGGCACGGCGTCCAGGGCCAAACCGAGCGATTCCTGCAGAATACTCCAGGTTCCGGCGGCAATGAGGCCGGCGACGAGCAGGCTGGCCAGCGGGTCCAGCCAGGCATACCCGGTCAGCCGAATCGCCAACGCTGCAAGCACCACGCCGGCCGAGATCGCCGCGTCGCCCAGCAAATGGGCGAATTGCGCCCGCAGGTTCAGATCGTGTTGTCGGTCGCGCAGAAACAACAGGGCGCTGCCGCCGTTGACCGCGATGCCGGCGGCAGCAACGGCCATCACCAGCCCGGTTTGCACCGGTTCGGGAGTCCAGAGCCGGTGCAGCGCCTCGATCCCGATGCCGCCGACGCCGATCAGCAGCACGGCCGCGTTGGCCAGCGACGCGAGGATAGTGCCGCGCCCCCAGCCGTAGGTGCGTCGGCTGGTCGGCGGACGGCGGCCCAGGCTGGCCGCGCCCCAGGCCAACAGCAATCCCAACACATCGCCCAGATTATGGGCGGCGTCGGCGATCAATGCGACCGAGTTGGCGGCGATGCCGCACCCGACCTCCGCGACGACGAAGGCGAGGTTGACCGCCGCGCCGATCGCGAAGGCACGGTTTATGCGATCGGGCGCAAAATGGTGGCCATGCCCCAGCAGGCCGTGGTTATGGTGGTCGGGCCCATGGTGATCGTGCCCATGGTGGTCGGGCGCATGGTGGTCGGGCGCGGGGCCATCATGACCGTTGCCATGTCCGTGTCGATGGTGTTCATGCCCGCTCATGGGTGGCACCATGACACAAACGCACCTTCTTTGTACAGTCCGCTCCCTACGCCGATTCGCACAGGACCCCGCATGACCGCTTTGCAATCGATCGTCATCGCCATTCTGCAAGGCGCGACCGAGTTGTTCCCCGTTAGCAGCCTCGGCCACGCCGTTGTACTGCCAGCCCTGTTCAAGATGGGAATCGATCAGCGCGCGCATGAATTTCTGCCGTTCCTGGTGATGCTGCACCTGGGAACCGCCACAGCGTTGCTCGCCTTCTTCTGGCGCGACTGGTGGGCCATCACCCTCGGCGTGCTCGGCATCGGCGAAGATGTGGCCGAGGCGCGGCGGGTCTTCCTGCTGATGGTCATCGCAACCATCCCCGCGGTTATCGTCGGTTTCACGCTGGAAAAACTGGTCCGAGGCCTGTTCGGATCGCCGCTGATCGCAGCCGCCTTCCTGATCGTAAACGGCATGGTGCTGCTGTTTGGGGAACGCTTGCGCGCCAAGGGCAACCGCCCGGTCTCGTCGCTGACGAAACTGGACGCGCTGACCATCGGTTGTTTCCAGTGCCTCGCCCTCATTCCCGGTATCTCCCGTTCGGGAGTCACCATCGTCGGCGGGTTGCTGCGCGGCATCGATCACGAAGGCGCCGCGCATTTTTCGTTTCTGATCGCAACACCGATCATTCTGGGCGCAACCGTACTCGAAGTGCCGAAACTGCTGCACGAAAGCGTCGCACCCGGGGTGTTCGGCCTGACCGCCGTCGCCGCCGTCGTGGCCGGGATCACCGCCTATCTCAGCACCTGGTTCCTGATGCGTTACTTCAAAAACCAGGACTCCTGGGCGCTCGCGCCCTTCGCCTATTACTGCTTCCTGCTGGGCACCGTCGGGATTGTCGTCGTCAAATTCGTTTACTGAAGCACGACCCCGACCCGATCGCCGTCCGGCACCAGAACGGTGCCGTATTCGCTGCTGCGGCGCCGAATATCGGCCAATTCCTCCTGCTCGTCCGCGAGGCGGCATAGCACCGTCTCGTTCGCAGCGTTGTGCCGGACGAACTGGAAATCGATCGACGCGACCCCGGCAGCGGTCACCGTCACGCGCGGCATCATGCCGATCCAATTGCCGTGCGTGCGCCCGCCATGCCCGGTGTGGAACGAAAAACTGCCCAGGCCGTAAAAGATCGGCTTGCCGCGATAGACCTCCACCGCCAGGGCATAATGCGGCCCGTGCCCGACCACGATATCGGCACCGGCGTCGATCGCGGCGTGGGCGATGTCGCGCATATACTGCAACACATCCTTGCCCAGCCCCCAGTGGCAGGACGCCACCGCAATATCGACGGCCGGCCGCAACGCCGCGATATCGGCTTGAAAGCGCTGCAAATAGGCGGGATCGGCCCAGGTCACGACGGTCGGAGGAATGCCCGGCCGGTTCATCGGCGGGATCTCCGGCCGGGTTTTGTGCATCGGCACCTGGTACGCCGTGTGGCCCCGGATCGTCGCAATGCCGGGGTCGTGCGGCCCGGCCTCGTGATTGGTCGGCCAGTAAACCGAACTGCGTTGCAGGAAGCCAAACCGGATGCCGCCGCGTTCGAGGACGACAGGCGCATGCGCCGCCGCCGCATCGGACCCTGCCCCGGTATGCGGAATGCCGGCCGCGTCCAGGTGAGCGATCGACGACAGGATCGCTGCCTCCCCGTAATTGACGTTATTGGCGATTCCGACTGCGCCGATCGACGCGCCCAGCAATGCCGAGCGGGCGACGGCGGGATCGGCGAAGAAACCCTCGTTGTGGAACGACTGCGCGATGGGAGGGGTGTAGAGGCAACACTCCAGGTTCGCGAACACCATATCGGCCGCGCGGAAGGCTGCGGACACCTGCCCGAAGGGGGAGGCGGGGTCGCTGACGTTCATCAGGTTGATGTCGCCGGTCAGGATCAATTGGGCCATACGAGACGCTACAACCAAGCAAGTCCGGTTGCCAACCGACCTCGCTGCGGCGAAGGTTCGACGATAACGCTTCCTGGAGGAAAATCCTGTGGACAAGCCAACCGGCCCCCTCGCCGGCATTCGCGTCATCGACGTCACGACCGTGGTGCTCGGGCCATTCGCGTCCCAGGTTTTGGGCGACATGGGGGCCGATGTCATCAAAATCGAAACCCTGGAAGGCGATTACACGCGATACATTGGTCCGTCCCGCACCGAGGGGATGGCGGCCTATTTCGCCACCCTCAATCGCAACAAGCGCAGTCTGGCACTGGATCTGAAGAAGCCGGCCGCGATCGCCGCGCTGCTGAAACTGATCGATACGGCGGATGTGTTCGTGCACAACATGCGGCTCGGCGCGGCGAAACGGCTGGGCCTGGATTATGACAGCTTGGCGAAGCGCAACCCGAAGCTGGTTTACGCCGCCGCCAGCGGGTTTCGGGAAGGCAGCTCCATGCAGGAGTTCCCGGCCTACGACGACCTGATCCAGGGCATGTCCGGCACCGCGTCGTTGAATGCCGGGCCGGACGGCGCGCCGCGCTATTTCCCCACCGTAATGGTGGACAAGCTGACCGGCAGCACCTTGGCGAGCATGATCGGCATGGCCTTGTTCCATCGCGAGCGCACCGGACAGGGTCAGGCGGTGCATGTGCCGATGATGGAAACCATCCTGTCGTTCATGCTGGTGGAGCATCTGTGGCACGGTGTGGTGGGCGAGCCGGAGAAAGGCGTCGGCTACCCCCGCATGCTAACCCCGCACCGCCGCCCGTACCAGACCGAGGACGGGTTCATCAGCGTCATCGCCGTCAGCGACAAGCAATGGCGCATCGTTTTCGCCGCGATGGGCGTGCCGGAACTGGCGGACGACCCGCGCTTCGCCACCTTGTCCGGCCGATCGGACAACGTCGATGCGCTGTATGGCACCTTGACCGAGGGGATGCGCAAAAAGACCACGGCCGAGTGGCTGGCGATCCTGCGGCCGCAGGACATTCCGTGCGGCCCGGCGAATTCTCTGCTCGATTTGTTCGACGATGCGTATCTGCAAGAGACGGATTTCTTCCACAAAGCCGAACACCCGGTGGAGGGCGATGTTGTCGTCACCGCCATCCCGGGCCGGTTTTCGGCAACCCCGCCAAGCGTGCATCGACTGTGGCCGACATTGGGCGAGCATAACCGCGAGGTGCTGCGCGAGGCCGGTTTCAGCGAGGCCGACATCGACGATATCGTTACATAAGGGGACCGGACATGACAGACGAAAATGCCGAAAAGAACGCCATCCGCGAAGTGCTGGGGATCTATTGTTTCCGCCTCGATGCTGGGGATATGGACGGGATGGCCGCCCTTTTCGTCCCCGATGGGATTTGGGAAACCGATTTCGGCAAGGGCACCGGCCGGGCGGGGATCGCCGAGCACGGGCGGAGTTTGCGGGCGCATGGGCCGGAGAAGCGGCCGCGGGCGGTGCATTTGTGCACCAATATCGTGATTTCGTTGCACGGCGACACCGCCGACGTCTTGTCCAACTGGACCACCGTGCAAAACAGCGACACCGGCCCCAAGATCGGTTCGGCTGGCGGCTACATCGACAAGATGGCGAAAGTCGATGGCACCTGGATGTTCGTGCATCGCAAGATCGACCGTTTCATCGCCGAAGGAAAATTCTGACTGGGCGGGTCGCAGCGACCGTCGGACTACGGTGTGCGGCCCCGGTGTTTCCGTCGTCACCGATCCTGGACCGGCGGTATTTTCTTGGCCCGCCCCTTGCTTCCTGTCCGGGCGGGGTGCATTGCTGCATCGCACTTGGATGGGGCAGCGGGCGGGATATCGCAGCGTTTCCCCAGGTGATCGCCCGCGCGGCGGGCCGGATTGAAGGAACCAGCGGATGCGCCTCGCGGTGCTGAAGGAACGACGTCCAGCGGAAACACGCGTTGCCGCAACCCCCGAAACCGTGAAGCGACTGATCGGTCTGGGCTTGGAAGTTGCGATCGAAACCGGCGCCGGAGCGACCGCCGCCATCCCGGATGCGGAATACATCGCAGCCGGCGGGCGCATCGTCGATGGGCCGGAAGCCGCACTGAAAGACGCCGGCATCGTCTTCGCGGTGCAGGCGCCGCTGCCCGCCGAACGGGCGTTCATTGCCACAGGTGCTCTTTTGGTGTGCATCGCCAATGCCTTCGGCGACCCCGAGCTGGTCCCGTCCCTCGCGGCGGCCGGCATCGATGCTGCGGCCATGGAAATGCTGCCTCGGATCACCCGGGCGCAAGCCATGGACGTGCTGTCCAGCCAAGCCAATCAGGCCGGCTATCGCGCCGTGATCGAAGCGGCGGGCGCATTCTCCCGCGGGTTTCCGATGATGATGACGGCGGCTGGCACGGTTCCGCCGGCCCGCGTCTTCGTGGTCGGGGCCGGTGTCGCCGGATTGCAGGCCATCGCCACCGCCCGCCGGCTTGGCGCGATCGTCTCGGCCACCGACGTCCGCCCCGCCGCCAAGGAAGAAATCAAATCCCTCGGCGCAACCTATGTTGGGGTCGAAGACGCCGAAACCGCCGCGCAAACTGGCGCATACGCCAAAGAAATGAGCGAGGCTTTCCGCCAGAAGCAAGCCGAGTTGATGGCGACCACGGTAGCAAAGAACGACATCGTGATCTGCACCGCGCTGGTCATGGGCCGCAAGGCGCCGATCATCGTCACGGCGGCAATGGTCGCAGCGATGCGCCCCGGCAGCGTTATCGTCGATCTCGCCTCCGACGCCGGCGGCAATTGCGAGGCCACGGTGCCCGGCCAACTCACCACCACATCGAACGGCGTCGCCATCCTGGGCTACAACAACTGGCCCGGCCGCATCCCCGTTGCGTCGTCCTCGCTCTATGCCCGCAACCTGCTGACGTTCCTGTCCACCTTCTGGGACAAGGAAGCCTCCAGGCCGAGCCTGCCGACCGACGACGATATCGTGAAGGGCGTCATGCTCACACGCGGCGGCGCCGTCGTGCATCCCAGTTTCCTTGCGGCATGAGGGCGATATGAACCCCAATCAACTGGCGGACGAAGCCAACCGGCTGGCAGAACGAGCACACCAACTGGCGGAACATGTGCAGTCGCTGGCGACGACGGTTAATGCCGTCGCGCCGGAGGTTGAGCCGTTCGTCTTCCTGCTCGCGGTGTTCCTGATGGCCTGTTTCGTCGGGTATTATGTCGTGTGGAACGTGACCCCGGCATTGCACTCGCCGCTGATGGCGGTGACCAATGCCATTTCGTCGGTGATCGTGGTGGGCGCGATGCTGGCGACGGGATTGGCGACCTCGCCCTGGGCAATAGGCTTCGGCTTCGTCGCGGTAACCCTGGCCTCGATCAACATATTCGGCGGCTTCGTGGTGACCCAGCGGATGCTCTCGATGTTCAAGAAGAAGGGCTAGGACAGCACCATGTCGGCCAGCCTCACCTCGCTCGCATATCTCGTCGCCGCCGTCCTGTTCATTCTGGCGCTGCGCGGTCTGTCGTCCCCCGTGACATCGCGCCAGGGCAACCGCTTCGGCACGATCGGCATGGGCATCGCCATCGTGGCGACGCTGCTGCACCATGGCATGAGCGGTTGGGGCTTCGCCCTGATCGCGGCCGGGATTGCACTCGGCGGCGGCATCGGCACCGCCCTGGCGCTGCGCATCCAAATGACGGCCCTGCCGCAGTTGGTCGCCGGCTTCCACTCGCTGGTCGGTCTGGCAGCGGTGTTCGTTGCCGCAGCCGCGCTGAACGCGCCCGAGGCCTTCAACCTCGGCACCCCCGGCCACATCCACCCCCAAAGCCTGGTCGAGATGTCGCTCGGCCTCGCCATCGGTGCGATCACTTTCACCGGTTCGCTGATCGCCTTCGCCAAGCTGCAAGCGCTGATGCCCGGGGCGCCGCTGCAATTCCCCGGACAGCATAAGCTGAACCTGGGTCTGGCGATCTTGCTCGCGGTGCTGGTGGTGCTGTTCGTTATGTCCGGCGGCAGCCAGATCCTGTTCTGGTTGATCGCGCTGGTCGCGCTGGGCCTGGGCTTCCTGATCATCCTGCCGATCGGCGGCGCCGATATGCCGGTCGTGGTTTCGATGCTGAACAGCTACTCGGGCTGGGCGGCGGCGGGCATCGGCTTCACCATCCAAAATCTGGCCCTGATTATTACCGGATCGCTGGTCGGCGCGTCCGGCGCGATCCTGTCCTACATCATGTGCAAAGGCATGAACCGCAGCATCTTCAACGTGCTACTGGGCGGGTTCGGCACCGACACGGCGACAGCCGGGCCCGGCGGGCCGGTCGGCGACCGCACCGTGAAAAGCGGTAACGCCGAGGACGCCGCCTTCATCATGAAGAACGCATCCAAACTGATCGTCGTCCCCGGTTACGGCATGGCCGTGGCGCAGGCCCAGCATGCCCTGCGGGAGATGGCCGATACGCTGAAAAGGGAAGGCGTCACGGTGAAATACGCCATCCACCCCGTGGCCGGCCGCATGCCCGGACACATGAATGTGCTGCTGGCCGAAGCCCATGTCCCCTACGACGAAGTGTTCGAATTGGATGAGATTAACAACGAGTTCTCTACCGCCGATGTGGTTTACGTCATCGGCGCGAACGACGTCACCAATCCCGCCGCCAAGACCGACAAGACCTCCGCGATTTACGGCATGCCCATCCTGGACGTGGAAAAAGCCGCGACGGTGCTGTTCGTGAAACGATCGATGGCGTCGGGTTACGCCGGCGTGGACAACGAGTTGTTCTTCCGCCCGAACACGATGATGCTGTTCGGCGACGCGAAGAAAATGACGGAAGAAATCGTGCAGGCCCTGGGGCACTGATCGGGGGGTCTCGCCCCCCGGGGCTTGGCCAACCCGGCCGGCTGGCGTAGCTTCGTCGTCAATACGAACCGCCCGCTGGAGGATTAACACCCATGCCTAACGTAACCGCCGAAAAACTGATGGAAATCGCCAAAGGCCTGCTCATCGCGGCCGGCGCATCGGAAGAAGAAGCGGCAACCGTCGCCAAATACAACATCGGTGCCAACCTGGTCGGCCATGACTCCCATGGCATCATCCTGATTCCGCAATACATCGAACGCATCAAAGCCGGCCACATCGTGCCGCAAGCCCCCTGGGTCATCACCCAGGAAACCGCGACCACCACGGTCGTCGATGGCAACTGGGGCTTTGGCTACGCGGTCAGCGATCGCGCGATGAAATACACCATCGAAAAAGCCCGCACGCAGAACGTTGCCGCCACGACGGTGTTTCGCCAAAGCCATATCGGTCGCCTCGCCAGCTACCCCTTGCTCGCCTCAGCCGAGGGCATGATCGCGATGATCACCGCCGACTCCGGCCGCAGCCCGAAGGCCGTCGCGCCCTACGGCGGCGCCGAGGCTCGGCTGGGCACCAACCCGATGTGCTTTGCCATCCCGTCCAATCTGGACGGTCCGCTGGTGTTCGACATGGCAACCTCCGCCGCCGCCGCCGGCAAGATCAACGTCGCGACCGCCCGCGGGGAGCAAGTGCCCAACGGCTGGCTGATCGACAAAGACGGCAAGCCGTCGAACGATCCGCGCGTCCTGAAGGCCGGCGGCGCCCTGCTGCCGCTTGGCGGGACCGAGGGTTACAAGGGCACCGGACTTGCGGTGATCGTCGAAATCCTGTCCGGCCTGCTGACCGGTCTGGGCTTCGGGGTCGAGCCGACCGGCCGCCACAACGACGGCTGCTTCATGGCGGTTTTCAATGTGAATGCGTTCCGGTCTTTGGAAACCTTCAAGAAGGAGGTGACCGATTTCGCGATGTATCTGAAGGACACCCCGAAGGCGCAAGGCTTCACCGAGGTCTATTACCCCGGCGAGGTCGAATACCGGAAGCAACAGGACCGTCTGGCAAACGGCGTGCCGGTGGAAGACGCCACCTGGAACAAGATCGCCGATCTGGCCAAAGGCTACGGCATCGCCGAGAAGCTCGGCTTCGCCTGACGCATTCATGACTTAGGACAAACAGGCCGGGGGGCGCGCGCAACCGCCCCCCGTTTTGTTGTACCAGAAACATTCTTTTATTTATTGCCGTCTGAATATTTGTGCGATGGCGCGATTTACACCGACTGTCAGTCCCCGCTAGTTTGGATTGACAAACGAATTAGACATGGTAAGCAACGATCCTGCCGGGTAGCGGCGCGCTGCCCGATATGCCGAGGGGAGAGCCATGAGCACCACCGAACAGGAGATCCCGGCCACCGCCTGGGAACCGGCACATTCGATCGTTTACCCCGATGTCCAGGCCATGCTGCGGCAGGCAGCACCCGAAACCGTCGCGCCGGCTTCCAACGGCGGACTCGGTGCATTCTGGAATCTTTCGCGCGACGAACTCGTTGCCGCTAAATTCTACAACGATCCACTGATCGCGCCGGAAGACGCGCTCACGTGCTGCGGCGCACCGATCCAGGGCGCCCAATCTCGCTCCGCTCGATCGCTCCTGATCGCCGGCCTGTCCGGCCGGGCACCGTTCGACGGCACCCAGTTCAAAACTCTGCCCTGGGGCGGCACGGCCTTGCGCGCCGAAGACATCGACGCCATCGCCGCCTGGATCGACGACGGCTGCCCCGATCGCACGCTCAGCAGTCAAACTGCGGCGATCGACCTGCCGGAGCAAGCACCGCGCATCCAGGTCAAAGGATTGGCCGGGCCGGAATACGGCGTGCTGACCGGCGACCCCAACACCTATCTCTACCAACATGGCGAACCCGTGCAGCGCATGAGCCTGGATTGCATGGGGCCGGCCCAGATCGAACGCCTGCGCGCGGCGTTCCGCGGCCTCTACGACCTGAATAAATGGACCGCCGACGCCCGCAGCTACAACAATCTGGCGCTCATCCATCAAAATCACTGCCAACACGGCTGGGAACGCTTCCTGCCATGGCATCGCGTCTATCTTTATGAGTTCGAGCAAGCCATGCGCTCGCGCTGCCCCGACGTCACCATGCCTTACTGGGACTTCACGACGGCGCAATACGAACCCGAGCGCCCGCAGTTCGGCCAGCGCATTCCGAAATCGTTCATGGCCTTTCTGACGCCGAAATCGCTGGTTGGATTGGAAAAGAACGGGATCGATACACGCCCCCTCGCGCCCATCGTGTTTCCCGAACCGACACAGTATTACAGCCAGCAAACGTTTTTCGCGGCTGTCGCAGCGCTGACCGGCACCGATTATTCTGTCGGACCGCAGCGGAAATTCTTCATCGACGCGCTGTTGGAAAGCAATGCGCTTTGGTATCCTTTGCGGTACCCGGGAGAATACACCGGCAGCAATGGCGAAACGCAAACCATCAATCAGGCCATCCACTACCACTACCCGACCGCCGACGATATTCGCCAAATTCTGAGCCTGCGCAGCTTTCGGGATTTCGGCGGCGGTGGCCTGTACAACGACAGTTTCGGCTTCCTGGACCAGAACCCGCACAATACGATGCATATCTGGACCGGCGGCATGAACCCGCAATTCGATCCCAACGCCAGCAACCCCGGCGTGCGCGTCCTCGGGCGCCGCTACCACGCGCGCGACGACCTCTATAGCCAACCGCAATTCGGCGACATGTTCAGCAACCTGACCGCGTCGTTCGATCCGGTGTTCTGGCCGATTCATTCCAATATCGATCGTATCTGGTGGGAATGGCAGCAAGCCCATCCCGACGGGATCCCCTCTCGGCCCGACGCGGTCCTGACACCCTGGGGCTACACGATTCGGGACACGCTGGATATCGGTCAGTTCGGCTACGAATACGTCAAAAGCACCCATATCGTGCCGGTCGGTCTGACCGCGCCGGTCGGGCGCTTCCGCTCTCGGCCGATCGAACTGCCCGCAGCCGTGCTCAACGGGTTTGGCAGCGCCGAGGTGCGCCTGCATCGCGTGCCGCAACTGGAACGATCCTGCTTCGTGCGCGTCTTCCTGAACCAACCCCAGGCGGATGCATCCACCCCGTTGGATCGGGACAAAGGTTACGCCGGATACTTTGCGATCTTCGGGCACGGCCCCTGCTACGGCGGACCCGGTCATTGCGAAATCCCACCTACCGCACCCGCCACCCGCCCCGGGGAGGCACGCCAGCGCACGATGAATACGCCCCGCAACCATCGTGTCGATGTCACATCGGCGGTGCGCCGTGCTATCGCCGCCGGCAGCAAAGATGTAACGATCACGCTGGTCGTAATCGGTGCAAATTACGAAGAAGATACGACGTTGCTGCACCTCGATGGGGTGTCGCTCAATTTCCACGACTGATACCGAACGCCGCAGCCGTACTCCGGGCGGCGCCTTCGGGCAACGGATCGAGGCGAATGCCATGGAAAAATCCACCCCCGTTTACCGCATCCACCCCGCCCTCGGGATTGCCCGCCTGGGCGACGCGCCGGAAGCGTTCTACATCGCCCCCGAGCACCCGGCGGCGCGACCGATCGATTGCGACAGCTTGGGGAATCCGATACTGTCGCCGGACGGCAAGCACGAGTTGCCAGTTGCAACCTTCAAGGATGCCGAAGGGCGCATTAAACGCCAAGCCGCCCGATTCCGCATTTTCGCCTACGACGACGAACACCCCGAGGGACGACCGATCAGCCTGGGCGACACCATCGAAGGCGGCGGCAATCGGGGCCAGTTGGTCGATATTATCTGGCAGGTGTACCCAGCCAATAAAAAAGCCGCGTGGTACGAATTTCGCGGCAATGCCGGGGAGGCCGGCTACACCGCCGATCATCCGTTACGAAACGCGGACATTACCGACCCCAATGCTCGGCAGCAACTAATCGTCGATCCCGGTCCTCATATCGTCAACGCAACCTCTCGGCGGCGTGCCGAATTCAGCCGCGACGGCAACGGCGATTACGCCACCACCTTCCCCCCCAAAGGCCTGTGGCCACACGACATCGACACGCTGGGCACTGCCATGACCGACGCCGAGGGTCGGCTGCTGGTCCTGGGTGGGCACGGTCGCAGCGGCACCTACAAAACCGGAATCGGACAGCCCCGTATCGATAATTATGCCAACACCGACGGTTGGTTCGACGACACGTCCGACGGGCCGGTCATGGCGAGGTTGGCGATGTATTCGCCCGACGTCGACCGGGTTCGTTACATCGACGTGGAATACCCCGCCTGGGTCGTATCCGCCTATCCGCGCTATGTGCCGGAAATGTTGGATATGATCACAATGGAAGAAGTCGTCGAAAATCTGGCAGTCACACAGTTTGCCTATCGCACCGATCTTTACGGCACCGCCGGCACCTTCGGCACCCCGCAGAAAATCGATCCGCACGACCAGGAGGCTTTGACATTCTGGCGCGCCGGCCGGCTGGAATGGAACCCCGCATACCGCCCCTGGTTCTGGCGCGATATCTGGCCGATCCTGTTCCGGCCTAACGAATTCAATTGGGTTAGCACCATCCTGATTGCGTCCAACGCGCCG
>JANXMB010000149.1 GCA_025354865.1 Acetobacteraceae bacterium | reverse complement strand
TGCGAGCCAGCCGGCTGAGTGCGCGCACATCAGGCGGCCCGTAATTCTGTATCCAAAGTGCAGCCGAGCGGCCGGTGGTGTGATAGCCGACGGCGCTTTCGGCTTCGATCAGCGCCACCCGGCGGTGCGGCGACAGATGGGCGGCGGCGGTGGCCCCGGCGATGCCCGCGCCGATTGCGACGATGTCGAAATCCATGTGTCAGCCTCTTGCCGTGGGCGCCAGGAAAGGGAACGATAGGGTCGTCTGTATTGGAGGGTATGATGGTCGATTTGGTCGTGCGTGGCGACACGGTTGTAACCCCGGAAGGCGTCGGCGCCTTCGATATCCTGATTTCCGGCGGGAAAATCGTCGCTTTGGCTGCCAAAGGCAGCATCCCGCTGCCCGAAGGGGTGCGGACCATCGACATCGGCAGCAAAATTGCGATGCCCGGCGGCATCGATCCCCACGTCCATTGCAAATGGCATTTGCCCAACCCCGATGGCTCGGCTGGACTGACCGAACCGCCGGATGTGGTCAGCAAAGCCGCCGTGCATGGCGGCACCACGACGATGATCGACTTCACCCGCGCGTCCCAGGGCGTCAACGTGCAGGACGCGATCGAAAAGCGCGAGGAGGATTGGAAAGGCCATACCGCCTGCGATTACGCGCAGCATCTGATGGTGGAAGGCGCGCTGCCGATCGATCTGCCGGCGCAGGTGGCGGAGGCGATTCAGGCCGGGTTCCCAACGGTGAAGATTTTCACCACGGACATCACGCCGAGCCGCAAGGGCCGCATGGTCGATTTCGGCGATATCTGGGAAATCTTTCAGGTGTTGGCGGCGAACCGGGGCATGGGCGTTATCCACTCCGAAGACAACGACATCGTTATGCATATGTACGGCAAGCTGATTCGCGAAGGTCGGACCGGCTTCGAAAATATGGCCGAAGTGCACAACACTTTGTCGGAGGATATCTCCTTCCGTCGTGTCATGCGCTTGGCCGAAAAAGTGCCCGGCACCGCCCTTTACATGATGCACGTCTCCGCCGGCACCGGGGTTTCCGCCATCCGCGAGGCTCGGGCGCGCGGCGTACCGATCTATGGCGAAAGCCTGCACCAATACATGCTGAAAACCTCGGCCGATTATAAAACGGCGAACGGTCAGATCTACCACACCTACCCGTCGCTGAAATCGCCGGAAGATCAGGCCGCGCTTTGGGCCGGGACGCTGGACGGCGCCATCAATTGCGTTGCAACCGACGAAATCTGCTGCACCCTGGCGAAGAAATTGCAAGGCGCGCGCATCGACGATACGACCGGCGGCAATGCGGGCGTGGAGCCGAGGGTTGCGCTGATGTACACCGAAATGGTGGGCAAGCGGGGCTATTCGCTGAACCGGTTTGTCGATCTGGTGTCCAGCAACGCGGCAAAAATCATGGGCCTGTATCCTCGGAAAGGTGCGCTGATGGCGGGGGCCGATGCCGATATCTGCGTGCTGGATCCGAACGATAAACGTGTCATCAAAGCATCGGAATTGCATGAGGCCGATTATACCCCGTGGGAAGGCCATAAGATGGAAGCATGGCCCTGCCTGACGATGCTGCGCGGTAAGGTCGTGGTCGAAAATGGGGTGTTCAAAGGCAGTTTGAACGACGGTAAATGGCAGCATCGCAAAGTCGCCGCCGAGATGTTCGACGGCCCCAGGCTTTGACGCTGGCCGAGCAGCGGGACCTGCTGCGGGATTGTCTGCGGTTGTGGGGGATCGACGGGCAGGTCGAGGTTGGCGACGATGGCGTATCGATCTCGACCGGTAACGGTGTTTACACCCTGACGCCGGGCGATCGTGCCGTGCGCTGGTTTCTGAAAACACCGGACCGTCCGACGCTGCGCGCGGTGCCGTCCATCGTTGCGGCCCTGTCGCGCCTGCGCAATGCGCTGGGTGCCGAAGGCGGGGCGATGCCGCGCATAACATAAGGGAGTTTGCAAATGTCCGAGTTGAAATCGCTCTTGCGCAATAGCATGAAGGAAAAACTGGCACGCGGGGAGGTTGTTGCCTCCATGACCGTTCGCTTATCGCGCACGATCGAAATTGCCCGCATCGCCCAGACCGCCGGTTTCGATACGATCTACGTCGATATGGAGCATAATACGCTTTCCATCGATGCCGTCTGCCAGATTTGCCAATCGGCGCAGCAGATCGGCATTACCCCGCTGGTGCGCGTGCCGGCCAATACGCCGGAATATATTTGTCGCGTGCTGGATGGCGGTGCGATGGGCGTGATCGCGCCGCATGTCCATTCTGCTGCCGAAGCGAAAGAACTGGTCGATCTGGTGAAATTCCCCCCGATCGGGCGCCGTTCTGCCGGCGGTGCGCTGTCGCAATACCATTATCGCAGCTTTCCGATGGTCGAAACGCAGGCTGCGATGAACGATGCGACGTCGCTGGTGTTGATGATGGAGACTAAGGCCGCGCTGGAAAATGTCGAGGAAATCATCGCCGTCGAGGGGGTGGATATGTTGCTGATCGGAAGCAACGACCTCTGCGGGGAATTGGGCATCAACGGGCAATACGATCATCCGTTGTTGAAAGCGGCGTTCGAACGCACGATCGCGGCGGCAAACAAAGTCGGCAAACACGTCGGCATCGGCGGGCTTGCCGGTCGGGACGATCTGATGGCGCAATTCGTGCGGATGGGTGCTCGTTACGTTTCCACCGGTACCGACTTGTCGTTCCTGATGTCGGCTTGCACAAGCCGAGCGAAGTTCGTGAAAGGGCTGGCCGTCTGATACGGAAAGGGCGTGTTCGGCCCGCCTATGGCAGGTGGGAGAACATTGCCCGTCCCGCGACCGGCATGGGTGCCGACAGGATCGAACCGGTTTTCGATTCAGTAATGAACAATGTTTTGTTGTCGATCCCACCGAAGGCGATGTTCGTTGTCATCTCCCCTGCGGCAGTGGCGATGAAATGCAGCGGCAAACCGATGCGATTGTAGACCCAGACACCGCCGAGGGTCGGATGGGCAACCACGACATTGCCATCGTCGTCGAGCGCCACGCCGTCGGGACCGGCACACGGCAATTGCGCGAACAATCCAGCCCGCTTTGCCGGGTCGTCCAGGTCGATGCGCCAGACCGCATTCGCGCGGGTCACTGCTAGGTACAAGGCATTTTCGCGTTTGCTCAGCACCAATCCGTTCGGGCTGGGGGCGTTGGCGACGATCGTTTCGAGCCTGCCGCCAGCCGTCAGCCGGTAGACGTGCCCGGTTGCGTCCTGCAATCCAGAGCGCCCCTGATCGGTGAAATAGAGATCGCCGTTGGAGGCAAAATGCAAGTCGTTCAGGCCCTTGAATTTCTCACCGGCTTTCGGTCCCGACAGGAGATTTTCGATCCGTCCGGTCGCGGTATCCAGCACCATCAGCCCATTCTTGCGATCCGCGATGAACGCGCGCCCGTCTTTATGCAATTTCAGCCCATTGGGTGTGCCGTCGTATTCGACCAGCATGTCCCATTGTTTCTGCATGGAAATGCGATAGATCCGGCCCGCCTGGATATCGACGCAGAGCAGGTTACCGTCGCGATCGATCGACGGCCCCTCCAAAAAGCCGGCCCGTTGACCGTTCGCGCGTTTCGCCAGCGCGGGCGGGATCGTGGTGAAAATTTCCGATGTGCGGTGTTGCAGGATTGGGATCGGTCCAGCCATATCAAACCACGCCTTCGGTTCGCAATGTTGCTATTTCGTCATCGGTATATCCGGCCGCACGTAGTACCGTGTCGGTATGTTCGCCCAACGATGGCGGCGGGGCGACGATTGGCACGGGTTGGCCGCCGAGCGTATAGCCAGCACCGACGATTTGTACGTCGCGCTGGAGGGCGGGAACATGGATCGTTTGCAACTGACCGCGTTCCCGCAATTGCGCGTGCTCGGCGATCTGCGGAATGGTATTGACCGGCCCGGCCGGCACCCCGTGGGCGATCAATTTTTCCTCCCATGCGGCGGCGGTATCGGTCGCGAGGTGGCTTTCCAGGATATCCCGAAGAATGCGCTGGTTTTTCATCCGATCGTCGCGCTCGGCGAATCTCGGGTCGGTTTTCAGTTCCGGCAATCCCAACGCATCGCAGGTCGCGGCGAATTGTTTCTGTTCGTTGTTGACGATATTCAATGGACCATCCCCAGTCCGGAATGTTCCCGATGGCGCCGATGTCTGGGAATGGTTGCCGATCGGTTTCGGCACATTGCCGGCATTCAGGTAGTTGGAAATGGCCCAGGACGCCATGCTGCCCAGCGAGGAATCGAGCATCGATACGTCGATCGTTTCGCCCTCGCCGGTGGCGGCGCGTCGCACCAAAGCGGCGGCAATCGCAAAGGCTGCGGTGATGGCGGCGGTGGTATCGCAGACCACGAGTCCGGCTTTTGTCGGTGCGGTTTCGGCGTCTCCGGTCAGACTCATGAGGCCGCAATAGCCTTGGATGATTTGATCGTAACTCGCTCGTTGCGCCAAAGGTCCGGTTTGCCCGAAGCCGGACACAGCGCAGTAGATCAGCCGAGGGTTTAAATTGCGCAACGATTCGGCGGAGAGGCCGAGGCGCGCCATGGCGCCGGGTCGGAAATTTTCCAGAACGACATCGGTGTTCAGGACAAGTTTGCGAAAAATATCTTTGCCTTTGTCGCTTTTCAGGTTCAGCGACAGAGATTTCTTATTGGAATTGAACGCCAGAAACGACGTTCCCATCTGCTTCTTTCCAGCCGCGAGATCGGCGCCCATTTTACGGGAGAGATCGCCGATGCCGGGTACCTCGACCTTGACGACGTCGGCACCCATCAGGGCCAGTTGGTAGGACGCGAGCGGTCCGGCAATCACATTGGAAAGATCCAGCACACGAATGCCGGCGAGCGGTAGGCTCATGCGGAGGCTCCCTCCCGCACCGCCGCGCGCAAGCGAGCGAGGTTGCCGCCTTGTTTGATCGACCCCGGCAACGGATGGCCGACGATGTCTTCCGCAAGGATTGCGCATTCGATCAACGCATCGAGGTCCACGCCGGTTTCGACGCCCATTTCGTGGCAGAGAAACACGAGGTCTTCCGTCGAGACATTGCCGGCCGCGCCTTTATGCGCCGCGAAGGGGCAACCGCCCAAACCGCCGACGGCCGCGTCGAATTTCCGGATGCCCATTTCCAAACCGGCATAAGCGTTGGCGACGCCCATCCCGCGGGTATCGTGCAGATGCAGGCTCAGGACAATGTCGGGGTATTTTTCGCGAACGGCCCCGACCACCCGCTTTATGGTCGGCGGCGTCGCCCAGGCCATGGTGTCGGCGAGCGATATTTTCTCGTATTCGACGCCGTGTTCCTCGGCCAGGGCCATCAATGTGCCGACGCACTCGACGACTTTGGCAATCGCGATGTCGCCTTGGAAATTGCACCCGAACGCGTTGGACACGGACGCATCGCGCACGGGAATGCCGAGTTCCTTGTAACGTTCGATCTCGCCATGGGTGTGCACCAAATGCTGTTCGGGGGTGCGGTTGATATTTCGTTTCATGAATACATCGGAAGGATAAACCCGCACCTTGCCTTCCAACGTCAGCTTGCCGGTCGCGCGCGCCCGCTCCAGCCCGGCATCGTTGAACCAAAGGGCGGTGTAATCGACGCCCGGCGCGGTTTTCATCTGCGCAACGATATCGTCGGCGTCGGCCATGCCCGGCACCTGCTTGCGGCTGACGAACGATGCGACTTGGATGCGGCGCAGACCGGTGCCCGATAATGCATCGATCAAGGCGACCTTGCGATCGGTCGGGATGGGGCCTTTCTCGATCTGGAAACCCTCGCGCGGGCCTTCTTCGGTGATCAGGATAGATGCTGGAATCATGTCAAAACATCCCAAAACCCATGATGCCGTCGGCCGGATCGAATTCGCCGACGATTTTCTTGCCGATCAGATCGCGCAACGTTTCCGAAGCGCCGCCGCCGATCGACCCGTAACGGGCGCCGCGATAGAAGCGGGAGACCGGAAATTCGTCGGTGAAGCCGAAACCGCCATGCACCTGCACGGCCTCGGTGGTGACACGCAACGACATTTCGTTGTTGTAAATCTTCGAGGCCGCCGACAGGAACGGGTCGGGGAAGGGATTGGCGGACAGGCAGGCGCGATACAGCAGGCCGCGCCCGGCCTCGATATCCTTGAACATATCGGCAAGCTTCCAGCGCATCCCCTGAAAATCCGAGATCGGCTTGCCGAAAATGGTGCGTTCGCGGACGTAATTCACGGCTTCGTCGAAAGCGCCTTCCGCCAGACCCAACGAAATGGCCGGGTTCAAACACCGTTGCGTATTGAAAGCGGATAGCAGTTTGCGAAAACCATCTTCGCGGATCACGAGATTTTCCAACGGCAGTTCGCAATCGTCGAATTGGATTTCGTGCAGATTCTCGCCGCCCATGGTGTGATACGTGCCGGTGACGGAAAAGCCGGGGGTGTTCGGCTCGATCAGCACGCAACCGATGCCTTCCCGACCCGGCTTCCCATCGATCCGCGTAAACACCACGAACATTCCAGCTTCCCGTGCTCGGCTTATCAAAGTCTTAGTGCCCTTCAGGATCACCCGATCGCCGACGATGCGCGCATTGGTGCGGTAATTGGCAACATCGGTGCCGGCATGCGGCTCCGTCATGCAAATCGCCAAAATACAATCGCCGCTGACCACGGCAGGTAAGATACGTTCGCGGATCGATGGCGGCGCGTAGCGGGCGATCACCCGCGTTTGCACTCCGGCTTCCCCCAGCACCGCCATCGCCGTCACGTAATCCACCTTGGCGATTTCTTCGAGGATCAGGGCGGTATCGAGGATCGGCAATCCGATGCCGCCGTATTCCTCGGGCACGGACATGCCGAGCACACCGAGTTCGGCGAGTTTCTTGATATTTTCCCAAGGGAAGGTGCCGTCCATCCAGCGCATGGCGGTGGCTTTGAATTCGGTTTGTGCCAAATGGCGCACCGATTGGATCATCTCCCGCTGTTCGGCGCCGATATGAAAATCCATGGTCTCGTTCTCCCGTAAAGTCGCGGGAGTGTAGCCTCAGGTGAGGGCGTGCGGGAAGCGCGCCAGGACCCGGCGCCAGGCAGCGTCCATCGCGGAACGATGGCACGGCAAAGTTTGGCTTTCCGGCGGGCCAATGCTATCGGACCTACCGAACAGTATCGGAGCAGCTTCTCGTGAACGACGCGCTACCGCCGGGGCTCTCGCCCCTCCAGTCGATCGAGCAGGTCGACCAGGGGTTGTCCGCCGCTGGCTATATCGCCAACCGGCAGATTTCGACCGCTATTTATATGGCGCATCACTTGCAGAAGCCGATCCTCGTGGAAGGCCCGGCCGGTGTCGGCAAGACCGAACTGGCGAAGTCGGTCGCGACATGGATGAAGCTGCCGTTGATCCGGATGCAATGCTACGAAGGGCTCGATGAGTCCAAGGCATTGTACGAATGGAAATACGGCAAGCAGTTGCTGTACACCCAAATTCTGAAGGACAAAATCGGCTCCGTCATCGGCGATTCCGACAATCTGGCGACGTCGTTGACCAAGCTGCACGCCTTCGGGGATATTTTCTTCTCGAAGCAGTTTCTGGAGCCGCGGCCGTTGTTGCGGGCGTTGGAAGAACCGACCGGCGCGGTGCTGCTGATCGACGAAATCGACAAGTCGGATCAGGAGTTCGAGGCGTTTCTGCTCGAAATTCTGTCCGATTTCCAGGTCACCATCCCGGAGATCGGAACGGTCGGTGCGGTGGTGCCGCCGATCGTGCTGTTGACATCGAATTCCACCCGCGATCTGGGCGACGCGCTGAAGCGCCGTTGCTTGCATCTGCATATCGGCTTTCCGGACGAGAAACTCGAAGCGAAAATTATCGCGTCGCGGGTGCCGGGGATCGATGCGTCGTTGCTGCGTCAACTCGTTAACTTTGTGCAGCAATTGCGGACGCTGGATCTAAAGAAGGTGCCATCGGTCAGCGAAACCATCGATTGGGCGAAGGTGCTGGTTTTGTTGCACACCTCGGTGCTGAGCGTCGATCTGGTGCGCGACACGCTAAACGTTCTGCTGAAATTCGAAGCCGATATCGAAGCGGCAGGCAAGCAGATCGCCGGTTTGACGCACAAGGCCCGCTCCGACGCGGGCGTGCCGGCCTGATGTCCGGATCGGCGGCCCCGGCCAGTGAACCGCTGCGCCGCTTCCTGCAAGTCGCCCGAGGCGCCGGTCTGCGCGTCTCGGCGGCCGAGGGGATCGATGCGGCGCGTGCGGTGCAGATGATCGGTTACGCCGACCGGGAGATTCTGAAAGATTCTTTGGGGCTGATTCTCGCGAAGACCCCAGAGGAAAAAGCATCCTACGACGAGGCGTTCGAGCTTTATTTTAAGCGCGACGATCTCGGCGCGGCGGAAGACGAAACCGGGGAGGCGCAACGTGCCCCGGCCGCCTGGGCGCAAGGCGGCGAAGGCGGTCAGGGCGACGGTAGCGGGCAAGGCCTGGGACAGTTGCTGGAACAGGACGATCGCGCATCGCTAGCGACCGAGATGGAGAAGGCTGCTCGGGAGTCGGGGATCGAAAATATCCGGTTCTTCACGCAGAAAAATCTCTACGCGCGTCGCATCCTGGACAAAATGGGGTTGCGTCGGGTCGAGCGCGATATCGAAGCGCTGCGCCAGTCCGGTACGCCCGAGGGCCTCGGACGGGCGCAATTTCTGGAAGGCAGTGTCGATCGGTTGCGCGATTCCGTGCGGGATTTTGTCGAGCGCAATTTGATCCTGTTCGCGAAGGGCGAAACGGAAAAATTCCGCGAAGAGCTGCTTAAATCCGCGCGCTTGTCGAATTTGGAGCGTCGCGACCTCGACCGGATGCGCGTATTGGTGCGGCAGATGGCGAAGAAGCTTGCCGCGCGCTATGCGAAAACCCGGCGGCGGCGGCTGCGCGGACAGTTGGATATCCGGCGTACCATGCGTCGGAACATGGGCTGGGGCGGCATTCCGTTCATTACGGTGTGGAAGCAGAAGCGCATCGAAAAGCCCCGCGTGATGGTGCTGTGCGATGTTTCCGGTTCCGTTGCGCCGATGTCGCAGTTTCTGCTGATGTTCCTTTATGCGTTGAACGAGGCGCTGTCGGATATTCGCTCGTTCGCGTTTGCCGGATCGTTGATCGAGGTGTCCGAGATTCTGGAAAAAGAACCGGTCGAACAGGCCATTACCAAGATCATGGAAACGATCGGGTTCGGTTCTTCCAACTTCGGCAACTCATTCGCCGATTTCGAGGAAGGCTGGATGAAGGACGTTAGCAACAAGACGACCATCATCGTTCTGGGCGACGCGCGCGGCAACCGGACCGACCCGCGCACCGATATCGTGGCGCGGCTGTCGGAACGATCGAAACGGATTATCTGGTTGAATCCGGAATATAAATCCGCCTGGGGCACGGGGGATTCGGATATGTATCGGTATGCCCCGTTCTGCAATTTGGTGACGGTGTGCAACACGCTGCGGCATCTGGAGCGGGCGATCGCCGATATTCTGGAAGACGCCGGATAGCCCAATAACGAAACGCACGCCGAACGTATCCGCTCGGCGTGCGTCGGTTGGTTACGCCGTCGCGCCGCCATCCACTGCCAGCGCCACGCCGGTCACGAACGACGCTTCGTCCGACAGTAGGAACAAGGCGGCGTTGGCGATTTCCTCCGGCTCCCCGGGGCGGCCCATCGGGGTTTGTCCGGCGCGTTTCCACACCAGCGATTCCGCCGTTTCGCCGGCCGGCATCTGGCTGTCCGGGCGTGCAACGAACACGCGTAGCATCGGGGTGTTGATGGGCCCCGGGCAGATGGCGTTGACCCGGATTTTCTCCCGAGCATAGCGCTTGGACAAACCGCGTACCATGCCGACGATGCCGAATTTCGCGACGTTGTAGACTGGGCTGAACTGTGAACCGACCAGACCGGAGGTCGAAGCGGTAAACAGAATCGCTCCGCCGCCGCGGGCGCGCAGTTCCGGCAAGGCTACTTCGGTGGTGATCAGCACCGACTTCACGTTCAATTGCATCGTGAAGTCGTATTCTTTCCAGTCCAAACCTTCGACCGATGCCGGACCGGGGGAGCCGACGTGATTCCAGAGGAAATCCAGCGCGCCGAATGCCTTGGTGGTGTCGCGGACGATGCTGCGGGCGAAATTCTCATCGGTCAGGTCGCCGGAAAGGCCGATGGCTTTGCCGCCGGCGTCGGTAATGGTTTTCACCACGGCTGCGACGGCATCGGGGTTCAGGTCTACGACAGCGACCGAGGCCCCTTCGGCGGCGAAACGAATAGCTCCGGCGCGCCCCATTCCCGATCCGGCAGCGGAGACGATGCCGATTTTGTCTTTCATACGCACGATATTATGCTCCTGTTTCCATCGGCAGACTTTCGTCTTTCGACCATTCCGATAGCGATGCGTCGTAGATTTTTACGTTGGTATGACCGAGCATGGTCAGGATCAACGCGTCGGCGCTGGCGGCGATGCCTCCGCCGCAATAAGCAATCACCGGGCGGTCCAACGCACCGACCGCGCCCAAACGCGCGCGCAATGCGTCGGGCGGTAGGAACGTGTTGGTGGCTGGGTCCAAAAGATGCCCAGCCGGAACGGACACGCTGCCTGGAATTTGCCCCGGGCGACCGTATGTCGTGCCGGCATATTGCGCTGGCATCAGGGCATTGAGGGTGCAGATCGAGGCATCGCCCATTGCCGCTTTCACATCGGCAAGATTGGCCATCGATCCCCGTTCCGCCGTCGTGACGAAGGTGCCGGCAGGGCGGGACGGACTGGGACCGGTTTCGGTTGGGCGGGCTTCCTTGCTCCATTTCTGCCAACCGCCGTTGAGCACTGCGGCATTGTCGTGGCCGAATTCGCGCAGTAGCCACCAAACCCGGGTTGCCCACCAGGGATTGCCGGTGCTGTAGGTCGCCACGCGGGTATTGTTGCTGATACCGAAACGACGCATCGAGGCTGCGAATGCATCGGCTGTGGGGCGCATGAAATTGGTTTTTTGTGTCGAATCCGATACATCGCGCTGCACATCGCAGAATTGCGCGCCCTTCACATGCCCTTTCTCATAATCCGCCAAACCCGGCTCGATCTTATACGGGCCGTTCGGTTGAATCCGCAGATGCACGGTGCAGTCCAGCACAACGACATCGGGATTCGATAGGTTTTGTTCCAACCAGTCGGTTTCGACCAGAAATTCGGGGTGCGCAAATCCAGCCATGGTTCAATGCCCCGGTGCGAGTTCGGCGAGTTCGATTACCACATTGCCGGTGGCCGAGGGGTCCAGAAACACGATTTTCGACCCGCCGTGGCCGGTTTTCCAGGTGTCGCTCTGCAACTTGACGTTTTTCGCCTTCAATTCGGCGATGGCGCCCTCGATGTCGTCCACTTCGAAGCAGATATGGAACAAACCGGTGCCCTTTTTGGCAATCCAGTCGGTCACACCGGACTCCGGCCCCAGGCCTTCCAACAACTCGATATAGGTTTCGCCGACGGGCAGCATCGCGAGTTTGGTTTGGCCAATCTGTTCTTCGTATTCCAGGTTCAAACCGAAGGTATCGCGCATCAGTTCGAGGGATTGCCCGATGGAATCGACGGCGATGGCGATGTGTTCGACACGCTTGATTTTCATGGTGTTTGCTCCCCTTCAGGAAATAGTTACGCCGCTGTCCACCGGATAAACATGGCCGGTCACCATGCGGGTTTCGTCCGACGCAAGGAAGACCGCCATGTCGGCAATGTCCTCCGGCTCGATCAAGCCGACCAAATGCGATTGCGTCAGCTTGTCCAAAGCGGTGTTGCCGGCGACCAGGGCTCGCACCCGGTCGGTCATGGTGGCCGACGGCGCGATGGCGTTGACACGGACTTTCTGCGGCGCGAATTCCACCGCCATCGATCGGGTGATCGCGGCGACTCCGCCTTTGGCGGCGGTGTAACAATCTCGACCGGGGATGCCCATCAAGGCAACGTTCGACGACATGTTGATCACCGACCCGCCGCCGGACGCAACGATCGCGGGGATACCGAAGCGGCAGCCGAGGAATGTGCCGAACAGGTCGAGTTTGATCGCGCGCCAGAATTCCTCAATCGGCGCTTCGACCACGGTGTTGTCCACATTGGTCGAGCCGCCCGCATTATTATGCAGCACATGCAAAGCCCCATAATGCTGCACCGCTCGGGCGATCGCGGCCTGGACGCTGTCGGGTTCGGTGACATCGGTGCGCACGAAGATCGCATCGCCGCCGGCCTGGACGACGATCTGCGCGGTTTGCTCGCCGGCTGCGACGTTCAATTCGGCGATCACCACCCGGGCGCCTTCGGCTGCCATTTTCTTCGCCGTTGCGCGGCCGATACCGGTGCCGGATCCGGTAATGAGCGCAACTTTGCCCGCAAGGCGTCCCATGGCGTGTCTCCCGAAATATTATGGTTCGAAACGATGTTGCTACCGGCTGAGTTCCCGGGTCATTTCGTCGATGCCGTTGACCGTCAGGGGGAACATGCGTCCCTCCATCAAATCGTTCAGCATCGTAATGGATCGGACATGCCCCCAGCTTTGTTTCGGGGTCGGGTTCAGCCAGGCCGCACGTCGGTAGTGGCCGCTGAGGCGTTCCAGCCAGACATTGCCGGTTTCTTCGTTCCAATGTTCCACCGAACCGCCGGCCATGGTGATTTCGTACGGGCTCATGGCGCCGTCGCCGACGAAGATCAGTTTGTAATCCGGCCCGTAGGTGCGCAACAACTGCCAGGTCGGAATGACTTCCTCATGACGGCGTCGGTTATTTTTCCATACGCGCTCGTAGGGGCAGTTATGGAAGTAGTAATATTCCAGATGCTTGAACTCGGTCCGCACGGCGGAAAAGAGTTCCTCGGTCAGTTTCACATGGTCGTCCATGGAACCGCCGATATCGAACAGCATCAGCACTTTGACGGTGTTGTGCCGCTCCGGCACCATTTTCAGATCGAGCGATCCGGCATTTTTCGCCGTTGCCAGGATCGTGTCCGGCAAATCCAGTTCGGTTGCGGCGCCTTGCCGAGCAAATCGGCGCAGCCGGCGCAAAGCCAGCTTCATGCCGCGGGTGCCCATTTCGACCGTATCGTCCAGGTCCTTGAATTCCCGCTTGTCCCAGACTTTTGTTGCGGTGCGGTTGCGGGATTTATCCTGCCCGATGCGCACGCCTTCGGGGTTGGCGCCATAGGCACCGAAGGGCGATGTGCCGGCGGTGCCGATCCATTTCGATCCGCCTTGGTGACGTTCCTTTTGTTCGTCCAGGAGTTCTTGCAAGCGCTTCATCAACGCCTCGAACCCGCCCAGGGACTGGATCTTTGCCATTTCCTCGGGCGAGAGGAGTTTTTCCGCCAGCTTGCGCAGCCATTCCTCCGGCAGGTCCTGCACTTTCATGCCTTCCGGCATTTCCAGGCCCTTGAAGCAGGCGCCGAACACCCGGTCGAATTTGTCCAGGTGGCGTTCGTCTTTCACCAGGGTTGCGCGGGCGAGGAAATAGAAATCCTCGACGCTGTAGTCTGCGACCCCGGCTTTCATCGCCCCCATCAGGGTCAGATATTCGGTAATCGATGCCGGCAGGCCGGCCGACCGTAGCCCAAGGATGAGGTGCGAGAACATCAGCCGCCCCGGCGCGCCAGGAAGGCCAGACGCTCGAACAAGTGCACGTCCTGCTCGTTTTTCAGCAGGGCGCCGTGCAGCGGCGGGATGACCACCTGCTTTTCGTTGCTGCGCAGCGCGTCGGGCGGCAGATCTTCCACCATCAGCAGTTTGAGCCAGTCCAGCAGTTCCGACGTCGCCGGTTTCTTCTTCAGGCCCGGCACTTCGCGGATTTGGAAGAAGACGTTCAGGGCTTCCCGAGCAAGATCTTTGCGGATGTCGGGGTAATGGGTCTGGACGATTTTTTCCATCGTTTCGCGATCGGGGAAGCGGATGTAATGGAAGAAGCAGCGGCGCAAGAAGGCGTCGGGCAGTTCTTTTTCGTTGTTCGATGTGATGATGACGATAGGGCGGAATCTCGCCGCCACGGTCTTGCGCGTTTCGTAGACGAAGAACTGCATCCGATCGAGTTCCAGCAGCAGATCGTTGGGAAACTCGATGTCGGCTTTATCGATCTCGTCGATCAGCACCAGCACCTGCTTTTCGGCGTCGAACGCGTCCCAGAGTTTGCCGCGCACGATGTAGTTGCCGATGTCCTTCACCCGCTCGTCGCCAAGCTGGCCGTCGCGCAGGCGGGACACGGCGTCGTATTCGTAAAGACCCTGTTGCGCCTTGGTGGTGGATTTGATGTGCCATTCGATCAACGGCAGGCCGAGGGACTGGGCGACTTCGTGCGCCAAAACGGTCTTGCCGGTGCCGGGTTCGCCTTTGACCAACAAGGGTCGTTGCAAGGTCACGGCGGCGTTGACCGCGACCTCCAAATCGCGGGAGGCGATGTAACGTTCGGTACTCTTGAAACCAGCCACGCGGGGAGATCCTTCCTTCGGTCCCCGCGATTGTCGGGGCAAAGCGCTGGTCAGGCAAGAACCCCGGCGATCTCGGCGTCGGTCGGGAAGCGTCCGGTGGCTTTCTTCGAATAGGCCAACTGTCCGTCGGCCACGATTTCGAAGACGCCGCCGCCGGATCTGGTCAGGACGATGTCGGCGGTGGGGCTTGCTGTCAGCAATCGGTCGCGGGCCGCACGGGCGCGCGGTTCGTAGCCTCACATGCCGCAGAATTCGATCTCGATCCGCATGGTTCGTATCCCTCCGGGGTTGGAAAGAGCTTGGCATTTCGCCTGCGATTGGGCAAGGAAAGGCTCCACCTTCGACCAGGCGCCATGACCCAATCCCGTATCGTTCCCGTGATCCTCTCAGGCGGCTCCGGCACGCGCCTTTGGCCTGTCTCGCGGGAGAGTTTCCCGAAGCAGCTATGGCCCTTGGTGTCGGATCGCACGATGATTCAGGAAACCGCACTGCGAGCGAAGGGGCCAGCCTTCGCGCCGCCCATCATCGTGTGCAATCAGGAGCATCGCTTCCTCATCGCCGAGCAGCTGCGCGGGGCCGGCATCGATGGCGCGCGGATCGTGCTGGAGCCGATCGGTCGCAACAGTGCCCCGGCGATCGCCGCCGCCGCCGTGCTGGTGGCGGAAGACGACCCCGACACCGTGCTGTGGATGATGGCTGCCGATGCCGCGATCGGCGACGTACCGGCGTTGTTGACGGCGCTGGACAGCGCGGTTGCGGCGGCCCGTCTCGGTCGCATTGTCACGTTCGGTATGCGCCCCACCGCCCCGGAAACCGGCTACGGCTACATCGAACAAGGTGCGGAACTTCCCGACGCGCCCGGCGTCCATGCCGTCGCTCGTTTCCTGGAAAAGCCCGATGCCGCCACCGCCGCCGCGTTCCTGGCCGGCGGTAAGCATCTTTGGAACTCCGGCATGTTCGTGTTTACAGCGCGCACTTTGATGGAGGAACTGGAAACCCACGCCCCCGATGTGCTGCCGGCGGTGCGCAAATCGGTCGCCGAACGGACCACCGATCTCGATTTTGTCCGCCTCGGGGTGGAGGCTTTTGCGGCCTGCCCGTCCATCAGCCTCGACTACGCCGTGGCCGAACGCACCCATCGTGCCGCCGTCATTCCCGCCGCCATCGGTTGGTCCGATGTCGGGAGTTGGAGCGCGCTGTGGGAACTCGGTGCGAAGGATGCGGACGGCAACGTCACCCTGGGCGATGTGTTCCTGGAAGGCGCGGAAAATTGTTACGTCCGCGCCGACGGCAAGCTGGCGGCCGTCGTTGGCTTGCAGGATATCGTGCTGGTGGTGACGGAAGACGCCGTGCTGGCCATGCATCGCGACAAGGCGCAGGACGTCAAGAAGATCGTCGATCGCCTGAAGGCCGCCGGTCGGCCGGAAGCGACGGCGCATAATCGCGGCCACCGGCCCTGGGGTTTCTACGAAAGCCTGATCCACGGCGACCGCTTCCAGGTCAAACGCATCGTCGTCCATCCCGGCCGGCAATTGTCGCTGCAAAGCCATTACCATCGCGCCGAGCACTGGGTTGTCGTGAACGGCACCGCTCGGGTGACTCGCGACAGCGAGATCATGATCCTGCGCGAAAACGAGAGCGTCTATCTGCCGCTCGGCTGCGTCCACCGGCTGGAAAACCCCGGCAAAATCCCGCTGACCCTGATCGAGGTACAGTCGGGCGCCTACCTCGGCGAGGACGATATCGTCCGGCTGGAAGACACCTACGGGCGGGCCTGACAACAGGCCGCCAGTAGGTCGCGCCCGAGCGAACCTATTGTTTGTTCGCGCGATTCAGACCTCCGGTGATTCCACCTTCGGTCATCGCGCTCTACAGGCTTTGGGCGATCTGGCCCACGCGCCGGATGCTGGCCAGAACTTCTTCCTGCGGTAAGCCCGGCCAACCCATGCGAAAGCGGAACTCCGTCGCGCCGAGGGTCTCGCGGTAGCGTTGCAGCTCGTCGCGGACATAGGCGGCATCGCCGACAACGAAGCGGTTTTGGGCGAATTGGCGGAACGAGTCCTCGCCTGCGGACGGGTCGAAACCGCCGTATCCGTGCCCGGCGTAGCGGCTGTATTTCGCCGAGATCGGTCCGCGTGCCAGATCGATGGCGCCCTGCATCGACGGGCCGCAGAACAATTCCCGCGACACCTGCCGAGCATATTCCATCGGTTTACCCAAATCGGCTCGGGTTTGGTGAAACAAGTCCCACCAACGGGTCATTTCGTCCAGGGTCGCAGCACCCGGGCCTTGCCAGGAATCGCCGATCGCCGCCGCGCGTTTGACCGCGTCCGCCACCGTGCCGCCGACCCACAGCGGGATGCTGGTCGGGTTGCGTGGGCGCATGCTTAGGCTGACATCGTCGAGCGTAATATATTTGCCGTGGAAGGTGACATGGTCGCCGGCCCAAAGGCGGCGGATGACCTCGACATATTCCTTGAAACGGCCGACGCGGGATTTGCGCTCGATCCCCATCGCCGCGAATTCGTGGTCGCGATAGCCTAAGCCGACACCCAATACGAACTTGCCGTCGGTCAGATGGTCGAGTGTCGCGGCTTCCTCGGCCAGCAGCACGGGGTTCAGCATCGGCAGCAACAGGACGGCAGTGCCGAGGCGCATGCCCTCGGCGATGCTCGCGAGATACCCCAGCATCGGCGCGGCCGCCGTTTGCCGCATGGTGGGGCCGGTGACGAAATGCTGCGGCATCCATAAGGAGTCGAAGCCGGCATCCCGCGCCGTGCGAATTTGCGCGACGATGTTGCGCAGATGGGCTGCGGGGTCCTCGTCCGCTTCGTGTTCCAGCGTGACGAACAGGCCGACTTGCATGGGGTTCCCTCCGCTCAGGATGATGCTGGCGGCAGTTCGACGATGAATTCGCTGCCGCCGTAACCGGCCTCGATCGGGATCAGCAGTTTCCGCCGCTTGTCGTCCAGCTTGGTGCCGCGGGGTTGCACGGTGACGACGGTCGATGCCCGTGTGGCGGCCATGGATTCGGCAACCGAGCGGAATTGGGCGAGTTTTTTCAGGTTCATTTGGGTGGCGAAGACCAGGACGTAGCGGCCTTCCTCGGTGCCGGTCAGCGCGTCCTGCGGCGCGATCCAGATCGAGTCGACCGACTCGTGCCCGTCGTGCACGGCGACATGCGACGGCGGCGCTTCGGCCAAATAGAACTGGGTATCGTAGCGCTTGGGCTGATTGGACGGCGTGATCCAATGGGCATAATGCACCAGCAGGTCGGTGGCCGGGGTCAGGTCGTGCGCGTCCAGGATGGTGCCGAATTCGATGCTGCCGGCGTTCAACGCCGCGCGATGTTCGTTTTCGACACGCAGCAGGGTGTCGGCGTCGACGATCCCGCTTTCCCCGTTCCGGCGGGCCAGCAGCACGCCGCATTCTTCGAAAGTTTCCCGAATCGCGGCCAGTTGGAATCCGGCTGCCAGCACATCGGTCGCGCCAAGACGCTCCGCCAGCGCACCATCGCTGGTTTCGACCCGCCCGCCGGGGAACACCAACGCGCCGGAGGCAAAGTCGATCGCATGGTGCCGCACCACCATGAACACCTCCAACCCGTTCGGCCCATCCCGCAGCAGGAGAATGGTTGCCGCTGGTCGTGCCACTGCTTCGGTTGCCATGTTTCGTACAGTATCCTGTTGGTTGGAGCGCGAACGCATCACGATCTAGGGCCAAAGTATCAGTGTGCGAGAAGTCGGGCCAGCGCCGCCGTTTCGGGCGCGCCGAAGCGCAATCCTAGTTTGGTGCGGCGCCATAGGATGTCCTCGGCGGTGCGGGCGTATTCGTTGCGGACCAGCCAATCGACCTCGCCTTCGGTCAACCCCCAGCCAAGGTCGCGGCCGCCGACGACGTGCGATGCTTCGGTGCCATAGGCGTGCACCAGCCGGCGGGCAGAGGCAGCGGGCAGGCCGGCAAGATAGGCGTCGATCCCGTCCCAGGCGAAATCGCCCCCCGGCAAACTCGCATGCGCGGTCCAGGGGCCGGGCAGGTTGGGGAAAAAGGGCGCCAAGCGTGCCAAAGCCGCCTCGGCAAGGCGCCGGTAGGTGGTGATTTTACCCCCGAATACCGAGAGCACGGGCGGCGTGCCGGTCAGCTCCAGCACGTAATCGCGCGTGGCCTCCTGCGCCTTCGACGCACCGTCGTCGCGCAACGGGCGCACGCCGGCATAGCGCCAGACAATGTCGGCGGCGGTGGCGGGGGTGCGCAGATAGGCGTTCACCGCAGCCAGCAGATAACGCTCCTCGGCGGGGGAGATCGCGACGGCGCCGGGATCGCCGGTATAGTCCTCGTCCGTTGTACCAATCAGGGTGAAATCGTCTTGGTATGGAATGGCAAAGCAGACGCGGCCATCGGCGTTCTGAAAAATATACGCCTTGTCCCCCGCGAATAGTTTGCGGACGACGATGTGGCTGCCCTTGACCATGCGGATGCGAGCCGGCGCGTTCTGCGCGACCACGCTGGACAGGACGCCCGACACCCAGGGGCCGGCGGCGTTGACCAACACGCGGGCGCGTTCCTCCCGGCCATCGCCGAGCGTCAGCGACCACAGCCCGTCGATCGGCCTGGCGGCGGTGCATGGGGTGCGGGTGCGGATGTCGGCGCCACGGAGGGCGGCGTCGCGGGCGGTGGCGACGACAAGGCGGGCGTCGTCCACCCAACAATCGGAATACTCGAAGCCTCGGCGGAAATCCGCCTGCAACACCGGATCGCCCGACAGATCCACCGCTCGGCTGCGCGGCAACACTTTCCGCCCGCCCAAATAATCGTACAACAACAACCCCGCTCGGACGATCCACTGCGGCCGCAACCCGGCGTGGTGCGGCAGGACGAAGCGCATGGGCCGCACGAGGTGGGGCGCCGCGCGCAACAGGACCTCGCGTTCGGTCAGCGCCTCCCGCACGAGGCGGAATTCGTAGTGTTCGAGGTAGCGCAGTCCGCCATGGATCAGCTTGGTCGATGCCGAGGACGTCGCCCCCGCCAGATCGCCTTGCTCCAGCAATAAGGTCTTCAGGCCGCGCCCGGCCGTGTCGCGGGCGATGCCGGCACCGTTGATGCCACCGCCGATCACCGCGACGTCGAAGATCACCGCTGTTCGTCGGGCGCTTCGATCACGGTGCCGGAGTAAGGCTCGATATACACCAGATGATCGTGCACCTGCTTCACCCCCGGGGTGTTTTCCACCACGATGCAGATGGCGCGCCGCTCGGCGTCGTCGGTAATCGTGCCCCAGACATCGACCACCCCATCGGCAACCGTGACGTTGAGCGAGGTGACCGGCGCCCAGGCCTGCTTTTCCAACGTGTCGAGGATGGTGTTGCGGATGGTGGAATCGTCGGTCGCGGCGGCCGGTTTGCGGCGCGCGTGCCCGATCAGATAGCGCAGCAGGTCGGATCGGCTGACGACGCCGATGACCCGATTGTTCGCCACCACCGGCAGCCGCTTGATGCGGTGGGCTTCCATGGTCACGACGACTTCCTCCAGCGGGGCGGAGGAGGGGACGGCGATGACATCTTGGGTCATCACGTCGCTGACGTGCCGCCCGTAGGTGTGGGTGAAATCGGTCGCCTGCCGGCCGGGGGACACGAGGATGCGCAGCCACCACGGGCGATGCCGCTGGGTCCCGAGTTCGTCGCGGCGGAGCAGATCGCCTTCGGTGACGATGCCCGCGAGTTCCCCTTTGGCATCGACCACGAACAGGCCGGAAATGCCCCGGTCCAGCATGGTTTTTGCCGCTTCCTCCACCGTCGCGTCGGGCGCGATGGAGATCACATTGCGGGTCATGACATCGGCGACGATCATGGTTTCGGTCCCTCGGTTACAATACCGGTCGAACGGCGGCGGCCGACGCATGTCGGTCGGACGCGACGGCGACCAATTAACCACGGCGGCGGCGGCGAGACCACTGCCCCCCGGGCGCCCCCCGGTGCCCCCCGACGCCCCTCTGGGCGCGGCCGGCTATCCTGCCGCCAATTTGTCCAGCAAACGAATGTGCGAGCGAATGCCGCGATGGAAGCAAGCCTGTTCGAATTTCTCGTTCGGGCTGTGGATTTGATCGTCGTCCAGGCCGAAACCCACCAGCAATGCCTCCAGCCCCAAAACGCTGCGCAACGATGTGACGACCGGGATGGACCCGCCGCAACCCATCAGCACGGCCGGTTTGCCGAATTCGTCCGATAACGCATCCAATGTCGCCCGGATCCACGGCGAGTCTGTGCTCACCTCGATCCCCGGCCCGCGCGAGAACACCGCGAATTCGGCGGTTGCGCCCGGCGGCAGGCGATCGTTCACGAATTTCTGGAATTGGGCGTAGACCTCGTCGGGGTTTTGATCGGACACCAGCCGGAACGATACTTTCGCCGACGCGTGGGCGGCGATGACCGTCTTGCTGCCTTCGCCGGTATAGCCGCCCCAGATGCCGTTAATGTCGGCGGTTGGGCGCGCCCACAACCGTTCGAGCGCGGAATAGCCCCGCTCGCCGGCCGGGGCGGTCAGGCCGATATCGCCGAGGAACGCGCTTTCGTCGAACCCCAGGGAATCCCATTGGGCGCGCTGGGCGTTGGATATCGGCTTCACCCGATCGTAGAAGCCCGGCAGCCGAATGCGCCCGTCGTCGTCCTGCAATTGCCCGAGAATACGGGTCAGGGCATTGATCGGGTTTAACGCCGATCCGCCGTACAGGCCGGAATGCAGGTCCCGATTGGCGGCTTTCAGTGTGACCTCGGTATAGACCATCCCGCGCAGCATCGTGGTGACGGCCGGCGTATCGACGTTCCACATATTGGTGTCGGAAATCAGCGCAACATCTGCCTGCGACAATTCATCCTTGTTTGCAATCAGAAACGGTTCCAGGTTCTTGGATCCGACTTCCTCCTCCCCCTCGATCAGCAGGGTCAGTTTTGCCGGGATGCCGCCGCCGACGGCGTGCCACGCGCGCAAGGCTTCGATGAACATCGTCGCCTGCCCTTTGTCGTCCACCGCGCCGCGTGCGACGAAGCGCTTGCCGCGAGGGCCGTCCACCAGCTGCGGTTCGAACGGCGGGCTGTTCCAGAGTTCGATCGGTTCCGGCGGTTGCACGTCGTAATGTCCGTAGAACAGGACATGCGGGCCTTTGTATCCAGCCGGGCCGGGGTGGTGTGCGACGACGACGGGGTGGCCGGCGGTCGGGCGCACGCTGGCCTGAAATCCCAACCCGGCCAGTTGATCGCGCACCCATTCGGCCGCTCGCACGCATTCCCCGGCGAATTCCGGTTGGGTACTGATCGACGGGATGCGCAGCAGATCGAACAATCGTTCGCGGGAGGCATCGAGCGATGCGTCGGCGTGCGCGAGAACGGCGTCGAGGGTGGTCATAAGGCGGTCTCCGGCGAGGTCGCCGCCGTTATACAACCCAGATCAGGCCGGCGCGAACAATCGCTCCCGGTCGCCCGTGGCGATACCGACGAACGGATCGATTTCGCCCTGAAACGCGGCATCCTTTTGCAGCACCGGCAGCACTTTGTCCGCGAACAGCCGCATGTTCATTTCCGCCAAATGGTGCGGCATGCTGCCGAACGAAAATTCGGTCACGAAATGATCCATGCCCGTCAGGCGGCGCAACTCGCCGATTTGCTGGATGCAATCGTCCGGTGTGCCGACGACCTGGATGCTCAGATAGAAATCCGTCGCTTTGTCGCGGAAGGTGGCATCCTTCATTTTGGTGTAGGTCTTCGCCAGCTTGCCGTAGGATTCGTAGCCTTTCACATTCGATAGATGGCCGTCGGCGAAATGGTAATGATTGTCGATGGAATCCCACTTCTCCCCGAGATAGCGCATCGCCTGGTCGCGCGCCTCCGCTCGGGTCGGGGCGCAGGCGACGTTGCTCAAAACGATCGGGGGGCGGGGCGTGTGGCCGACGCTGGCGGTAATTTCGCGATAGCGCAGCACGTCTTCCGCCGCTTTGGCCCATTCGTTCTGCATCACGATCATCATGCCGAAGCCGAGCCGCGCCATGATTTCGGATGATTCTGGGCTGACGGAGGATGCATAGAAGCGCCGCTCGGGATGCGAAATCGGTCGCGGGCGGATCGACATTTCGGGGATTTTGTAGAACTCGCCTTGCCAATCGAAACGTTCGTTCGACAGCGCTTTCACGATCAACTGCGCCGATTCGGCGAAGCGCGGGCGGGCTTCTTCCATCGGAATGCGGAAACCTTCGTATTCCACGCTGGCAGCGCCACGGCCGAAGCCCATCAAGGTGCGTCCGCCGCTCATGACATCGAGCAGCGCGATTTGTTCCGCTACCCGCACGGGGTCGTGCCAGGGTAGCACGATCACGCAGGTGCCGAGGGTAATCTTGCTGGTCCGCCCGGCGTAGTAGCTGAGCATTTGCAGCGGCGAGGGCGACATCGAATAGCCGGTGAAATGATGTTCCAGCGCGAACAGGGAATCGAAGCCCAGCGGTTCGGCCAGATCGCCCAGTTGCATATGTTCGTTGTACAAAGCGACATCGGGGCGGCCGGGTTGGGCCAGAATACTGAGCGCGGTTCCCACTTTCATCGGAAATTCTCCCTATTCGGCGGATTGAATATTGTTGGCCTGCTTGCCTTTGGGGCCTTGCTCGACCTCGAACGAGACGCGCTGGCCTTCTTTGAGGGACTTGAAACCGTCCCCCTGGATGGCGCGGAAATGTGCGAACAAATCCTCCCCGCCTTCATCGGGTGCGATGAAACCGAAGCCTTTCGCGTCGTTGAACCATTTGACCGTTCCGGTTGGCATTTTGTTGCGATCCTGTTATCGTTGCATCATCCTGAGCGGAAACTGGCAAAACAAAGGCCGGTGCCGGTCAGGGCCGGGGTGCGATATCCCGGTACGTAATCGATCCAGTCCGGCCGCAGCGACGCGACCGCGCCGGCCAGACAGATCCAGTTGCGAATTTCGGAACTGCCGGACTGCAATTTATGCAGCGGCGCGGTTTGGAAAAAGGCGGCATCCTGGCGTTGCAATGCCGACACGATCGCGCGATCGAATGCTTCGTCCACCACGAAATGGCTCAGTCCACCAGACGCCAGAATGCCGACCCGCATGTCGTCGGGAAAGGCCGCGACGGCGTCGGCCAGATGCGCGCCGAGCGCGAAACAACGTGAGGGGCGCGGTTGGTTCGGGGGGTAATAGGCGTTCAAAAACACCGGCACGATGGGGATCGGCGCGGCGCCCATGCAGAATTTATGCACGTAGGAATAGGCGTGCCCTTCGGCCTTCGCCGTCGGAATCCGGGACGCAACCGAAATATCGAAATCGCAGTCCTGCAAACGATCGATCAAGTGTCCGGCCAATCCGGCATGGCAGGGATATTCGACCTCGGCCCCGTCCTCCAGAAAGCGCATACGAGCACGGGACATGGCGTCGGTGGCGGGTGCGGCGCGGGCGTTGCGGATGGTGGCGCCGTGGAAAATGCCGATCGCGGGCATGTTGGAGGCGTCGAACAATTCTTCCTGGTCGTCGCCGACGACGATCAGCGCGTCGAGGTTTGCGACGGCGATCGAATGCCGCAATCTTTCCTGTGCCGCATCGATCGCGGCCCGCCGCTGCACCATGGCATCTGGCGCGATGCGGTCCATGGCGTCCGCCGGCGCGCGTGCCAGAAGGTCCTCGTAACGGCAGGGATTGCCGTCGAAATCGTAATGACGACGGGCCTGGTCGCGCGGCAGAAAGGACGGGGTCCAGTCTTCGGCCGCACAGGCCAGCATCGGACTGTGCGACGTGCCGAACCCCGCGATGAGGCGCGCCATCGGCCTAACGGATCGGGGAGAACGAGGCCGGCGCGACCAGCATGTTCTCCTGCGCGACGATGGCCCCCGTCGCCCCGCTGCCCGGCGGCCACAACCCCCTCGCAACCGCGTCCGCTCGGATACGCTGGCGCTCGGCGGCGTCTTTGTAGGCCCAGATATGGACCCATTTATTCAGCGCTCCGAATTCGGAATACCACGCGCCGACCAACGGGGAGAGCTTGACCCGTTCCTCGATTTTGCCGGACCACCGCTCGATGACGCCGGGGATCGCGCCGGGGGCGATCGTGTAGCTGCGGATTTCGAAGACCGGACCGACCTCTTTCGGGGTCAATGGCGGAGAGAAGGGTGCGGGGACGAACATCTCGCTTTGCTGGGAGACGACGAATTCGCGGATCGGCGGCGGCCAGCCTTCTTCCTTCGCGGCGGCGGTGCGCACGGCGGTACGGTGGGCGAAACTATCGTAGGTCCAGACATGGATAATCCGGTTCAATGCCCCGACTTCGGTATGCCAGAACGCCGCGAGTTTCGAGTGTTTTTCCCGGATCGGCAGGGCCTCGGCGAACCGTTTTTCGGCCTCGGCCAGGGTGCCGGGCTTCAGTTGGTAGGTGCGTACCTCGATAATCATGACCGTTCCCCGTTCTTGTGTTGCGGGGACGTTAGAGCGGTTTCGGCCGGCTGCAAACCTGCTTTACAAACCGCTGTTGCGCCGATCGCGGATGGCTTCCAGGACCTGCCGCACCTCCTGCGGCGATAAGTCGCGACGCAGGATCTGCTCGGCCTCGTTCTCCCGCCCGGCCATCGCCAGGACGGCGGCATAATCGTGCCGGAGCTTGGGCGATGCCGATGCCTCGGTGGCCAAGGGGGCAATCAGGCGCACGGCCTCTGCGCCGTCTCCGCTCATGGCCAGTGACAGCGCCAGATTGACCTGTGCCGGGATATTGCCGGCATCGATGCTGCGGACCAGGCGATAGGCGTCCTGCGCGGTGCGATGCTGTCCCAGCAGATCGCGCGCAATGCCCAGATTGTTCAGGGCCGCGACATTGCGCGGTTCCAGCTTCGCCACGTCTTCGAACAGTGCAGCGGCTTCGGCCGCGTCGGTGGCCAGGCGCAAACGGCCCAGCCCCATCTTGCCGCGCACGGACCCGGGATTTTGCCGCAATGCGTGTTGGTAATTGGCGGCGGCTTCGGTCTGCCGACCCAGCTGGGTTTCTGCGTCGGCTTGCATCAGCAAAGCGGGAACGTCCTCGGGGTTGCGGGCAAGCATACCTTGCGCGATCTGGGCGGCTAAGGCCGGCGATCCGTTGCGCAGTGCTTCCTCGGCTGCTGCAACACCGGGGCGTTCGTCGCGCCGGGCGCCGGAACACGCCGCCAGAACGGCAAGCAGACAGAGCGAGAGCGGCGACAACCGCCAGCGGGTTCGGTTCATGATGCTAGGTTTCTCAGTGTCCGAAGACTTTGCCAGCCTGCAACATGGCAGGTCCGGCAGCAACGATGAAAACGCACGGCAAAATGAAGACGATCATCGGCATCGTGATAACAACCGGGAGCCGAGCGGCCCGCTCTTCGAATTTGCTCAGCAGTTCTTCGCGCAATTCGGCAGAAAGTGTGCGCAGGGCCTCGGCGACCGGTGTGCCATACTGCATCGTTTGCACCAAGGTTGCCGAGAAACGCTTGAAACTCTCGATGCCGGTGCGATTCCCGAGATTGAGCCATGCCTGCCGAGTATCCGTCATGATGCTCAGCTCGTTGGCGGTCAGCGCGAATTCGAGCGAGAGATCCCGGTAGGCAAACCGAAGCTCCTCGGCCACCCGCAGCACCGCCGCGCCGAGGCCCATGCCGCTCTGGGTGCAGATCACCATAAGATCGAGGGCATCCGGCAATCCTTGTTCGACCCGTTCGAGGTATTTCTTGCGCCGCCACGTCAGGATCCAATCCGGGCTCAGCAAACCGACAATGCCGAACAGCGGTAGCACCACAAGGTTGAGGCCGTGCAGTTTTTCGATGTTACCGGTTACGAACACACCGACGAAAATCATCGCGATCGGGGCGAATAATTTGCAGCCGACGAAGACGTGCAGCCCCCTCGATCCGCGCAAACCGGCACCCAGCAACATCGATTCCAATTCGGTCCTGGTGCCGGCGGGAATCAGCCCGCTGCGCAGCATGACCGTTCCGATACCGGACAGGAAATTGGTCAGGAAGCCCCGCACCGCCTCGGCCTGATTGGCTGGATTATCCCCGTCGTCCTCGCCATGGATCGCACGGATGCGCGCCGCCAATGCTTCGGTCCGGCGGACATCTTGCAACAGCAGGAGCCCCGAAATCAACAATGCGACGAGTGCCGTGCTGGCGCCCAGGAGGAGAAAGCGGATCATGCCAGCGTCTTTTTGATGATCGTCAGGATGGTCAGAATGCCCAGCGACAGAAGCACGATCGCAAGGCCCAACATCCATTTGCCAGTGGGATCGGTGAACAGCACGCCGATGTAATTCGGGCTGACGACCCACAACAACAAACCGGTGAGCAGCGGCAGCACGGCCAGCACCATCGAACTGCTGCGCGCTTCGGACGTCATGGCGCGACCCTTGGCCTTCAACGCTGCCCGCTTGCGGATCACGTCCGCCAACGATTCCAACGTGTCGCTCAGGTTGCCGCCGGTTTGGTTCTGCAACGTCAACGTGGTCGCGAAGAAGCGGTATTCGGTCAGGCCCGTGCTGCGCGACAACGTCTGCAGCGCCTGATCCAGCGGCACACCGATGGCCACTTGCTCCACCAGGCTCGAAAAACCGGCGGCGGTGATCGGCGGGGCGGAGCGCGATACGTTGCGAATGGCCTCCATAACCGGGATACCGACGCGAATGGCGCGTACTAGCAAAGCCAGCGCCTCGGGAAATTCGTTCAACAGTTGCAACTGCCGCTTACGTTCGTAATGGGTGAAAAAATTGCGACTCATGATCAGCCAGATCGCTGGTACGGCGTAGGGCGCCCAACTGCCCAGGAAGTCGGCGATAGTGGATTGCGCGATCTTGGCGGCAACCAACAGACCGATCAATGCAATCCACCAGCGGGTTGGGTACAGCGCAGTTTTTTCGGGATCGAAACCGAATATCCAACCGACCGTTCTCAACCATGGCGCCGATTCCGACGCCGCAACTTCCCCGAACGCCGACGCGGCAACATCGACCGGACGCAGTTGTACGCCCACCACGGATGCCAGCCGTTGCTTCCGGCGTTGGTCCTGCTTGTGCGCCTGCGTCACCATCGTCGCGCTGACACCGAGGCCGATCAACGCAATGGTCGAACCCACGACCAGGACATAACGCAGATGCGCGACATCCATCAATTGTCGTCCGCATCCGCGATCGCGGCGCGCCATGCTTTATCCAGACCGAAATAAGCGAGTCTGGTCAGGAAGCCAGGCGGCATGCGGCTGACCCGATAATCGCCGAACAGCTTGCCGTCGGGGCCTTCGCCCCTGACCGTGAACTGGAATATGTCGTTCAGGGTGATGGTCTCGCCTTCCATGCCGCAGACTTCGGTCACCTGGGTGACCCGACGGCCGCCGTCGCGATGGCGTTCGACCTGCACGATCAGATCGACGGAGCTGACGATCTGGGTGCGAATGGCGCGGGACGGCAGGCCCATGTTGCCCATTTGCACCATGTTCTCGATACGGGTCACGGCGTCGCGGGTGGTGTTGGCATGGATGGTGGACATGCTGCCATCGTGGCCGGTGTTCATCGCCTGCAACATGTCGAAGGCTTCCGCGCCGCGAACCTCGCCGATGATGATGCGATCGGGGCGCATACGTAGGGCGTTGCGCACCAAATCGCGCTGGGTGATTTCGCCGCGTCCTTCCAGACTGACTGGCCGGGTTTCCAAGCGCACGACATGCGGCTGCTGGAACTGCAACTCGGCGGCGTCTTCCACCGTCACCACCCGCTCCCCCGCGTCGATCAACCGCGACAACGCGTTCATCATCGTGGTTTTGCCCGAACCCGTGCCGCCGGAGATGACGATGTTCAACCGCCCGCGCGAAGCGATTTCCAGAATACGGGCGACCGGCGGCGTCAGCGCTTTCCATTCGACGAGCCGCGCGAGATCGACCGTGCTGCGTCCGAATTTTCGAATGGACATATAAGGCCCGTCGAGGGCCAGCGGCGGGAAGACGATGTTGACGCGGGAGCCGTCTTTCAGGCGTGCATCGACCATCGGGCTGGATTCGTCGATCCGCCGGCCGACCGACGACGCGATCCGTTGGCAGATATTCGCGAGATGCGCGGTGTCGCGGAATCGCACATTCGTTAGTACGACCTTGCCCTGCCGTTCGATGAACGTCTTGTCCGGGCCGTTCACCATGATGTCGTTGATCGAGTCGTCTTCCAGCAGCGGTTCGAGCGGCCCCAGACCCAGGATATCGTGCACCAATTCTGTCGCCAGAGCCCGTTGCTCTCGGCGGTTGATGTGGATGCGTCGCTCGTTCGCGATTTCCGAAATCAGCCGCTCGATATCGGTCGTCAGCCGTTCGGAGGTCATGAAAGCGACGGTATTTGCGTCGAGCCGCGCCATGCAGGCGGCGCGGAGATCGGCGACCGAGGCTTCGGGGAGGACGGTCAGCAGGCCGGGTTGCCCGGAAGCGTCGCGCTCCAGGCTGACAACCGTTCCGTCGGCAACCGCCGTTGGCCGGCGCCCAAAAACCGGTGGCGCGATCATGGTGTCGCGCCTCGCTTGCTGAACCAGCCCTTTCGCTCGGTGCGGGTGCTGGCCCTACGGCGGGATACTTGGCTGGTGACCGCGTCTAGAATACGCACGCCAGCGACCTGTCGGGTCAGTTCCTGGATGCCAGCCCGCACGCCGGCGCTGCTTTTCATCGCAGCTTCGCCCAGCGTGGCTGCGTTGCCGACCTGCCGGGGTTGATCCGGAATGGCGACGTCCACCTTCATTTTCAGCGCCTCCTCGACCTGTCGCCGGGTCAGGCCCCCGGGCATGCCGACCCGATTGAGAACCACGACCGCGCGCTGATCCTGCCGCAGACCTTTCGGCAGCGTCAGCAGTCGGACGGTATCGCGCACCGCCGCCAGGGTCGGTTCCATCACCAGCACTCGTTGATCCACCAGATCCAGGAAATCGGTGTACAGCGGGACCGGCGCGAAAGGCACGTCGGCCACGATGAAGTTGTAGCGGCGGCGCAAAGCCTCGATCAGCGCGGCGGCGGCACCGGGGGCATGGTTGGCGGTTGCCGAGGGTTTTTCCTCGCTCGCGAGGATATGCAGGCGGTCGGCAGCCGGCAGTGCGGCGCGTTCGGCCAGCAAGGCGTCGATGCGCTCGGGCATCTCCAGCGCCATCCGCAATCCCGGGCCGGGTTGCACATTCAGCAGGAATGCGGCGGCGCCGAGATGGATGTCGGGATCGACCAAGACCGTATGGCGATGGAGCGAAATCCCGAAATTCCACGCAAGGTTGACGGCGATGGTGGTGGCGCCGACGCCGCCGCGCACGCCGGTCACCGACACGGCCCGCCCACCCAAAGCGACTTCGGGCCCGGCGCGGAACTGACCGCTGAGGAAGGCGCCGAAATGCCGAGCGACGGTGTCGCGGGTCAGGGGTTTCGCCAGATACTCCGACGCGCCCATGCTGCGGGTCACCTCGCGGTAAAAATCGACATGGTCGATGTCCCCGATGACCAACACGCAAACGTCGGGTTCCACCGCGTTGGCGAGATCGCCCAGCGCGGAAAGCGGGCGTTCCTCCCCGCTGACATCGACAATGAGCAGTTTTGGCGTGGCCTGTCGCTGCATTGCTGTCACCGCCGCGCGAATACCGCCGCGTCGCAGGTCAAGGTCTTCGGCAGCCAGTTCGGTCAGGCCTTCCCGTATGGCATCTTCCGATTTCGCGTCCGCGATGAACCCAACCAGGCTCGGCCGGTCGTGCCGAGCATCCAGACTGCCGTCGGTGTGGAGTGGAGCGGCCCCGGAGGGAACGTCGTCGGCCATGGCCACTATCCGCCGCCGAGACCTGGGATCGATGGCATCGACGGCATTGTGGGAATGGTCGGCGTGTCGGTGGCGGACGAAGCGGCGCCTCCGCCTCCGCCACCGCTGCTGCCGCTACCACCGCCACTGGCGGCACTGCCGCCGGTCAACGGTTTCGCTGAATCGGACCGCACCCGTGCAATCGCTCTGGCCGGGGTATCTGCCAGTTGCCTCGGATCGTTCTGCCCGCGCATGAGGTCGTGCGGATCGGCGACCTGGGCGGCTAAATTGGCGGCGTTCGAACCCGTTGGGTACCAAACGTCGTCTCGCTTGTACGGGTCGCGGCTGTCGCAACCGGCGAGAACGCCCAGGCAAACGGCGCTTGCCAGCGTCAGCCGGGTCATGTGGTGGTGGAGAAATCGAGTCATATCGGCCTTCATTGCACGATGAACCCTGCGTTACCGGGGATGGAAACCGGCACCGGCGCTTTCTGCCTCGGCATTTGCCGCATCAGCAGCAACCGCTCCATATCGGATGGCGGCGTGTAACCGTCGGTGGGCAGCTTCAGCATCGCCGGGTTGGCGACGGGACGGACGATGTAAGGCGTCACGACAATCACCAGTTCGGTTTCGGTACGCCCGAATTGGTTTTCGCGAAACAACGCGCCGGCCACCGGCAGGTCGCCGAGGCCCGGTAGACCCGTTCCGCTGTCGCTGGTGTTCTGCTGCAACAGTCCGGCGATCGCGAAGCTCTCGCCGGTGCCGAGTTCGACCGTGGTTTCCGCCCGGCGCACCGACAGCGCGGGAATGATTTGCGACGAGGTACCGGTAACCAGCACCGCGCTGTTCAGGCTGCTGAGTTCGCTGACCTCCGGCTTAACGTGCAGATTGATCCGCCCATCGCTGAGGACCGTCGGCAGGAACGACAGCAGCACGCCGAAGCTTTTGTAGGTCACGCCAACCGAGCCGGAACCCTGGGAAGTCGGGATGGGGAATTCCCCGCCGACCTGGAAGCTGGCGGACTGACCGCTGATCACCGTCAGGTTGGGTTCCGCTAGGACATGCGCGAGGTTGTCTTTCGCCAGCGCATCGATGACGCCGTTGAAGCCCGAACCCGGGCACAGCGCTAGGCCGCCGGTCGTTGCGACACTGCCGGTCGCACAGGCCAGCGAACTGCCATTCGCGTTCAGTGCCAAGGCCGGCAGGCGCGCGATGCTTCCGATCGTCGCGATCGCCTGCCAATTGATGCCGAGGTTGCGCACCACCTGCCGCGACATCTGTGCGACACGCACGTTCAGCGTGACCTGCAGCGGGGTCTCGACCCCGATTTCGTTATCGACCGAGGTGGCCTCACCGACATAACCCTTCGCGATGGCCACCGCCTGCGCCGCATCGGCCGGGTTCTTGACGGTTCCAGCCAACATCAGGCCCTTGCCTTGGGCTTGGACCTTGATGCGGTTGCCGGGAATCAAGCGATCGATCGCCGACTGCGTTTCCCGCGCGGCGAAGGATGACGGTTGGACCGTGAGTTCGTACTGCACGAGCAAACGACCGTCCGCGTCCATCACGGCGATGGTGGTCCGTCCGGGGTTCAGGCCGAAAATAAACAACGATGTGGCGCTGGCAGGGCGCACTTCGGCAACCTTAGGGTCGGCGACAAAGATATTGGCCACCGGGGTGGTCAACGTCAGCACCTTGCCCGTGCCGGATTCGACCGTCATGGCGGTAATCGGATTGTCCCCGCGCGCCGCGTCTGCCGGTGCCAGCCCCAGCGAAAGGACCAAAAGACCGGCTGTCAGCAGGGCCTTTAGAATCAAAGCTCTCAATATTTGAACTCCTTGGGGTCGGCGGACCCGTGGAAGACACGAATGACCCGTTGTTCCGCCGGCAGTGGCACTTCGATACCCAGCGCCGAAGACACGTCGCGTCCGAAGATCGAACCGCCACGCGGTTTGGCCGCAGCACTGCCGGGCGAGCCCGACCCGGTGCTGGCGGCTTCTTCCGACGAAACAGCGCGAACCGAGAGCGAAAGCCGGCCCAACCGCATGGCAACCGATACGCGTTGCACATCCTCGGGCTGGACTTCCAACGTCACGGTCCGGCCTTGCCCTTCGCCGCCGCCGGCCGGGGCTGCGCCTTGCATCAACTGCTGGTCGATGGCGATAACGCGGGAGTCGGTCAGGATTGTTTCGGCCGATACGCGGCGGCCGATCGGAAGGGCCGGGTCGGTCAATGTCTGGGTCAATGTCAGATCGACCCGATCGCCCGGCCAAACCAAACCGGCCGAACCGCTGGTCGCGTCAACCCCGATGGTCACCGCCCGCATGCCCGGCCGCAACGCCGCCGCCATGAAGCCATGGTCGGTGGGCTTTAACACATCGTCTTCCCGGATCGGTTCCCCGGCAGCGACGGCGTGCTTCGACATGGAACCGGCGAGCAAACGGATCGCATCGGCCGACTCGGCCGAAATCGCACCGGGGATGTCGTTCGGCAGCGGTCGGGCGACGACATCCTCGGGCTTCAACATCGCGCCAGTGGCGATCGATCGGGAGGCGACGAGATATTTCTTCTGCGGCACCTGCGGGAGGGCCGGGGTCGCGACCGGCGCAGGCGCCGCTGCGATCGCCGGTGCAGCTGGCGCCACCTGTGCGATCGGCGCGGGGGCCGGCGGTTGCTGACGCATGAATACGAAGGCGACGGTGCCGAATCCGACCAACGCCAGGGCCATCATCAAAAAGAATGCGACGCGGAGGACCACGAGACGCTCCGATCAGAGTTGAACGAACAGGAAGCCCGCAGCAATCGCGCAGGCATAAGGAAGCGGGCCGCCCCGCCGCAGCCGCCACATCTCCGCTCGGACCACTCGGGCCGGCAAGCGCGTGGGGCGGAGGGTCGGTACGGCGGTCGGCCGATAGAAACGGCGCGCCACGGCGCCGACTGTCATATAAACCGCAGCAAACAATGAACCGGCGATCGACATCGCGACAATGAATGTCAGGATTTGTCCCGACGGGACGGCAACGACGGAAGCCCCCATCAGTTTCACGTCTGCCCCTCCTAGCCAACCGCGTCGCCAACACAATGCCGCGACCAAAAAGACAATGAACGCAGCAGCCAATCCGATCAACAGATTGTTATCGTAGGCATGCCCGGTAAGACCCACCAGGATGACAGCGCACGCGACCCAGTTGGGCACTGTCCGAGCAGCGATATCGTGCAACGCTGCAAACAGCAAAAACCCCGCCGCCGCAAGATGCGAGGCGGGGGTCAAGAGAGCGAGCCATCCGTGCGGCATGGCATACCTCGTTCGGCCGAGCAGCCGCCTAGCGAACAGGGCGAACACGGCAGCTAGATGCCGTCGAATTCTGCCGCCGTCGCTTGGCCGACGCTTTGCAGCCGTTAGATGCCCAAGCCGATCGAATTGAACTTGGCGGAGATGTCGGTGGCAAGAACGCCGAAGCCGACGGCGATAACGGCGACGATGATGCCGGCGATCATCGCGTATTCCAATGCAGTCACCGCGCGGCGGTCGGATTGCAGGGCAACCCAGGTCTTGATGTATTCGAACATTTTGTCGATCCCCTTTGAGTGCTTGTAACGAACGAGGCAGGTGACCGGCGTGGCCGACCTGGTTGGAGCGCATATTGTTGTCGCAACCCCCCTGCGCCAGAAGCGGTTGCATCCACTGTGTATGGTACGATTACGCATGCAACGCCACCAAGCATTTTGCGAATTGGTATGACGCCGGCCCGATTTCACCGAAATGTCGCTCACAATCTCGTTATTTGCCGAGGCAGGCGGACAGCCCCCGAAAGGGTGCGACGGAGCACGCAATATCCGTTTCGAACGTGCCGTCTCTACTGCGATAAAACGATCTCGATAAAGAATAACATCGTTCCTTAGGGTGAGAAAAACACCTTAATTGCGGTCCTCCTGCGAATGGCTCGATTTGACCGTTGGTAAGTCCGGTAACCGAGACCGTCAAGCGTCGTTCGTTTAGAAATATGTTTTTGTGTCTAATTATAGGGGAAATGATCTGATTGTGGCGGGATTGACACGGTCAGTTTGTCTGGAAAACTAGACATCGGATGCCACCGCCGAATCAACCGCCCCCAAAACGGCGATTTCCGCAGCGCCGTAGCCCAATTCCGCCAAAATCGAGTCTGTGTGTTCCCCCAACGCCGGTCCGCCCCGCCGCAGCGCCGTCGGGGTCGCCGAAAACCGTGCCGCCGGGCGCGCCCCGCGGATGCGCCCAGCCGTTTCATGCTCGGTTTCGATCACGATCCCAGTTGCCTCGATCTGCGGATGGCGGATCATCTCGCTGCGGGTCAGGACGGGCGCGCAGGGGACGCCCTCGGTCGTCAGGCGGTCCAGCCAATGATCGGCGGTGCGCGTCAACAGCACCGCCTGCGTCATGGTCAACCGAGCGTCGATATTCCGCTGCCGTAAGGCCGGCGTCTTGAAGCGCGGGTCGTCCAGCCACGCCGGCTTATCCAAAGCACGGGTCAGCGCCACCCATTCCTTGTTCGATTGCACCGCAGCGCTGATGTATGTCGTGCTGGTCTCGTAAATCAGATCGATGAAGCTGGCGGCTTCCTGCTGCGGGAATTCGCCGCCGACGAACGTCTGGCTGCCCATGTCGGAGGCGAATAGGAAGGCGACCACCGCCTCCAGCATCGAAATCCGCACATGCTGGCCTTGTCCCGAGCGGGCGCGGGCCAGCAAGGCGGCGGTAATCGCCTGGGCAGCCGAAATCGCGGTGAGCTTGTCGGGCACGATGGTACGCACAAGGCGCGGGCGCTCGGTATCCGAACCAGCTTGAATCGTCGCGAGTCCGGACATGGCTTGGACCAGGGGGTCGTAGACCGGCTTTCCGGCGAAGGGGCCATTTTCGCTGAAACCGCTGATCGAGACATAGATAAGGTCGGGTTTGACCGCGCGCAGAGCGTCCTCGCCGAAGCCCATCCGCTCGGCTACCCCTGGGCGGAAATTCTGCACGAAGACATCGGCCGTCGCGACCAGCCGCAGCAGCACGTCTTTGGCCTTGGGGTCTTTCAGATCCAACGCCAGGGAGCGCTTGTTCCGGTTATTATTGAGAAACGAGGCCGAAAATCCGTTGCGCCGATTGTTGGCCAAGCGCGTGTGATCGCCGCCGTCGGGATTTTCGACTTTGATGACGTCCGCGCCCTGGTCGGCCAGGATCATCGTCGCCAACGGGCCCGAGATCATGGAAGTCAGATCGACAATCCGGTAGCCGTGCAGCGGGCCGGGCATGGCAGGTCCTTTTTGAATTGGCCGCTTTTATACGGCCCCGGTCGGCTGGGAGTCACGCCCCGGCCAGAAACCGAAAGGACCCGCCGTGCCGTACGATCCGTCCCAGGCCGGGCCAGGGTTGGTGATAACCGACGATCGTGGTTTCCGCGTCGGCGAGGCGGGCCAGCACGCGCCTGCGTGTTTCGACCCCTTGCAGCGGATCGGTATCGAAGGCGCTGCGTGCGTCGGGGAAGGCGAAGGACAGCGGATCGTGGAAGGCGACATCCCCGGTCAGGCACCAGTTGCCCTCGAATAAAAAGGCCATATGCCCGGGCGTGTGGCCAGGGGTGAGCCATGCCTGAACCCCCGGCAGGAACGTCGCGCCGTCGCGCACAAACACAATCCGATCACGCAGCGGCAGCAGATGACGGGCAACCCCGGCGAGGCTGGGTTCGTCCCGTTCCGCAGGTGGATCCGACTCCCAGTATGCCAGTTCCGCTTCCGCCATATAGATCGTGGCATTGGGAAATTGTGGCGTGCCGTCGTCTGCCATGGTCCCCCAACAGTGGTCGCAATGCCCGTGGGTCAGCACCAGGGCGTCGATATCGGTTGGGGCGATGCCGGCTTCTGCCAAACTCGCCGGCAACCGGCCGCTATCCGGCCCATAAAGCTTTTGGGAGCCCAGGCCGTTGTCGAACAGGATTTTCCGCCCGCCGATCTCCAGCAGCAGGCAATTCTGTTCGATCGTCGTGCGGGTTGCGCTCTGGCCCGCAGCCGGTGGAAGGCCGTCGAAAATGTCCGACGCGGCGGGCAGTAGCAGCGGCCCGTCGGACAGGATCGTCGCTTGCATCGTGCCGACCGCGAAGCGGTGGATCATCGGGCGATGGCCCGGCAGGCGAGGGTCAACCAGGCCAGCGTCTCCAGCGGCACATGGGGGCTGATCTCGGCCAGCACGCGGGCGTGGTAGGCGTTCAGCCAGTCGATTTCCCAGAAGTCGAGCAGCGTGGCATCGAGCAGTTGCGTATCGAACGGGGCGAGGGTCAGTGTCTCGAACCGCAGGAACGGTTTGCGGGCGTTGGGGAAAGCGGCGTCGCGCACCAGCAGAAGGTTTTCCAGCCGGATGCCGTAACCGTCGGGCAAATAGAAGCCGGGTTCGTTGGACAGGACCATGCCCTCGGCGATCGCGACCGGCCGAGCAAGGCGGGAGATACTGACCGGCCCTTCGTGGACGGACAAATAGGACCCGACCCCGTGCCCGGTGCCGTGATCGTAGTCCAGGCCCATCGCCCAAAGCGCGCGGCGGGCGAAACCGTCGATATGCGCCCCGCCGACGCCTTGCGGGAACACGGCGGAGGCGATGGCGATATGCCCTTTCATCACGGCGGTAACCCGAGCACGTATGTCTGCGGGGGCGGGACCGGGGCCGGTCCAGACCGTGCGGGTGATGTCGGTGGTGCCGTCCGTATACTGGCCGCCGGAGTCGATCAGGTAGACCTCGTTCGGGCGAATGGGGCGGTCGGTCTCTTGGGTGACGCGATAGTGGATGATGGCCCCATGCTCCCCGGCGCCGGAAATCGCGGGGAAGCTTTCGCCTCGGAACAGGGGGACGGCCTGCCTGAACGCCAGCAACCGCTCCGCCGCCGCCATTTCCGTCGCTTGCGTCCCCTGCTCGGCGACCCAATGCAGGAAACGGCAGACCGCGACGGCATCGCGTGCATGGGCGTTGCGCATACCCTGCTGTTCGGTGGGGTTCTTGCGGGCTTTCGGCAGCAGGCAGGGATCGGGGCCACCGACGATTTTGGCCCCGGCCACACGCAGTTGCTGGGCGAACCAGATTGGGGAGCCGGCCGGATCGACCCGGACGGTCTTGCCGGTCAGCCGCGCGAGGGCCGGGGCCAGAGCATCGCGCGGGGCGACGGACACGGTGTTGCCCAGCCAGGCGCGTGTCGATTCCGGCAATTTCGCCGGATCCATGAACAATTCCGCGCCGCCATCGGCATGGATCAGTGCGAAACCGAGGGCAAAGGGCGTGAACGGCACGTCGCCGCCCCGGATGTTCAGCAGCCATGCGACCGAGGCCGGGTCGGTCACCACTGCGGCGTCCTGCTTCGCCTCCTGCAGGATTTTCGCGATTTCGGCCCGTTTTTCATCGGCGGTTTTGCCGGCATAGGACAGGTCGTGCGGCAAGGCCGGCCCGATCGGCGGTGCGGGTCGATCGGTCCAGATGGCGTCCACCGGATTATGCGCGACCGCCTGCACGGTCAGTCCGGCTTCGGTGTAGCGCCCGAGCGCTTCCTCGGCGAAAAGCATGGGGTCGTAGCCGATTTTGGCGCCGGGCGTCGTATGCGCCGCCACCCATGCGTGCGGCGGCTGCTCGGTCAGATGCAGCTGCTCCCATTGCGTGGCGTCGGTCTGCGCCACGAGTTGCAGACTATAGCGCCCGTCGGTGAACACCGCCGCTTTGTCGGCGAGCACGATGGCGAGGCCGGCGCTGCCGGTGAAGCCGGTCAACCAGGACAGCCGCTCCGCCGATGGCGGCACGTATTCCCCCAGATGCTCATCCGCTCGGGGGACGACGAACCCATCCAAGCCCTGGCGGACGAGTTCCGCGCGCAATGCTGTCAACCGGTCGGTGTTCATGCGAGCCCCTTTTTGTATGCATACAAACATCTATGCAGATTCCGCACGGCTGGGCGCGCAAATCCGCGCTCATCGCTCGGGCATCCAGTGCTTATGTTGCAGCGCACCAAAGCCCGAGTGCGCTACGCCATGACGACGCCGCGTTGGAACCCGGGCCGAAGGAGAGAGAGCCATGAGCACCTCAACCGCTGATAACCACTTCTCGTTCTCGCTGCCCAGCCTGAGCTATATCGACACCAGCCTGGAAGATCAGAATCGCGCCGATACGGTGCAGGCCCTGCCTTCCGGCGGCTTTGCCGAATGGCTTGCCCGCCGTGTCGCGGCATTCCGCACCTGGAGCGCGCAACGCCGTGCATTGGGCGAATTGTCGCTGATGACCGAACGCGAACTGATGGACGTCGGTTTGAACCGCGGCGATTTCGTCCGCATGTTCGACGATGCCGCGAACGCCGACCTGCGGGCGCGCGGCGGCCGCTGATCGACAAGGGTTCAGGCTCGCTTTCGCACGACCAGCGTGGTCCATGGTCCCTGGGGCAGCGTACGCTCCAGGACCAGACCCCGCCGGCGATGCGCCGCCAGAACCATGCGCACCTGGGTACCCAAAAGCCCCGCCAGGATTGCGGTGCCGCCGGGTGCCAGATGCACGGATAAATCCTTCGCCATGCCGCAAAGCGGGCGAGCGAGGATATTTCCGAACACCAAATCGTACGGCGCCCCGCCTCGTACCGTCGGATGATGCCACCCGTCGGCTAGTTTGGCGTGGACCAGACGGCCGACCCCGTTCTGAATGGCGTTGCGCCGGGCGACCTTGACCGACCAGGGTTCGATATCCGAACCCAGTACCGGCCGTCGCAGCAGCTTGGCCGCAGCGATGGCAAGAATGCCGGACCCGGTCCCGAGGTCGAGGATACGGCGCGGTCGCCGCCGAGCGACGGTTTCCAGCGCGACAAGGCAGCCGCGGGTCGATCCGTGTTCGCCCGATCCGAACGCCAACCCGGCGTCCAAGGTCAACGTGACTCGGCCGGAGGTCGGTTTTCCGGTCAGATGCGTGCCGCGCACGGCGAAACGCTTGCCGATGGGTTGTTCGGGAAACGATGCATAGGTGCGGGCGAGCCAGCCTTCCGCCTCGGTCGATTTGCGTTCCAAGGGGACCGTGACGCCGGTGACGAAGGCGGCCAGCAGCAAAGCGGCGGTCAATTCCGACTCGTTGGTGTTGACGGGCTTCACCCCTTCCACTCGCCAATCGCCGGTGGCGACATCGCGGAAGAATCCGACCGTGTCGCATGTGCTGTCGAGTGCGGCTTCGTACGCTTCCAGCGCGTCTTCCGGGACCGTGACGGACACGGTTTCCAGCGGGGTTGCGTGACGCCGAGCCATTACGCGGGCTCCACGAAGCGATCGAGCAGGCGTTTGTCGCCGGCCTTGTCGAAGGCGATATCCAGCTTGTCCTCGTCCACGTTCTTCACCGTTCCGTACCCGAATTTTTGATGGAAGATGCGGCTGCCCACGGGCATCGCTGCCTCCCGCGCCGCGCGTGCCGGTTGTTCCCAGGCCTCGATGGTCTTCGGGCGGCGGGCGATCGTGGGGAATTGGCTGCCGAACGACGGTGCGGCGGCGATCCGAGCATCGCGGGCCATGCTGGCGGACCCGGCCAGCGCGACGTGTTCCGCCGGCAATTCGGCCAGGAAGCGGCTGGGGATCGAGGATTGCCAGTTCGCGTAGATGCGCCGGTTTTCTGCGTGGCTCACGATCGCCCGCTTTCGGGCGCGGGTCAGCCCGACGTAAGCGAGGCGGCGTTCTTCCTCCAACCCCTTGCCGCCGCTTTCGTCCAGCGAGCGTTGATTGGGGAACACCCCTTCTTCCCAACCGGGCAAAAAGACGTTGTCGAATTCCAGGCCTTTGGCGCCGTGCAAGGTCATCAGGCTGACTTTGGCGTCCTCGGCGTTTTCCTCGTTTTCCATGACCAGGGAAACATGTTCCAAAAACCCGCCGAGGGTTTCGAAATCGGCCAAAGCGCGCACCAGTTCCTTCAGGTTTTCCAGACGGCCAGGCGCTTCCGGCGATTTATCCTGCTTCCACATCTCGGTGTAGCCGCTCTCGTCCAGCATCGCGGCGACGGTGACGACATGGCCTGCTTTGTCGAGCTGCTCCCGCCAGCCCATGAATTGGCGCAGCAATTGGGCCATCGTCTCCTTGACCTTGCCGCGGAATCCGCCGGTTTCGACCAGTCGGGCGGCGGCGGCAGACAATGGAATGCTCTGTGCCCGCGCAAGTTCGTGCATGCCGCGTAAGGCGGTGTCGCCGACGCCACGGCGGGGGATGTTCACAATCCGCTCGAACGCGAGATCGTCGGACGGTTGCACGGTGGCGCGCATATAGGCGATGGCGTCGCGAATTTCCTGCCGTTCGTAAAAGCGCAGGCCGCCGACCACGCGGTAGGGGATGCCCAGCGTAATCAGGCGTTCTTCGAACGATCGGGTCTGGAATCCGGCGCGCACCAGCACCGCCATCTCACTGAGGGATTCGCCGTCGCGGCGCATGGATTCGATCCGGGTGCCGACCATGCGGGCTTCTTCGTCGGAGTCCCAAACCCCGACAATTGTTACCTTTTCCCCGCCCTGCGCGTCGGCGCGGCCGGGTCGCAAGGTCTTGCCCAGGCGTCCCTCGTTATGCGCGATCAAGCCCGATGCGGCGGCGAGGATGGCGGCGGTGGAACGGTAGTTCGATTCCAGACGGACGATTTTCGCGCCCTCGAAATCCTTTTCGAAGCGGAGGATATTTTCGACCTCGGCCCCGCGCCAGGAATAGATCGACTGGTCGTCGTCGCCGACGCAACAAATGTTCTGCCGGCTTTGGGCCAGCAGACGCAGCCATAGGTATTGTACGACGTTGGTGTCCTGATACTCGTCCACCAGGATGTACCGGAACATGCGGTGATATTGGGCCAGCACGTCGGGCTGGGTGCGCAGGATTTCCGTCATGTGCAGCAGCAGATCGCCGAAATCCGCAGCGTTCAACGTTTGCAACCGTGCCTGATAGGCCGCGTAAAACGCCTTCGCTCGGCCATCCAAGAAGTCGGTTTCGTCGGCCGGACCGATGCGGGCCGGCGTCAGGCCGCGATCCTTCCAGCGCTGGATAATCGACATCAAGGCCGGCGGCGCCCAGCGCTTGGTGTCGATCCGCTCTGCCTCCATCAACTGTTTCAGTACCCGCAACTGATCGTCGGTATCCAGAATGCTGAAGTTCGATTGCAATCCGACATGTTCGGCGTGGCGCCGCAGCATCCGGGCGCAGAGTGCGTGGAATGTGCCGAGCCAAAGACCCTCGGCGGGTTGGCCGAGGAGGGCGCCGACACGCTCGCGCATTTCCTTGGCCGCCTTGTTGGTGAAGGTGACGGCCAGAACCTGGTTCGGAAAGGCGCGGTTGGTCAGCAGGATATGGGCGAAACGGGTGGTCAGGACCCGTGTTTTGCCGGTGCCGGCACCCGCGAGCACCAGCAGCGGCCCATCCACGGTTTCCACCGCAGCGCGCTGTTCGGGGTTCAGGCGGGCCAAATAGTCGGACATGGGGAGGACTCCGTCAGTCCGTACTATAGAACATCATGCGAACGACGCCAATCCTGTAACCTGCGCACGGCGCTTGCGCAGGCAGCCGCCGTTATTGTTGGTCCGGCGCCGGCTGGCCCGGGCGGACCCCCAGGACATGGGCGATCGCATAGGTCAGGTCGGGGCGGTTCAGCGTATAGATATGGAACTCATCCACCCCGTTCGCCTGCAACAGCCGCACCTGCTCGGCGGCGACGACCATCGCGATCATGCGGCGTGTTTCGGGATCGCTTTCCACGCCTTCGAACAGATGTCCCATCCAATCCGGCACGCTGGTGCCGCACATGCCGGAAATGCGCACGGCTTGGGTGTAATTCGACACCGGCAGGATTCCGGGCACGATCGGCGCTTCGATCCCGGCGGCGAGGCAGCGTTCGAGAAACCGCAAATAAGTATCGGTATCGAAGAAGAACTGCGTGATCGCTCGTGTTGCCCCGGCGTCCAGCTTCCGCTTCAAATTGTCGAGGTCGGCTTCGGGGCCGAGCGCGGAGGGGTGGGTTTCGGGGTACGCCGCGACCGAGATTTCGAAATCGGCGACCCTGCGCAAACCGGCCACCAGATCGGCAGCGAACGCATAACCGCCGGGATGCGGTGTGTATGTCGTGCCCGGGGCGGGATCGCCACGGAGGGCGACGATATGGCGCACGCCGGCGGCCCAGTATTGCCGAGCAACGTCGTCCACTTCCTCCCGCGTGGCGCCGACGCAGGTGAGGTGGGCGGCTGGGATCAGCGCGGTTTCCCGCGCCAGGCGGGCGACGGTGGCATGGGTGCGGGCCTGGGTGCTGCCGCCGGCGCCGTATGTGACGGATACGAAGCGGGGCGCGAGGGGCGCCAGCCGTTCGATACAGGCCCAAAGCTGCTTTTCCAACTCGTCGGTGCGCGGTGGAAAGAACTCGAACGACAGCTTCGGCGGTGGGTGGTCGGCGGCACGCATGGGCAGGCCGGCGAACCGAGGCCCGGTCAACCAGCGCTGCAACACAGGATTGGAGGCGGAGGGTGCGTTCATGACGCTCCAATCTCCGGAATCCGGCCGAGGCGCAAGACCGAACATGCGGTATGCGCAGTTTCATTGCGCGGCCCGCCGGTCATGCTACAACAGGTGCGCCCGATCGTTTTCGCACCGGCAGTGGCGGCGATAGGGTAGTTATGGTGTGTGACTGTCCAATTGCGGCCATCCTCGGCTGTATTTGGTCCTGGCCCGAGAGAACCGATGGACGCCGACCTCCGCCCGCTTCCTATTTCGACGACCGTGCTTCTGGCGCGATTTTGGCGCGTCCTGTTGTTTGCGGGGTTGCTGGCGGTCGTTCTGACCGGCTGTGCCACGCCGCCGCCGGCCGACGATCCCGAAGCGCTGGCCGACTATCGGCAAACCAACGATCCGTTGGAGCCCACCAACCGGGTTTTCTACGCGGTGAATAACGGGCTCGACATCGTTATTCTGCGGCCTGCGGCACAGGCTTACCGTTTTGTCGTGCCCGGCGCGGTGCGAACCGGCATCCACAATGTCCTCAGCAACCTTGGCACGCCGATGCAGCTATCCAACGATATCATGCAGGGCAAGCCGGTGCGGGCCGGGGATACCGCGATGCGGTTCGCGATCAACTCGACGGTCGGTTTGATCGGCGTGTTCGATGTTGCAACCGGTTGGGGTTATCCAAACCACGATACCGATTTCGGGCTGACGCTGGCGAACTGGGGCGTGCCGGATGGGCCGTTCCTGTTCCTGCCGGTCCTCGGCCCGAGCAATCCGCGCGACGCGGCGGGTTTCGGCGTCGATCTGGTGCAGGATCCGTTCACCTGGATCGGGAGTTCGACCGCGTTGACGGTGGTGAACTGGACCCGGTTCGGTTTGAACGCCCTCGATTCGCGCGAACGGTATTTGGATCCGGTCGAACAGATCAAGAAGACAGCGCTCGATCCCTACGCGACGTTCCGCAGCCTGTATCGCCAGCACCGCGAGGGGCAGATCAAAGAACTGCGCGACGACCGGCGGGCCACCGTCCCGGTGTGGTTCCCGCAAGCCCAACCTAACGCCGCTCCATCTCCCGCCCGCTGAACGAGGCACCGTTCCATCATGCTTAACCGCCGCGCAATTTCGCTTCTCGGTCTCGGCTTCGTGCTGTCTGCCCCGACCCGTCCGGCAATGGCGCAGACGGCAGGCGACCGCGCGGCCGCTTTCGTCAAATCGACGGGGGATCGGCTCTTGGCGGCGATGCACGGCGGCGGTTCGGTCGAGGATCGTCGGAAAACCTTGGGGCCGATTATCGACAGCGCGATCGACGTCGATGGCATCGCCCGTTTCTGCCTGGGCCGTTTCTGGAAAAACGCGACGGCGGATCAGCAGAAGCGTTATACTGATCTGTTCCATCAGGTGTTGATCGGCAACATCACCTCCCGCTTGGGCGAATACCAGGAGGTCAAGTTGACGATCGGGCGGAGTCAGACGCGCGACGACAACGATATCGTGTCCACCGTGATCGAGCGGCCGAACAATCCCCCGGCCACTGTCGATTGGGTGGTTGCGAATGCGGTTTCCAGCCCCAAGGTCATCGACGTGATCGCCGAAAATACCTCGTTGCGGCAGACACAGCGGAACGACTACGCGGCCTATCTGACGCGGAACAACAACGATGTCGATGCGCTGATCGCGGCGATGGCGGCGCAATTGACGCAGAATTAGGCGGCTTTGCGGTTCCAGTCGGCCCGATATTGCGCTATCGGCGCACGCTCTCGCACATGACCATGGCATAGCCGTTCTGTTCGAAGCTCTCGCATTCGGTCATGCCGATGGCGCCCAGCACGACCCGAGACCCGACATTGCTTTCCCGGGCGATGGCGACGATGCGTTTCAGCCCGGCGCTGTCGTGCCCGAAGCGGAGCGCCGCAGCCGCCGCTTCCCGCGCAAGTCCGCGACCCTGTGCGGCTTGTCCGAGCGCGAAGCGAAGCGCGACGCCGCGTCCGTCGGGACGACGTTCGAGCCCGGCGATGCCCACGAACCGATTGCCGGCGACTTCGCGGACGGCCCAGATGCCGAAGCCGTTTGCGCCCCAGGCGATCGCGTCGCGCGCCAGTTCCTCGGCGATATCGGTGGGGCTGCGCACGCCGCCCAACATGACGGCAAAGACCAGCGGGTCGGATTTGAGCTGGCTAAGCTCGGGTAGGTCGGCGCCGCCGACGGGTGTCAGCACCAGGCGGCCGGTATGCAGGATCCAGATCGGGTTCATCGAAACAGCGCCTGCTCTACACCGCGTGGCGACCGATGCGCGCTCGCGCTTTACCGGGTTCGCAGTTCCACCGGTTTCCCGTGCGGTGTGTGACGGTAAGCGTCTTCCCAGGCGTCGGTTCGTCGGTCGAGGGTCGTGCGTTCGGTCAGGCCTTTGGACAGGGTCAAGCGTTCCAGTGCGACCAGCCAATGTTCGTAATAGTGGGAACCATCGTCGTCCCCGGCGTCGCGCAAAACCGCACCGAGGGTTTCGGCCCATTCCGTGGCGGTGAAATAACCTTGCTGACGCAGGCGCACGGCCAGGGCGAAGGCTTGCGCCTGCCAGGGTTCGGCGAACACAGGGCCGTCGCTGTCGTGCGGTTGCCCGGGGAACAGTTCAGGCTGGTTCAAGATAGTCCTCCCACAGGTCGATATGGACCGTGTCAGCGGCATTGGCGGTGTCGCCCCAGAGTTCGCGGGCTGCGAACGCAACGGTGTAGAGCGGTTGCGGTGCCTCGCCCTTGCCGTGGGCGTTGGTGTCGGGGAAGACATGCGCGCCATGGTAGCGCTGGACGATGCCGCAGCGGCCGCGTGCATAGCGGGGCAGGCGGGTGTGGCCTTCGGGGTGGATGTTCTTGGCGCGCACCGCGTCGCCGGCGGCGAATTGGGGCTGGGCCTGGATTTTGCGTTCGTAGGAATGGACGGTGGTCAGCATTTTCACGCCGTCCGCGCCGATCAGCGGCGGCGTGCGCAGGGGGCTGGGATCGGCTTTGCGGCCGCTGGCCAGTTCCTCCGGCGCGATTTGCCCGGCGGCGAGCATGCGACCGATCAGCGCATCGAACCATTTCTCGAAATAGTTGTAGCGCAGGTAATCGACCGGCGGCAGGCGTTCGATCGAGTGGCGGCCGGCATCGATCGTGACGGTGCGCCATGCGGCCATCAGTTGCACCATGCCACGCACGCGGCCTTCCCAGGTGGCGTGGAACACCGGCTCGTTCGGTTCGTGAACGACGGGGCCGAAGCCGTGCATCCCGCCCATGTCGTGCACGCCGTTCATGGTGCGGCTCCGGCGGGTGCGGCGACTTTGGCTACGCCAACCATGGAATCGCGGCTGACCAGATCGGCCAAGGCCTCTTCGCCCCAGCCTTCGGTGCCGGCCGGGCGTTCCGGCAGCACGAGATAGCGCAGTTCTGCCGTGGAGTCCCAGACCTGCACGGCGACGCCCTCGTCCAACGTCAGTCCGAAATCGTTCAGCACCCCTCGCGGATCGATCACAGCTCGGGATCGGTACGCCGAGGATTTGTACCAGACCGGCGGCAGGCCGAGCACGAGCCAGGGGTAACAGGAGCAGAGTGTGCAGACCACGAGGTTGTGGGTCGTGGGGGTGTTTTCCACCACGATCATGTGCGGCCGGTCGGAGCCGACGAAGCCGATTTCCTCGATGGCGGCAGTCGCGTCGGTTAGCAGGCGCGCCTTGTATGCTGCATCGGTCCAGGCGCGCGCCACGACCCTGGCACCGTTGCGGGGGCCGATTTTGGTTTCGTAGGCATCGACGATCGCATCGAGGGCGGCGGCGTCGATCAGGCCCTTTTCGATCAGGAGCGATTCCAGCGCTTTCACCCGAAGCGCGGTGGGGGACGGGACGTCCTGCCCGTGCTCATGCCCGTGGTCGTGATGGTGGTCGTGGTCGCTGCTCATTGTCGGCTCCCTTTTATTACCGAGCCAAGGGGCGGTACTTGATCCGGTGGGGTTCGGTGGCATCGGCGCCCAGGCGGCGCCGCTTGTCCGCTTCGTAGGCCTGGAAGTTGCCTTCGAACCATTCGACGTGGCTATCGCCTTCGAACGCAAGGATATGGGTGGCGAGGCGATCCAGGAACCAGCGATCGTGGCTGATGACGACCACGCATCCGGCGAATTCCGACAGGGCGTCTTCCAGTGCCCGCAACGTATCGACGTCGAGGTCGTTGGTCGGTTCGTCCAACAGGATGACGTTGTGTTCGGTTTTCAGCATCTTCGCCAGATGCACCCGGTTGCGCTCGCCGCCCGACAGGATGCCGACGCGTTTCTGCTGATCCGACCCTTTGAAGTTGAACGCGGCGGTGTAGGCGCGGGATTGGATCGCGCGCTTGCCGAGGTAGATCACTTCCTCCCCGCCGCTGATTTCCTGCCAGACGGTTTTGTCCGGGTCGAGACTGTCGCGGGACTGATCGACGTAGCCCAGCTTGACGGTGTCGCCGACACGCAGTGCGCCTGTGTCGGGCTCCTCCTGGCCGATAATCATGCGGAACAGGGTGGTTTTGCCGGCGCCGTTGGGGCCGATGACGCCGACGATGCCGCCCGGCGGCAGTTTGAAGTTCAGATCGTCGATCAGGACGTTGTTGCCATAGGCTTTGCGCAGGCCCTCGGCCTCGATCACGATATTGCCGAGGCGCGGGCCGGGCGGGATGACGATATCGGCCACGCCGCCCACGAGTTCCTGCGACTTTTGCAGCATCTCCTCATATTTCGCGATACGTGCTCGGCTTTTCGTCTGGCGCGCGCGGGGGGATGCTGCGATCCATTCCGACTCGGCGGCCAAAGCACGTTGGCGGGCGGATTCTTCCTTTTCCTCCTGCTGCAGGCGCTTACGCTTTTGCTGCAACCAGGACGAATAATTGCCTTCGAACGGGTACCCGCGGCCGCGTTCGAGTTCCAGGATCCAGGTGGTCACGTTGTCCAGGAAGTAGCGATCGTGGGTCACGACCATGACGGTACCGGTATATTCGCGCAGGGTCTTTTCCAGCCACGCGACGCTTTCGGCGTCCAGATGGTTGGTCGGTTCGTCGAGCAGCAGCAGATCGGGCTTTTCCAGAAGCAGCTTGCACAAAGCGACGCGGCGCCGTTCCCCGCCCGAGAGTTTGTCGATCGGGGCATCGGCGGGCGGGCAGCGCAGGGCGTCGAGGGCGATATCGACCCGGCGATCGAGTTCCCAGCCGTCTTCCGCGTCGATCTTTTCCTGCAACTCGCCTTGTTCGGCGAGCAGTGTGTTCATTTTGTCGTCGTCCATGGGTTCGGCGAATTCCATGGAGATTTCGTTGAAGCGATCGATTGCGGCTTTCAGGTCGGCGAATGCGAGTTCGACGTTTTGCCCGACCGTGAGTTCGGCATCGAGTTCCGGTTCCTGCGACAGGTATCCGACGGTGGCGCCGGGGGCGGCCCAGGCCTCGCCGCCGTATTCGGTTTCGATTCCCGCCATGATTTTCATCAGCGTCGATTTACCGGCGCCATTGACGCCCAGCACGCCGATTTTGACGCCTGGGAGGAAGGAGAGGGTGATGCCCTTGAAGACTTCCCGCCCGCCGGGGAAGGCTTTGGTCAGGTCTTTCATCACATAGACGTACTGGTAACTGGCCATAATTTCTCGCCCTCGGCTGTGGTCGATGTTTTAGGGGGGAGGCGGGTGCGGCTCAAGGGCTGCGTTGGTCTGTCGGTGGATCGGGTGTTCGGTCGCGGCGCGGCGAATTGCCCATAATTTAATCTAACAAACCCAGCTGCACCGCTATTCGGCATTATACCATGCTGCGTTGCAGCAACAACGGCGTTTTGTAAGCATTTCGCTCAAGCGCTGAGCAAGGGGGCGATGTTCCGGGCACGACTGGCCAATGATCGGCCGCCGGAAAGGCTGGCGGTCCCGAAAAGGAGACTCCCGCGATGCTCGATAAAACCCGCGTCAATGCATTCTCCCATGTGAAACCCGGCGAAACGCCCTGGCGCAGCGACGGATTGCGCGATTTCTTTCTGTATCGCGACCTCGGTGTCGCCGAGGCAACCGGCGGCCGGGTGATCGCACAACTGGCGAAAGCCAACGCCGCGCCGGAGAAAGGGACCGGTTGGCATCAGCACCAGGCGGATTTCCACATCGTGTTCATGACCAAAGGTTGGGCAAAATTCATGTACGAGGGGGAGGAGCATCTGGTCGAGGCAGGCGATTGCGTGCATCAGCGGCCGGGCATTACCCATTTCCTGTTCGATTACTCGCCGGATATGGAATATCTGGAAATCGTGTCGCCCGCCGCGTTCGGCTCCACGGACGCGGAAGGCCCCTGCCCGGTCCCGGCCCCCTGGCCGGAGGGCACGTAACACCTGCTCCCGCTCAGCCGCACGTATCGAAGGATGCGTGCGGTTCGTATTCCCGGCGTTCGGGTTTAAAACTCGATGTCGAGTTCCTCGATCTGCTCTGGCTCCTTTTGCGCCGATGCAAACCATTCGCGCATATCGGGCCATGCGAGGATTTCCCGGCAGTAGCGATCGCAGACGGGATCCATCGTGACATCGTAGGTGCGAAAGCGGGTCACGACCGGGGCGAACATGGCGTCGGCAATGGTACGACGCTCCCCGAACAACCAGGGTCCCTTCGACGCCCCAAGGCATTCCGACCAGATTTCGACAATCCGATCGATATCGGCGCGCACCGCAGACCATAGTGTGAAGTTCGGTCGGAACATCCGCAAATTCATCGGCAACGACTCGCGCAATGCCGAAAACCCGGAGTGCATCTCCCCCGCGATCGATCGACAATGCGCGCGCGCCATCCGTTCGACTGGCAGCATGCCGGCCGCCGGGTGCAATTCGTTCAAATATTCCGCGATCGCCAAGGTGTCCCAAACTGTAACACCGTCGTGCTCGAGGTATGGAATGCGGATCGACGACGTTTGCATCAGCAGTTCGGCTCGCATCTTCGGATTGTCGGCGGCGACCGCCTGGACGTCGAAATCCAAACCGGCCATCCGCGCCAGGAGGAACCCCCGTAGCGACCAGGAGGAATAGTTTTTGCTGCTTATGAAAAGCGTGGCCTTAGACATAGTGACAATCCCCGCGGCTGATGTCATGCTGCGTTGCAATATAACACTCCCGCCTTCCCGTTGACAGGATTAGTGTCATGGTTTGCCGAGCAAATTTTGTACCGATGGTGCCGGCCGGATGTATGGGCGGTAAGGCCACGTGACCGACCATGCGATGATCTACCAAATGTATCAGGCGCAGGCCGACCTGATGCAGCCGCTCCGTATGCTCGGGCGCCTTGGCGCATCCTTCGCGCGGATGGCGGATGTGGGCGCGCAGACGCCTGGCTTTCTCCGCCAACTCGGCGCGGCCTGCGATATCCTGGCCGATGCCGGCATGACCCATGCACGCCCGGATTACGACATCCCCAGCGTCCGGGTCGGCGAAACCGATGTTCCGGTGACCGAGGAAATCGCGCTCGATACGCCGTTCGCCTCCCTGCTGCATTTCAAGAAGGACATGCCCGAACCTGGACCCCGGGTGCTGCTGGTGGCGCCGATGTCGGGCCATTTCGCCACGTTGCTGCGCGGCACGCTGCTAACGTTGTTGCGGGATCACGATGTCTATATCACCGATTGGAAAAACGCCCGCGACGTGCCGTTGTCGGATGGCGTCTTCGACCTCGATTCATTCGTCGATCATTTGATCCGGTTCATGGAAACGGTCGGTCCGGGTGGGCATCTGGTTGCGGTGTGCCAGCCGACGGTCGCGGCGCTCGCTGCCGTCGCGGTCATGGCGGAAGATCGCAACCCCGCCCAACCGCGCAGCATGACCCTGATGGCCGGACCGATCGATACCAGGATCAATCCGACCAAGGTGAACGAACTCGCGAAATCCAAACCGATCGAGTGGTTCCAAAAGAACATGATCGGCACCGTGCCGTGGCGTTACAAAGGGGCGCAGCGGCGGGTTTATCCCGGCTTCGTGCAGTTGACCGCGTTCATGAGCATGAACCTCGACCGCCACATCAACGCCCACATCGCCCAGTTCCATGCGCTGGCCCAACAGGATCTGGTCAAGTCGGCCGCGCACAAGAAATTCTACCACGAATACGGCGCAGTCATGGACCTGCCGGCCGACTTCTTCCTGGAAACCGTGCAGCGTATCTTCCAGGAACACGACCTGCCGCTGGGGCGTCTGACCTGGCACGGCCGCAAAGTGAAACCGGAATTGATTCGCCGTACCGCACTGATGACCGTCGAGGGGGAGCGCGACGACATCTGCGCCATCGGGCAGACGGTCGCCGCGCTCGATCTATGTTCTGGCGTGCGCGTCAGTATGAAGCGCCACCACCTGCAAACCGGAGTCGGCCATTACGGCGTCTTCAGCGGTCGCAGGTGGGAGCAAGAGGTCTATCCCCGGGTCAGAGCCATGATCCAGGCCCTTAGTTGAACGGTCAGGCGACCGCGTCGGCGAGGCGTTGCAGGTAGTAGGCGGGGTCGCCGAACAAACGTTCGATGACCATGCAGCGGCGGAAATAGTGGCCGACGGCATATTCCTCGGTCATGCCGATGCCGCCGTGCATCTGCACCGCGCTTTGCGACACGTAACGACCGGCCTGACCGACGCCGACCTTGGCCATCGCCATATCGTGCGCCCGCTGTGCGGGGTCGTCGTTTTCCAGGCTCATGGTCGCGAGCATGGCCATGGATCGGCCTTGCTCCGCCGTCATGAACATGTCGGACATGCGGTGCTGCACCACCTGATAGGTGCCGATGGGATTGCCGAACTGGACGCGGGTTTTGCTGTATTCCAGCGTCATTTCGTTCATCGCTTCCATGGCGCCGACGGTCTCGGCGGCGGTGGCGGCGATGCCGATTTCGACGATCTGCTCGATAACCGAAAGACCCTTCCCGACCTCCCCCAGTACTTCGGTGGCGCGCACGTTGGATAGAGAAATATCGGCGTACCGGGTTTCGTCCCGGCCAACATAGGCGCGCCGGGCAACGCCTTGGGCGGTGCTGTCGACCAGGAACAGGGTGATGCCGTCGCTGTCGTAGCGGTCGCCGGATGTGCGGGCGCTGACGATCAGTTTATCCGCCGAATCGCCATGTGCGACCACGGTTTTCGAGCCGTCGAGGATCCAGGCCCCGCCGTCCTTTTTTGCCGTGGTAACGACATCGGTCAGATCGTAGCGCGCCTGCCGCTCGCTGTGGGCAAACGCCATTTTCAGGCTGCCCTCGGCAATCGCGGGGAGGATGGCTTGCTTCTGCGCATCGGTTCCGGCCGCTATAATCGCCCCGCCGCCCAGGATGACGGTCGGGAAATACGGCTCCACCGCCAGCACTTTGCCGAAGGCCTGCATGACCAGCATGACCTCCTGCGGGCCGCCACCGTAGCCGCCGTATTGTTCCGGAAACGGCAAGCCGAGCAGACCGAGTTCGGCGAACTGCGACCAGATGGCGGGGGACCAGCCTTCGGGCGCGGCAATGTAGGTCTTGCGCTGGGCAAAGGTGTAATTGTCCGCCAGCATCCGGCTGACGGATTCGATCAGCAGGCGCTGGTCGTCGGAGGGTTCGAAATCCATTAGAGCCCCAACACGGCTTTGGTGAGAATATTTTTCTGAATCTCGTTGGTGCCGCCGTAAATCGACGCCGCACGCAGAAACAGATACGAACCGACCGAGGCGGACGATGCTTCCAGCATGTCGTCGGCCTCGTTCATGGCGGCGAGTTCCTGCGCCCAGATCGGGGTCGCCATCGGGCCGGCAACATCGATCGCCAGTTCCGTCGTCGCCTGCAATAGCTCGGTACCTTTGACCTTCAGCACGGACGACAGCGGATCGGGTTTCCCGCCGCCGGCTTTGTCGTGGGCGGAGACAACGCGGTACTGGGTGATTTCCAGCGCCTTCATATCCACCTGCAATTGTGCCACGCGCTGGCGGAACGTCGGGTCGGAAATCAGCGGCCGGCCGTTGGCGTTGACCTTGTGCGCCATGTCGATCGACGCATTCACTCGCTCTTTCGATTTGCCGAGCCGAGCGATGCCGGTGCGTTCGTTGCCGAGCAGGAATTTGGCGACGTCCCAGCCTTTGTTTTCCTGATGCACCAGATTTTCGACCGGCACGCGCACGTCGTCGAAAAACACCTCGTTCAAATGATGGCTGCCGTCGATCGAGATGATCGGGCGCACGGTGATGCCCGGCGTCTTCATATCGACCAGAATGAACGAAATGCCTTCCTGCCGCTTGCGCGCTTCGGGATTGGTGCGCACGAGCACGAAGCACCAATCGGCATGATGCGCAGTGGAGGTCCAGATTTTCTGACCGTTCACCACGTAATGATCGCCATCGCGTTTCGCGGCGGTCTTCAGCGACGCAAGATCGGAACCGGCGCCGGGCTCGCTGAAGCCCTGGCACCACCAATCGTCGATGTTCGCAGCGCGCGGCAGGAAGCGCTTCTTCTGCGCGTCGGTGCCGAACTGAATCAGCACCGGGCCGATCATGGTGATGTTGAACGACGACAGCTCCGGCGCGGGGGCCATCTGGTTTTCTTCCAGGAAGATCATCTTCTGGATCGCGGTCCAGCCGGTGCCGCCGTACTCCTTCGGCCAGGACAGGCCGGCCCAACCCTTGGCGTTCAGAATGCGCTGCCAGCGCACCGTGTCTTCCTTGTTGGGATGATGCCCGAGTTTCATCTTGGCAAAAATATCGGCCGGAAGGTTTTCGCGAATGAAGGTGCGGACTTCATCGCGGAAAGCTATTTCCTCGGGGGTAAAGCGCAGATCCATGGGTTCGGTTCCCTCCTACTGACGGGTAGCTTAGGCCGGGGTGGGGGACCGGCGCAACGTGGGTGAAGGCGGACATTAGATTTTGGAATCGTCGCCATTGGATTTTGGAACTTTGAGATTTCCAGAATCAAAAAGCCAACGGTCCTAAGAGCGCTCTCAGAACGGTCTTAGGCGCCGCCACCACGGCGCCAACAAAGGGCGGTAGCACAGCGTCGGCAAAAAAAATGCCCCGCTTAGGGGCGCTAAGCAGGGCGGCATCAGTCCTCCCCGGTCTCCTTGCTCACACCGGCACGTCAATCGGAAAACGTTAGGGCTATCCGTTTTTCTGTGGCGCCGTCCCGGCGGGGCACATCCTGTCGTGCACGAGGCGCAGGACCTCGGCCATGCTTCCGATCGTGCCGACATCGCCCCAGTCCAGGTTGTCCGCGTTCCGCCCGAAAAACCCCTCGGCGCACTCGGTCATCCGGCCCAGCATGCCCACGATGTCCTCGCGATGGGCGATAAATTGTGAAACCGCATCCCAGGCCCCTGGGCCGTGCGCCCGTTCCGGCGGAACCTCGCTGACCCGCACAGATGGCACGGCGCTTTGTGGCGCAGCGACCTCGATCGGCGCCGCTGCCGCCGCCGCTCTTTTATGTGCCTTCATGGCCCGCTGGTAGTCGCGCGCATAAGCCCGCCGGCCGGCCTCGTCCCGACCGTAATTGAGGCTCGCCCCACGCGGCATGTAGGTGCCGCCTCGCAGTTCGTTCCCTTCCAGGACGTGCGCCTTGTATTCGTCCGATCCCAGCAGAACGCCCGCCGGGATATCCCAGCGGGCGCGGTATTCGCCTTGGCTCAAGCCATGAGCACCTTTCAGGTGGCGCGGCAGGAATTTGTATTCGCCCTGGCATTCTTGGCAGACGATCATTGGGGTTTTTCTCCGCGCCTCGGGGATGCAACCGGGCGCGGTCCGACACACGCTCTGTGCGGCGGCACAGTCAACCGAGAAACGACGGGGCCGATCACCCCGGCGGGGCGTTGGAAATCACCACCTCCCGCACCCGCGATGCCGCGCCGGCCGAGATCGAGTAGGTGGTCTCCACCGCCTCGATCTGGAACGCGGCGAACAGCCGCCTCACCTCCGGGTGGTCGTTGAGCGACATCACGAAATGCCCGCGCAGCCCGGCCAGCATCTCGGCCATCCGCGCGAAATCGTCCCGAGCGAACACGCCCGCGCCATAGTCGCCCTCGCCGCCGTAGTAGGGCGGGTCGAGGTAAAACAGCGTCTCCGGCCGGTCGTAGCGGGGGACAAACCGCTCCCACGGCAGGCACTCGATCGTCACGGCCGCGAGGCGATCGTGCACCGCCTCCAGGATCGACGGCAGCCGCGTGATATCGAACCGGGCGCCGATGCCGGGCGACACGCCGAAGCTTTGCCCCACGATCTTGCCGCCGAAGGTGGTCCGCTGGAGGTAAAGAAACCGCGCCGCCCGCTGCATATCGGTCAGCGAGGCCGGGTTTTCGGCCGATAGCCGGTCGAACTCCGCCCGGCTGGTCAATTGGAATCGCATCATGTCGAGAAACGCCACGTAGTGGACCTGGAGCACGCGGAACAGGTTGGCCACGTCGCGATTGACGTCGTTGATCGCCTCCGCCCGCGAGCGGAACGGCCGGCGGAAAAAGACGCCGCCCATGCCCACGAACACCTCGGCGTAGAGGGTATGGGCCGGCATCGCGGCCAGCCGGGCGATCAATAGTCGAGCGAGGTTGCGTTTACCGCCCTGATAGGCGGCGACAGGGGTTGCCGGCGCGGCGGCGATCAGGTGCGCGGGGATAGACAGTTGCACGGTTTGGTCTCCAAGATGCCCGTCCACCGGCCGGTGGGGCGGGGCGGTTTTTGCCGTGCGTGTGTCAGAAACACGCGGTTGGGCTGCTTCGAACAGCACAACTCCCGTCCAGTAGGACAGGGGCACCTCTCGTCGTCTCGCCGACCATAAACGGCCAGCCCTGCACGCGGGCGCAGCTGAGGCCGCACCACACGCGCTCGATCGCACCGTTGTCGTCCCGCCCCAGCGCCACGATCGTGACGCCGGCCACCCCGCACAGGCGGCAGGTCAGTGCCGACAGGTCGATCGGTCCATCGACCGGCCCGAGCGGCAGGGGATTGGCGGTGATCCGGCGCATGGTGGCTCAGGGAATTGGGCGGATTGCTACGGGCGCGAGGACTGACCGCCACGGTCGGCAGGGGGCTGCCAGTCGCGCAGCTTTTCCAACAATGACGAATAGCCGCTCATGTTCGTGCCGTAGCGGAATGACGAATAGCCGCTCATGCTCGTGCCGTAGCCGGTGGCATAGGGGTCGAAGTCATCCGAAAGCGAGATATCTCCGGCCACCGCAAAGGGCAGGCCGGTGCCGGGGGACGTGATTATGAATGCGGCGATGAGTGCAAAACGGAACATGCCTTGGTTTCCTTCTTCATTGATCGATGCACAGTGGTTCACGGAATATGGAGATCGGTCGCGTCGAGAACCGCGCGCCACACCAGCCGCGCCCCAGCCGCTGGATGGTTCTGTCCGGTCCCGCCACCGGAGCACGAATTCGGCGAGCCGAACGCGCAGCCGAACAAGAAATCGTCGGAAAAATACGGTTGGACCACGTCCATATCCCCGGGCCTAGCAATCCAAACCTCCTGCTGGCCCTGAAGTGGCGACGCCGACCAAGTAACGGCCGCACCACCGTTCCAGTTGAACGCCAGTGAAACCCCCAACGACGGACGCGCGATCGGTGCCCTGAACACGAGGCTATCGAGGCCACCCACTTGCATCCCCATTTCCGGACCGTTGAGCCATACGTTGAGTGCGGTCGGCGACCCCAGGCCGGTTGAGGAAATCCCGGTATAGACCCGAGGCGATCCAAGCATCACAAACGACGGTGCGGTGTTGGGAACAGCCGTCAGAGCATTGAGCGGTGCCGTCCGACCGATATCCGAAAACACCTGAATAGTTGTCCCGTTGATATACAGGGCATACCCCACCAACGGACCCTGGACAGTCCCGCCCGGGGGCACCGGATGCCCCCGCAGAGTCGCAGCGACACCAGTGCTGGCGCTGTTGGACCCGGCACCGGGGATCGTCACTATTTGCCCGGTAATGGCCGAGGTAAACGGTGCCGCCGGACCGTTGGCATACGGCGTATAGGCAATAGAGTTGGACCCGACCGACATCGCGAACGTGCCGTAAACGATCGGCACGGTGCCGCCCTTGAGCGCGCCGCCGGGTTCGCCACGGAGCAGATCGCCGCGCATATAAAACTGCCCGGTCGTGCCGCCGGGGTAACTATCCCCGCTGTCGTATCCCCACTGCGCATTACCCGCTAGGTCCTCCATAGTGTAATCGTTCGCCCCCCCCGTAGGGGCGGTGAACACGTTTCCTCCTGCGGTAAACAGCGCCGCTGGGGTGCCGGTGTAGGCAAACGACAGATAGTAATCCGTCACCGAAAGCCCAGTCGGATAATATCCGCCGAAAGAATTGAGCGCCCCCGTGGTCATCGCCGCGCGCTTGAGAGTCCTGCTACGCGGATCAGTGCCGTTCCCCATCGCAAGACGTTGTCGATAAAAATCTAGGATACCTACGTTGCGCAGAGGTCCCCATGCTTCTAACAGACGCGACCAACTAGAGTACCATGCCATGTTGATATTGGTTGACGCATAGTCGTAGTTGGGATCGAGAACGACCAACACAGCGGGCGGTGCTGGCCACAATCGCATTTGCGCCAAATTCGCCTCCAAATAGGCAATCTGGCTCGTCCCCGCGACATCGTTCGCCGAAATTTCCATAACGACCAAATCGGGCGGCGTGCCGTCGAATGTATAAACGTAGCCCGGCGTGGACGCATTGCCGATCCACGGCGTGGCAGTGCTGGTTACCCAGTCCGACACCCCGGCCGGGTAGCCGCAGGCGCTCAGATAAGCGCACAGAGTTCCCCCGCCCTGGAGAAAATATTTCACTTTGAACGTCGTCGTCGGGTTCTGCGCGGCCAACCGCTGCAACAATAGTGCACGAGGGCTACTCTGCCCGCCGGCCCCGCCAGGGTCCTCCGTCAAAGTGCTGGCGCCGACAAATGCAACCCGGACCGTGCCGCCCTTTTTGGCGGACAGCATCGCCAAAACTGTCGCGGGCACCTGATTGTTGGCGCGATTCCCTGGCAGGGCCGTCAACGGGATAACCGGGATCGTCGAATAGGTTGGAGGCGACGAATCGTTGCCTCCGCTGGTGTTTTTGATCGTGCCGCCCCCCGCAAACCGCACTCGCGTGGCAGTGTTTGGCATTTTCGATACGAGATATTGACCGTTGACCGTCAACGTTGCGGCCGGCGTTTGCCGCGCGGCCGCAACCGCAGCCGTCAAGGCTGCATAGTTGTCGGATCCGATAGAAATGAACTGCGGATCGGTCGCGCTGCCACCGAAAGCGATCGTCGTCGATACCGTCAGAACATTCGCCGACACGACAGTCGCGATCGTGCCAGTATAAAACCCGCCGCTGGAGAGGGCCTGTCCGAACGAGGTCGTTTTGCCCACGTCCGCCGTCGTCAACCGCAGACCGACCGCGATGGCCGTCCCGGCCGCCGCCGTCACAGTCGAGGGCGCCGGGGTGGACAGCGTGACCGTCTGATTCCCGCCGGCATTCTGGACCGCGACCACGACGCCGGTCCAAGTCACCGTCCCGCTCAGAGGAATCGAAATCGGGTGCCGGTTGTGGGTCCCGAATGTTAACGGCTGCGTCCCGACAATAAGGAGCGCGTTGCTGCCCGCCACCGTCGTCACAGTGCCAGTCGCCGACAGCACGCTGCCGATCGTGACCGTCGATTGCCCGCTCGTCCACGAGGCCGGCATCAGGTATTCGACCATATCTGAGACGGCACCAGGATATTGGTCGAACGACATCACCCCGTTGGTGGTCCCTGCCCAAACTGAGGACGGCGCGCAGGCCCCGGAGTTTTGGCAAGGCCCCACCAGCGGTGGGGCCGCGCCGGCCGGCGCCACCGATGCCAACAGAACCAGCGCAACCGTTAATATCTTGAGCATGCAAGCCCCCTTAGAACGCGCGACACTGGGTGCTCGTTTCGCACTCCAGGAACGCGAAACCGCCGGGTGTGATCCCGACCGGAGCGTTCACCCCGTAGCTCTCGAACTGCGCACCCGAAGGCGGATAAGCCGACAGCGTGTTCGCCCCTCGATTCAGGATGGTGTAGACAATCCCTGTCCCGGCCAGCGACACGCCGGCCGATGCTGCGACCGTCGTGACAATATTGACCTGCGACGACAGCACCGTCGCGCCGCCCTGCGTGGTGCCGGCGGCCGAGACCGTCGCCGCCGTGGACAGGCCGAGCGGGCCGCCCATGGTGTCCCCGGCCCGGTTCGTCGGGTTAAACCCCAGGGCGCCCATCACGTCGCCCGAACTGAGCGTCACCGCGCCGGTTCGGCCGAACACGCTCGGCACGGCGGCCGTCAATGTGGTGCCGTTCCAGTTCAAACCGGACCCGATCGTTGCAGCCGCCAACGTGTTGCCGAGGGTGATGACGATCGAGCCGGGCGCCGGTAGCTCGGTATGCTCGACGGGTCCCACAGCCGCGCCCCAGGCTGGCAGCGCCAGCGTCAGCCATGCAGCCGCCAGGACCGCCCTTAAAT
>JANXMB010000140.1 GCA_025354865.1 Acetobacteraceae bacterium | reverse complement strand
GATTGCCGGGTCAAGCCCGGCAACGACGATGAGTCTTGGTCAGCGAGATTTGGTATAAGCCCGACTGCGGCGGCGCGCGATGTCTGTCAGTGTGTGGCCGTCTGTATCATGTTCTGTTGCAGGCATGGGCAGCTTGGTCTGATGGCGTAAGGCTATTGCGCCCCAACCACGCGTTGCTCGTAGTCCAACAGCGTGCCGGTCATCATGCCAGAATGACGGCTGAGCAGGAACGCGATCAGATCGGCGAGTTCATCGACGTTGATCAAGCGCCCGAACGGGCGCTGCGCCGAGGCTGTTTCCAGCCAACGTGGGCCATCGGGATGGATGCGGGTCTGCAAATCGCGTTCGTTCGGCGTGTCGGCCCAGCCGAGATTGATGCCATTTACCCTGATGCGGTCAGCAAGGAACGAATTAGCGGCGTTGCGTGTCAGCGTGGAGAGCGCGCCCTTGCTGGCGGAATAGACCGCGAGTTCGGGTGAGCCGCAATGTGCGTTCATCGATAGAACATTGACGATGCTGCCTTCGATCTTGTCGCGCCGCATCATCTGCACTGCACCCTGGATCAGCAACAGCGGAGCGCGGACATTCACCGCCATCATCCGGTCGATAAAGTCCGGTGTGGCGTCCAGCACCCCGGCGCGGTCGGTCAACGCCGCCGCATTCACCAAACCATCGACGCGGCCGAAATAGCTTTCGCAGGCTGCGATAATCGTGCTGGCCGCATCCGCGTGCGCCAGGTCCACAGGCACGAAAACGGCGCATGCGCCCAGGGCTTCGACCGCCTTGACGGCCTCGGCGCCCTTCTCCGGGTTGCGCGCAGCCAACACCAACCCCGCCGCACCCCATTCCGCACAGCGCCGCGCTGCCGCGCCGCCGATACCTTGGGTTCCGCCGGTAACGATGACGATCTTTCCATGCAAATCGCCGCTCAGTCCTGTCGTCATGCTTCGACTGCCCCGATCCGCTCGTTCCGTTCGTTGCGGCGAAGCCTACGGCCCGGCCCGAGGCGGCGCAACTGGCCGGGCGCGGCGGGGCGCCGCTGCGGCGATTGGCGGCGGGGGCGATTCATCGGCTGCGATATTACCAGCGACGCCGAGATTTCCGAACTCGTTGCGCAAACAATCGCCGCGACCGGCCGGATCGATTACCTCGTCAACGTCGCTTGCACCTATCTGGACAATGGTGCTGACACCAGCCGCGCGGTCTGGCTTTCAGCGTTCAACGTCAACCTCGTGGGTTCGGTGGCGTTGATGCAAGCAGCTCGCGCCGAGCTGGCGCGCAACAAGGGCGCGATTGTCAATTTCGGCTCCATTTCGGCGCGCGTGGCGCAGACCGGCTGCTGGGTCTACCCGGTCTGCAAGGCAGCGATTCTGCAACTAACCCGCAGTCAGGCGATGGACCTGGCACCAGAAGGCATCCGGGTCAATGCCGTCTCGCCAGGGTGGACCTGGAGCAACGTGATGGTCCAACTGACCGGCGATCATCGCGCCAAGGCGGATGCGGTGGCAAAGCCGTTCCATCTGCTGGGCCGCACCGGCAACCCTGACGAGGTGGCGCAGGCGGTTGCCTTCCTGCTGTCGGACGCCGCCAGTTTTATCACCGAGACGGATATTCAAGTGGATGGTGGATATACCCCGATGGGACCGGAGCGCGCAGACCCCGCAATACCGCTGCTGATGCAATGAATGGGCAAACAACCGGGAGAAGGACAGAACCATGAGCCAGCGAAGCGTGACAATCGCCGGCGGCGGCCAATCTGGCCTACAACTTGCTTTTGGCCTGCAAGGTCAGGGCTACGACGTAACTGTGATTCAGAACCGCACAGCCGATGACATCCGCACCGGGCGGGTAATGTCGAGCCAGTGCATGTTCGGCAATTCCGTGGCGCTGGAGCGTGAGCAGGGGCTGGTGGGATTGCTGGTCCGATGTGCGTTCGCCCGAGGAGCATCTTGCTAAGTCAATATGGATTTTGGACACGTTTCTGCCCTGGCAGGGCGAGCGTTGCCATAACGTCGAACTGACCGATCCGAACGGGATCTTGGCGGGCACTTTCACGCCGACCGTGCGCCACCCGGTTGGCACACTGCCGTCGGGCAAGCTGGTGCTCGGTATGGCGGACACCGTGGTGCTGAACGATCCGGTGACCGGCCAGGGGTCCAACAACGCGGCAAAATGCGTAACGATGTACCTGGACGCCATCCTCAAGCGCGGCGCGGGTTCCTTCGATGCCGCTTGGATGCAGGCCACGTTCGACGCTTATTGGGAGTATGCCCAATACGTCACCAACTGGACCAACGCCCTGCTGCAACCGCCGCCGCCGCATGTGCTCAAGCTGATGGGATCGGTGCAGGTTTTTCCGGCGCTGGCCAAGCGGATCGCCAACGCGTTCGACTATCCGCCGGATTTCTTCCCCTGGTTCGCGGTCGAAGCCGAAGCGGAGGCGTATCTCCAGCAATTGGCTGCCTGAACCGGAAGCTGGCGATGCCCTGGCGCGGGACCCCCGTCCGCGCCGGGGCCTTCAGCGTTGCGCGACGGCAGGCATTTGCCGCAGCGCGGCCGCAGCATCTGCCACGACACCGGTCCATTCCTGCGGCGCGTGTTGCCGGAACAACCGCATGCTGGGGTACCAAGGACTATCCGTCCGCCCAAGCAGCCAGCGCCAATCCGGCGCATAGGGCAGCAACAGCCACACTGGCCGCCCAAGGGCCGCCGCCAAATGCCCGACTGCCGTATCGACCACGATGACCAGATCGAGCGCTTCGAGCAACGCCGCCGTTTCGGCGAACGTGTTAAGCTCCGGCCCAAGGTTCAGCAGCGGCGCGCGGCCGTAATACGCGCCGATCTGGTCCTGGCCCGGGCCCTTTTGCAAACTGATCAATGCAATGCCCGGAACAGTCGCCAAAGGCGCCAGCGTGGCCAGCGAAGCTGAGCGGTTGCTGTCGTTGTTGTGTGTCGGCCGCCCGGCCCAGGCGACGCCGACCCGGCGGAATCCGCGCGGCACCAGCGCATCCAGCCGCGTCCGCCACATGGTCGCGGCAGCCGGATCGGCGCGCAGATAGGCCGGCGCGGCCGGAATGCTGTCCAGGCGGGTGCCATGCAGGCGCGGCAGACCGGACAGCGGACACCATGCCTGATACGGTGGCGCCGATTCCCAGCGGCTGACGATGGTGGCGCGCGGAAACGCCGGGCGCAGCAGGCTTTCAAGCTCCGGCGAGCACGCCAGCGTTACCTGACCGCACCGCGCGACCGCCCATGGCACGTAACGGCAGAATTGCAGTGCGTCGCCATAGCCCTGATCGGCCACCAGGAGCAACGCGCCGTCCGGCATCGCCGCACCGTCCCATTGCGGCGCCGTCGCATTTGGCAACGGCGGCGGAGTGCCGGGGATGCGGAAGCGCCACTCGTACTCCTCCCAGCCCTCGGCCAGTTCACCGCGCAACAGCAGCGCTTCGGCCAGCGCGAAATGCGAGCCGGGCAAGGTTGGATCGAGTGCGATGGCCTGCCGGGCGCAGGCGATGCTGCCGTCGATGTCGAGCCGCCGGTAATGCACGACCGTTAGGTTGTGATAGGCCCCCGCATCGGCCGGATCGAGCGCCACCGCGCGTTCGCCGGCATTGACCGCGTCATCGTAACGGCCGAGCCGTTCGTACATCGTGCACAGATTGCGCCAATACAGCGGTGTATCGACACCGTGCTGGATTGCCAGTTCGACTTTCGCGGCGGCCGCGGCAAAGCGGCCTTTGCGGAAATCCACCAGCCCCGCGAGATGCAGCGCGTCCGGCTGGCGTGGTGCGGCGTCCAGCACCCGGCGCAGCAATTCCTCGGCCTCGTCCAGCCGCCCAGCCTGCTGGTACTCGTCGGCGATGCGCCACACCTGCCCCATGGGCAGACCGATCAGCGTTTCGCTGGCGGCGCTGTTGCTCACACGCTGTAGCCCAGCCGTTCGATCAACGGCGCCAGCACCGGCAGTACCGGTTCCAGATGACGCAAATAATCGCGGTAACGGAAGCGCGAACTGGCGTAGAGCTTTTCTGTCACCTGCGCATAACTGGCGGTGCGCGCATAGCGGCGGTTTTCATGGAATTGCAGGCACGCCGGGTCGAACGGCTCACCGGCGAAGTCCAACATGCCACGCACGCTCTCCTCCTGCCGCTCCACGATGTCCTCGTAGCGCACCGGCAAGTAACGCAGCGCCATTTGCGCCCGGTAGTGCGCCACCAGATCATGCACCAGTACCATATGCTGGGCGATGCTTTCCAGGCTGTAAGCGCAAAAAAAGCCGTGCGTCAAATGGTTGGAGAATACCGACAGCACCACGTCGAGCGGATGGCGCAGCACATGCACCATGGGCGAGGCCGGGAAAATCAGGCCAATTAACCCAAGATGCGTTTCGTTGAGCGGCATTTTGTCGGTGAACCACGCCGCACCGGGCCGCAGCACGCCAAGTTGCCGGGCTTTGTCGAAATAATGGTCGCGCAGCGTGTCCAGCCCCTCGCGGCGGTCGCCCATCCACAATTCAGCCAGCGCCTCGGGATAGGTCAGCGGGCTTTCGAACAGGCGCGGCATCAGGTCGGCGATTTCGGTGATCATCGGCAGTTCGTCGCCCGCGTTGATGCGCGGATGCGCCGACAGCGACTGCTCGACCAGCGTGGTGCCGGAGCGCGGGAAACCCAGGATGAACAGCGGTTGCGCGATGTCCGCGCGGCGCGTGCCGCGCGGCAGCGTGCGCAGCCGTCCGGCGGTGAAGAAGCCTTTCATTCGGCCCGCAAGCTGCTGGGCGTGCTCCGCCATGTAGGCGTAGCCGGTCATTTCGCGGGCTTTGCGCTTGCCATCGGCGAACGCCGCCCAGGCGTCGTCGAAGCGGCCCATTTGGTCCAGCAGCCGGCCCTTTTCCAGCAATTCGTTGGGGCCGAGGCTGCCGTCGTGGCTCAGTGCCGCCACGCGGTCGAGCACGGCCAGAGCGTCTTCATGCCGCCGCATCCGGCCCAGCAGCACCGCGCGGGCCAGCAGAATACTCGGGTTTTCAGGCGCAATCGCGTCCGCGCGGTCCAGCGCCTCGTTGGCGGCGTCGAAATGCCGGTCGGCTTCCTCCATCCGCGCCCAGCCGAGCAGGGTTTGCATTACCGGTGGGCCGCTGCGCGCCGCTTCCTGATACAGCGCGCGGGCTTCCTCCATGCGGCCCTGGGTTTTCAGATTCCACGCCAAGTTCGCCAGCAGGATCGGGTCGCGCGCGCCGGATAGCGCGACCACTTGCCGGTAGTGGTATTCGCCCACCTGCGGCCGCCGCGCCTCGGTCAGCACCATGCCCATCAGATTATGCGACTGCGGCGCCTCGGGGGCGACGCGCACGGCGTTGCGGGCGTGCGTTTCCGCTTCGGCAAGGCTGCCCTTGCCCAGCATCAGCAGCGTGATCTCGTTGATGGCCCAGTAGTTGTTCGGATCGAGCGACACCAGCCGGCGGATTAGGGCCTCCACGGCGGACGCCGGGCCGGAGGCTTTGCGCACTTCATACAGCACGGCGAGCGCGCCGGTCTGGCCGGGTGCCAGTTCGAGGATGTCGATTGCCAACCGTTCGGCCACCCCGGCAGCCCCGGTGCGCAGCGCTTGGGTGGCGCGTTCGATCAGTGGGGTCAGATGGCGAATCGCCTCGGTGGGCCGCAGCGCGCCGGGAGAGGCTTCGCAGCAATTCAAGCGGCGCAGACCGCTGCCGCACGGGCAAAGGGGGCTAAGGCTCAATGGTCGGCTCCGCGATGGCTCATGCGCTTGGCAGCGTGCCTGAACCGGCAGGACTGCTCAACTACGGGTTAGCAACGTGCCGCCCACGCCGTCCGGCGCAAGCTGAAAAAAACCGTTCCCAAGTGTGGCGCTCTCGAAAAACAAAGCGGCCGCTGGGGTGCCGCTGCCGTGGCCGATCTGTAATTCCCCGGTTTGACTAAAGTAATCCAGCACAATCACGCCTGCCAATGGCAGGTCCCGCAGATCGACCGCATCACCCGCATGGAAATTGCGCAGCAATGGGCCGGTTGCCGGGCCGGGTCCGGTGATTTGCCCGAATGCAGCTCCTTCGTCGACGATCAATGTATTGTTGTTCAGAAAACTGATGGCCGGGCCGGTGCCCAGTACAGCGTTCACTTCAATCGTGGCGCTGGCGCCAAGCGCGACCAGCCCGCCCGGCGCCGGGTTCAGCGTGCCGCTCACCGTTACGCTGCCGGCAAGGTTGAGCGTGCCGCGCACCGCCAAAGCCGACACGCTGTGGGTGCCGGTCAGCGTCCAGTCGGCGCCGCTGTCCACCGCAATATTGGAGAAATTGACAAATGAACTGCCCAGGCCGCTCAGCGTGCCGCTCACGCCGCCCGGCATCAGTTGCAGCGTGTTGTTGCCGCTGCCCGCCAGCACCTTGCCGCCGAATTGCGCGGTGGGCGTCATGGCCAGCCGGCTATCCGAATTGCCAAAATAGATCGCCGTACCGTTGGCGCTCGAAATGGTGCCAAAATTGGTCACCGCGCCGCCGGATTTCAGCTCGATCCCTGGCCGCGTAGTGCCCAGGATGCGGCCGTAATTCGTAACATTGGCGATGCCGCCATTATAGATGCCGCCGCCGCCGCTAATCAATGCTGTGCTATTGGCCGTGCTGCCGTTCCAAACCGACCCGCGCAGATAGATCGACACGCCCCAAAAGCCGTTGCTGGACGTAATGGTGCCGGAATTGGCCACCATCGAAGGAACGCGGCCTTCGATATACACACCCTGGCGCGCGCCGCTGATCCGCGCCGTGGTGTCGGTGCGCGATCCGTTGACCACGGTGCCGCCGTTTTGCAGCGCTACCCCGTTCTTGCCGCCGGTGATCGTGCCGAAATTGGTGACCGCTGAGGCGATGGTGCCGCCCGCGTAAACCCCATTCTTCGATTCGGCGTTGATATAGGCTGCGGTGTCTTGCGCGCTGCCATTGCGCACGATGCCGCCGGAGATCAGCAGCACGCCGCGGCCCAGCGGGCCCGTGCCGGTGATGGTACCAAAATTATTCACCACCCCCGGCGCGTGCGCCACTTCGACGCCGAAATCGGGGGCGCTGATCGTCGCGGCGGTATGCCGGGCGCTGCCGTTGGTGATCTGCCCGCCAGTGCGCAAATACACGCCGATGCTCGACTCGCCCAACTGCGACGACGTGCCGGTGGCAATGATGGTGCCCATATTGGTGACGGTGGCGTTGGCGCCGCCGATAAACACCCCCTCGAAATACCCCGAAATCGTTGCCGCGGTGGCCCCGCTGGCGCCGTTGCTCACCGTCGCGTCGCCCCCAGCGTTCACCCCGCTGCCAGACGTGAAGTTGGTGCTGGCGATGGTGCCAAAATTGGTGACCGATACCCGGGCCCGCGCCCCTGCCAGGATGCCGTCATAGCCCCCGCTGATCGAGGCGTTCAGCGCCGATGGGCTGCCGTTGGTGATCCGCCCGCCATTATGCAGGTTGATGCCGTAGCCGCCGCCATTCAGAATTCCGGCATTGACAATCGTGGCCCGCGTATCGATTGCGCTGTACACGGCCGAAGCGTAGTAACCATTAGCGAAAACCGAGCCCGTCTCGGTAATCAGCAGCGGCATTTCGCTCGCGGCGGTCAGCACAATGCCGACACTGGCGGCGCTCGAAATCGTCGTTCCAGACATGCCGTGCCCCTGCTGCCAGCCTCGCGGCGGTCTCCGCGACCACCGGCCAGCACTGCCCCCCGATGCGCGGTATCGAGGCAGCAAGGCCCCATCCTTGTGCGGCCAACGTTCGCCCGTCAAGCGCGCCGGTCAGCGGCGGTCCAGGCGGATTTTCAACCATGTATCACGAGCGTGCCGCCTGGAGTTGCCCCCGTCAGACCGGACGCTTACCGCTTACGAATGACCGGACGCTTACGGCCAGCAGCGGCGTGCGGGAGTGTCAAACGACAAACCCCCAGGAACGTTTGTTCCTGGGGGTGTATTCTCGGTGGTTGCGGGGATAGGATTTGAACCTATGACCTTCAGGTTATGAGCCTGACGAGCTACCGGGCTGCTCCACCCCGCGGGGGTGATTTTGGGTGGAAGGGTGGGTTGGAAGACCTGGCGGCGACCTACTCTCCCGCGT
>JANXMB010000129.1 GCA_025354865.1 Acetobacteraceae bacterium | reverse complement strand
CCGAACACGAACAACTGCCCGGTGTCGCAGTGCACCTGCATTTCCTGTTCGACCAGCGGTGGATACAGGTCGGTGACGCGTTCGCCGGAGCGGACCACGGCTTTCACCTTGATCTCGCTTTCCGCCATCTTCCCGGCCGTGCCGACCTGGGTGCCGTAGATGACCGGCGAACCGATCACCCCGCCCAGTTTCAGCGACCCGCCGGGCTTGATGTTCAGTTCGTTTCCACCCCAGAAAACCTTGATGATACCGAGAACGGCCATGATCTACTCCTACACCTGGAACTGCATCTGACCGGCCAGCACTTGCATGTTGCCGATCCGTTTGATCGGCTGGCTGGCATTGAGCCGATTGCGGTTGTTCGGATCGCGGACGAACCGCGCCTGCCGCGCCAGCACCTGCGCGCCTTCGATCCAGCCGTTGCGCTCGTAGACCATCATGCGCGAGGCCCAGCTTGCGGCCATGCGGTTCGGCGTCACCACCGTCTGGTCCGCCTCGGCCGCAACCGTCCCGTCGTCGGCCAGCTTGGCGCGCGGATAGGTCAAGGCGACATAAGTGCGCCAGTCGTGCCGCACCCGGCTACCCACCGCCGCATCGTGGATTTCATGCCACGCCGGATCGATGACGCCCTGGTTGTTGATCGTGTAGGTCGAGACCAGCTTCTGGATCGTCACCGTCCCGTCGCGCGTCGTGCGCAGGGTGGAAACCCCGCCGACCAGCATCTGCTGCTCTTCGGTCGGGATGCGCCGGTCGGTCGGCCGAGACCCCAGGATCCCCGGCAGCACCAGCCCGCGCAGTTGCCGCGCCGGGTCGTTCGTCAACTCCCGCGCCGCCACCCCCTGTAGGCTGGCCGCGATCGCCCAGGGCAGGCCGCGCGGGTTTGTCATCCCCGGCGCATAAATGAATTGTCGGTCGGCGTTCGACCCCGCCGAAAGCTGCTGCGACAGCGTGCCGGTCAGGCACACAAACCCCAAACCGTCCTGCCGCACCATCGCCGTATAACGCCGCGCCAGTTCGGCCCCCAGCAGCGCGATATTCGAACTGTCCTGATACGGCATAGAGATGCCGGTATACCAATTCCCCACGATCGCCGAGATTGCCGCCGCGATGCTCGGGTTCGTCGCCCCGGCGGACATCGCCGCGATAGCGATTGTCATACCGACCGGCAGCACGTCGCCGAACGCCGGGCTGACCCACAGGTTGATATTGTTGCCCTCGGCCCCGGTATTTTTCGCCGTCACCGTCAGCACCCCCGCCGCCACCGTCGCCACGACGGGCGCCTGCAGATCGGCATTGATCGCCGCCATCAGCGCCGCCGCGATCGTCGTCGGCGTGTCAGCGCTCGCCGCCGGCACGTAATACCGCGCGGCCCCGACCTCGATCGCTGGAGTGCCCGGCGCCGTCCAGCTGCCGCCGATTGTGAACGTGCCCGAGGCTTTCGATGTCCCGTTGTCGGCCAGCGCGATCACCTCCAGCGGCGTGCCGGCTTGGTTCGCGGCAAGCCACGCGATCGCCATCGCCTCGGCCTGCGACCCCGCGCCGAACAGCGCTGTCGCATCCTGCGGCCGCGTCACCGGATAGGGCGTCGCGAGGGTCGCACTCCCCGTCGTCAGTTTCTGGGCGATAATCAAATCGCGCGCCGGCCAGGGCAGCGGACCGGTATTCTGGTAATTGGGGACGATTTCCATGTATTCGCCCGGGACTTCCCAGACGTAGGGGATTTCGTTGAATGCGATCACAGGCGCGATTGTGCCGGACATGGCTTAGCTCTCCGCGTGAGAAAAACTGGCGGGCGGATCGGCGGGTGCATCGCCCCGCACCACCAGATCGCCGCTGTCCACCAGCCGGCGCAGTTCGAACGAGTCCTCGGCCCGCGTCCAAACGTCGTGCGGGAAATAAACCCGCTCTCTGCCCGGCACCGGGACCTTCCGATCCTCACCGGACGGCTTCACGTCGATACTCATGGCAGCATCACCTCCTCTGTGACGGCGGTCGTCTGACCCCCGTCGAATGACCACGCGATGGACATCGACCCGAGCGCATCGCCGACCGTCCCATCGCCCGTCAGCAGATCGCCCAGCCCGAACCCGGTTTTCACCGTGACCTCGACCATTCCGAACGCCACGTCTTCCCGGTCCAACCCGTCGACCACGACGTGCGACATGTCGTGCGCGTTGGCGCTGCCGATGCCCGGCACGAACAACCCGTTCAGCAGCGCCGCCATCAGCGGCAGCAGCGTCAGAATGCCCGGCCCGGTTTTGTCGCCGAACAGCCGCCCGGTGTTCACATCGGGGTTGCGCACCGCGATGATCGCCGCCCAATGGCTCAAACCCGTCAGGTCCGACTGCGTTTCGCCTTTGCTCCAACCGAGGAAACTCAGGCCGAGCATCGGGTATGTTTTGACCAGCCGGTTCCAGGTCTGCGCCGTCGGCCGCGCCGGCAGCCAGACCAGCCCGAATTCCTGTTCGCGGAACACCAGCCGCAACCGCGCTTCCAGCGCCCGTCCGATCGCGTCCAGCGGCCCCGGCGCGACGACGGCGATATCCGCAGTCATCGCAGCCACCCGCCGATGCTATTCTCCCGCACGGACACTTCCGCCGTGCTTTCGTCGTCGTCGGAAACCTCCAGCAGATCGAGCTTGACCTTCCCGTCGCGGATTTCCCGCAACCAGCCGATCGCCTCGTCGCGCCGGATTTTCATGTCTTCCGACCCCGACTTATCGCCGCCGGCCGCCAACTCATAACGCGCCATGTGGCAGATGTGACCGACCACTTCCGGCGGCGCCACGTCCAACGGCGTGCGGTATTTCATCCGCAGGTAGCTGTCGGCCCGAGCGCTGACATCGGCCAGCGCCCGCTCCACGACATCCGTCACGATGCCGTCCATGTCCTGACCGGACGGCGTGGAGAGCTGCATCATCTCCCGCTCCCCGAACCGCTGCACCATGTCGTCTACGCCGGCGTATGCCATCGGTCAGTCCGCCTCGGCCGGCAGATCGTCCAGCGCCAACCGCACGCCCACGACGACGACCAGCAGCGGGTCTGCCAATATCGCCACCAGTTGCTCCCGCGTCAGATCGACGCGCGCATGCACCGCATGCGCCGGGTGGGCGATCCCGCCCCGGCGCAAACCGGGACGGAGGCAGAGGATATGCACGGTCCCGTCGGCGACCGCCGCTTGCACGTTCTTCGCCATGACACCCTCAGTTCAGGAACGGGTTTTCGACGACTTCGAACTGCCCCTGCACAAGGTTGGGCGTCAGGGTGGAAACCAGCGGGTCGTACTCGCTGGAGTAATATTTCTGCGCCAGCAACGCGTAGGTGCTCGGCACAACCAGCATGTTCGGCATGACGCCCATGGGCACGCCGTCCGGCCGGTTCCAACTGGCCATCGCCACGCGGGCGGCGACCAGATTGGCCATGTTGAACGTCGCCTGCGACATGTAGGCGTATTGGTAGATGCCGGGCGAAACCGCGCCACGGAAGTCGGCGCCCCAGATGAACTCGCCCTGGTTGAACACGTTGTCGTCGGTCAAAGCGATCTTCGGCGTGATCACCGGCGGGCGCCGCTTCTGCACGAAGAACGGTTTTAGCACCTGCGACGTATCCAGCAGGAACCACGGCGGGTTTGCGCCCGTGACGAAGTTCGCCGCCGTCGTCGTCGTCGCCACCCCGCCGGAAATCGCATAGTTCGTGTGCGCGACGTCGAAGAAATTCTGCGACCCGTCGTAACTCGCGCTCGCATTCGCCGCCTTCATCGCCTGGGCGAGCAACACGTCGTAGTAGACGGCCGCATTCCGCCCCATCTGCGCCGCTGCCGGGCCGAGGAACCCGTACTGATCGTCCTCGATCTGCTCGCGCCGGATGCCGATGGTGTTTTCGAACAGGCGGTTCGGCACGCGAAATGTCACCGCCGACAGGCTGTTGACGACGCGATCGCCGAACCACTCCCGCATACCGGGGATCATATCGAGGCGCGGATAAACCGACGTATCCCCGGTCGACGCGACCTCCTCGGCGAATTTCGGCCATTTCGGCTCGGTCATCGCCAGCTGCGTGTTGAACCGCGTGCTGACCGCATTGTTGATCGAGGCCAGCAACGGCATGGTAATGATCGGCATGGCTTAGCTCCCCAGCAGCTTCACGATGGTCTGCGCGCCATCGAAACCGGCCAACGTGCCGATCGCGAGGTTGCTTCCCGCCGTAAGCGTGAAAGTGTTGTCGTCGGAGGCGTAGACCGTGGCGTTGATGTTCGACGCCGTCGCGCTCGGCACCGTGAGCAGGAACGCGCCCTTCAAGGCCGAAACCTTATCGCCCGACGCCGAGGCTCCGGCGGAGTTGTCGTAATCGCGATCGGCGATCCCGACGAACGCCACCGCGAGCGCTGCGACGGTGTTGACCGGCACCAGATTGCCCGAGGAATCCACCCCGAGCATGCCGCCGCGCCAAACCTTGGCCCCCGCCCGCACCTTGTAGGCAAAGCCCGTGACGGCTGGCGCTTGGCCGAACCGCCGCGCGATGAAACTCGCAGAGAGGGCCATTAGCGGGCACCCCCGGCAGCCTGACGCAGCCCGGCCTGACGCGCGACCTCGGCCTGATAAGCCTTCGGATCGACCATCATCCGCTCGATCACCTCGCGATCCACGGCGGTCAGCGCGATCTCGCCACCCCCGCCTTCGCCGCGACCCGTCATCCCCCCGGCATTGATCGAGGCCAGCGCGTTCAACTCGGTCTCGACCGAAGCCGCATCGACAATGTGTCGCTTGATGTAATGCTCGCGCAGCGCGTTGATCGGCTTGCCTGCTTTGATCTGATCGTCGACGAACCGTCCCGCCGCCGCCTGGGCGACACCCTGGCGCATCGTGCCCAGCGCGGTTTCCAGCGACCGCACCTGCGCCGTCAGCGTGGCCACGTCTCCGTTACCGGCAAGCCGCTCGCGCAATGCGACGAACATTGCGCCGCTCCCGCCCGTGCTGGCGATCCCGGCAGCGCTGGCCAACCCGGTCAGGCCGGTCGTATGCGAACCCATCGCTGCGACGGTCTCCGTCACCCGCGCCAGGATCGCAGCATCGTCGGCGGTGTCGGGCAACCCCAACGCCTGCCGCAGTGCAACTGTCATTTCCACCGTGTGGTTCCTCTCAGAATGAAACATGTTGAGTTCCGGCAGCGCCGGGCTGTTCGTGAGCGACAGACTCAAAACCTTTTCCACGACACCGCCCTTGCCGGCGGTGAACACCGGGCTGAACCCGCGATAGGCCCGCTCCGCTACCAGCGCGCGCCCCGTCTCGGTCCATTCGACCCGTCCGTACAGCCCGTCGTCGCGCGCCTGTAGTTCGACGATCCAGCCACGGGCCGGCGCCGCCACCCCCGGCTGCAACGAGACGTGATCCTCATCGACCAGCAGCGGCAGCCCCGGCTCGGTTGCGGCGATGACCCCGGCGAGATCGGACAGCACGAACGGCCCGCGCCGGTCGGACGCCGAGGCCGGCCGAAACGTCCCCTTGGGCATCAAGCGCACCCAGTCGGGAACGCCTGTGCCGTCGAAACTGACGAAGATGATTGCGTTGGTAAGCATGGGGTGGGATCATGCCGCCACCGCTGCACGCCTGCGCGCTACACTGGTAGCGCGGCCGCCGCCCCGGCCCGGCGCGAATATCCCGTCAGACGCCTGCCCAGCGGCCTGTGCCGAAAGTGGCTTCGAAGGGACAGCCGGTGCCGGCCGCGCCGCGTAACCCCCTCTTAAACGCTATTAACGGTCTCTTAAAACCGCACCGGCATCGGCGGCGTGCTCCCCCAGCGCCGCACGGGCGCATAGCGACCGCCGTCAGCCGAACACCCGCGCCACCTCGCGCTGTAATACCTCCAGCACCGCCCGCTCGTCCTTCGGCCCGAACCCCAGATAAGGGCGTGCCGGGATCGTCACCGATTGCGCGCGGACAAAGCCCCCCCGCCCCTTCGCCCCGACACCGCCCAGTCGGAATGCCAACGCCTTGGCGCGCACCGGCCGGATCGTCGCACCGAACTGGTGAACCGCCGCATAGACCCGGTTGCTGCCCACCGAGACGGTGTTGCCCGACACCGCGAACGTGATCGATCGCTGGAGCATCAGCGATGCCCGCAAAATCCCCGGCCCCCGTTTGATCGCCGCATAGGCTGGCAGTAGTGGCGCCCAGCGGGTGCCCCAGACATCGACGCCCGCATCGAATCGCTGCTGAGTTTCCTCGACCAGTGCCACGCCCACCGCTTTGAGTAGGCCGCTCTTGAGCACGCCACCGAGCTGCGCGACAGCAGCGGTATAGGCCCCGCTATCCAGCGTGTAGGCGACGGTCGCGCCGGTCACGTCTCGGTGCCGCCGACCGGGCGCCAGTTCGGCCCGCTCACCGGCAGCGCCTTCGCGCCCTCCTGCCATGCTCGCCCTGGGCTATACGCAAACCCCGGGTCGATCCCGACCGGCACCTGATGGATTTTCCCCCGGCTGTCCTGCCACGGCCGCGTCTCGGCCGGCGGCGCCTTGTCCGGCTCGGTCTTGCCCATTCGCCGCAACCCATCGTCCGACGTGGCCGACACCCGGCAGCCGCAGCGCCAGCCGTTCGGCGGGTAATGCGCCCGCCAGAACGCGTCGTCGGCCCGCAGCGTCAGCCCGCTCCAGGACAAATGCTGCTTGCGCGGATGGCTGCTGCCGGAATGGACATACGTCCAGTAGGGGAAATGTGCCTTCACATCGGGGTCGGTCAATTGCGCGTAACGACCTGCCGAATAGGCCGTTGAGAGGTTCGTCTCATAGATGATCTGGGATCGCCAACCCGGGCTGCCGTTATAGCTCCAGCCATGCCGCTCGACGATCGCGTCGAACGATTTCCGAAAATCCGCCAGCGTGGTGCCTTCCTCCAGCGCCTTGGCGATTTCCTTCTGAAAATCCGCCAGCAGATCGTCCTTTGCAGCGCCCGCCACCATGAACCCATGATCGTGCGCGGTCTGCCACAGATCGTCCCACCGCGCCGTCGGCACCCGGACCTTCTGCCGGAAGAAATCCACCGCCTCCTGGAACGGCAGGTCCAGCGCCTCCAGGACCGTGTCAGCCATGACCCGCCGACCTCACCGCTTCAACTCGGTCAATAACTCGGCCTGTCCCATCAGGTGGGCCAGCGCCATCCCCTGCGCCATCGCCTCTCCGAACGCTTTCGGATCGAGCTTCAGGGCATGCACCCGCCGCGCCAGATCGTGCAGGTCCGTCGCCGCCTCGAATGCCGCGCGCACCTGTTCCGTCATCCCGTGCAGTGCGCCCGCCGCCTCCCGCGCCACCCGCTCGTTCAGCGCGGCCATCGTCTCGTCCGGCAGGTCGGCATGCAGCGCGAACAGGTCCTCGAACAGCCGCCTCGTGAAACCGTCCGCCGGCAGCTGTCGCGCCGGGCTGGGGATCGCCGGTTTTTCCACCGGGGCCGGCATGCCGCCGATCGTCTCATCGCCCTCTTCCGGCTCGCTCAACTGCAAACGCGCCCGTATCTCCGACGCCTTGACCTTCAAGCCCATGCCCCCGAGGTCCGCCACCGCCTCGACGATATCCTTGATCGGAATTTCGTCCGGCCGGCCGATGACCAGGACCGGGTATTCCGCCTGCGGCCCGAACGTGAACGCCACCATCGCCTGCACGATCTGCCGCGTGATCGCCGTCGAGAGCAGAAACGCGTCGTATTTCTCCACGTCCTGCTCGGCCGCGCGATGCTCCTGCCCGACAGCATGCCCGCCGCTGATTGCGTCGGTGCCGGCGGTGCCGCCCAACACCAGCTTGCTGACCTGTTGGTCCAGCCAGTTCATCCGCTTGAGATACAGGTCCGTGCCGGCCGAGCGGTCGCCCGGCTCAACGAATTCAATTTCCATGGATTTCGGGATGATCGCCGCGACATCCCCTGCAATGCTGAACACCGCCTGCCGCAGCACGCGCTTGTCGCCGTCGGACGCCTCCGGGCCGTACCGGCCGAGCCGAAGGGGCATGCCGTAGCCCTGGACGAACAACTGCCAATCTTTCTGCGTGAATGTGGCGTAGCACCACAAAAACGCGGCCATCCAGATCAGCCCCGAACGCACCGTATTCCCGCTCTTCGACGGGTGCCGGTGGATCAAAAACTTATGCGGCACCAGATCGTCGAACCCCTCGCCCGTCCGTAGTCGGATCGTTTGCCCATCCTCGGGGCTGAATTCGAAAAACCGCTGCGGCCGATACAGCAGTTGCGCCGGCCGCGTCCGCCCGGGCTGCTGCTCCCAGACGATCTCGTGGATGGAGAAACCCTTCCCGATCGCATCGAGCATGTCGGGCAGCGCCTCTTGCAGCACCCCGGTTTCCAGCCATTCCTCCACGAGTTCGGCATGCTTCCGCGCCGCCGGGTCCTGGTCGTCGGCCGCGATGACCGTAATCGGCAACTGCGCCGCCTGCCGCGCCCGCTTGGCCAGCAGCGCCGCCAGATGCGGGTAAAGCTCGACGATTTCTTCCGCTAGGATGAACCATTCCAGCGACGAACCCGTCGCCGCCGCCTGCATGATCGCCCCCAGCTGCTGCGGGTTCAGATCCCACGCAAGGTGCCCCATGAACGGCGGCCGCGCATGCAGCGCCCCGACCGGGGAAATTTCCACGTCCATGGTCGCCTGATCGGCGCGCGGCACCGTCTTCCCGAACTGATCCACCCACCCGTTCAATGCCGTCCAGGCGCGGCCCAGCACATTCTCAGCCATTTTGCTCTCTCACGATAGAATCGTCGGGGTTCAAGGCGGGACGGAGGTATCGCGGCAGTCGCCGCCGGTAGTGCCAGGCCAAACGGTCGAGCAGCGCGAAGTCCACCGCGTCGAACGCGCGCGGATCGCGCCGCAGAAACCCATGCTCGTATGTTCCGCAGGGCGCCGCCGCGCGCAGTGCGTCCAACGTCAAACCCGCCGCCTGCACCGCCACGGCACGCACACGCTGCGCTTCCTCGGGGTCCTCGGTATCCTGCCAGTAGCTCACCAGCCGGCCCCGCGCAGCACGGGCATCGAACCGCCCCGCGCCCCGTCGCCGTCGTCCCAATCCGCGTCGTCGCCTCGATCGCGCCAGACCGGCCGAGGCAACCCCCGCTGCGGCGCGCCCTCGTATTCGTATGCCATTGGCTCGGCGCGACTGGCCGAGTAGGCCAACGCCGCCGCAATCGCCGCGTCGCCATGCCGGCTGGCCGTTTCGTCCACCCGCGTGCGCTCTGCCACTCGCGCCACGCCACGGATCAGCTTCAGGGATCGCAGATCGGTATGCACGTCGCGGTCGCGCGGCAGCACGAACATGCCGTCCTCGATCGCGGCCTTCATCGGCGGCATTTCCGTGCGATACCATTCCTCGCTGAACTGCACCGCCTCGATCCGGCTGCCGTAGCGTTGCAGCGCCACCTCCGCGAGGTAAGCCCCGTTGCCGCCTTTATCCATCTTCGCCCGGCTGAACTTCGGCAGCCGATCGCACAGATAGAACAGGATGTCCCGCTGTTGTTCGAAGGGCGTGCCCCGCAGTTCGATCACCAACCGCGTCTGCCGCACGGTCGAGGCGCCGATCGCCAGCACCCACAGCACCGTCAGGTCGCGAATGCGCCCGAAATCCTCGCCCATCACATGCGGTTCGCTGGTATCCAGGGCCGCGACGACAGGCAGTATTTCGGCCTCGCACCAATCCAGAACCTGGGTCCGACGCTGGGCTTCCGGCCACAGCGCCATATCGGTCGGCCCGTTGAACCGCAGCACCGGAATGCCCTCGACCGACCGCGCCTCGATCAGCGTGCCCGGCAGATAGACCCCCGACGCCGGGTTCGGAATAACGTGCAATTCCTCGTCCGCGTTATCGCGGTAGATCGCCAGGATTTCCGTGCGCCACGCGGCCTCGGCCTCCGGCGTCCAGGCGATCCCGCGCGTCAAACAGATGCGCCGATACAGCCCCTGCGCCAGCGCCTCGTCGAACGTCAGCCGCAGCAGCGCGCCTTTCTGCCGGCCACCGCGCACGTCGTTCACCAGCCCGTTGAATGCGTTCGCCTCGCCGTTGTGGGTTGAAACGACAACCACCTTGCCGCCCCAGATCAGCAGCGCCAGCGCCGATTTCAGGACTTCCGGCAAGTCGTCCATGAACGCCGCCTCGTCCAAGATCACCAACCCCTGCTTGCCGCGCAGCGCCCGTGGCACCGACGGCAGCGCGATCGCCTCGAACCCCGAGGCGAACTTAACCCGGAACGCGCCGATGGTTTTGTCGGGTCGATCCGGGTCGGGGAACACGAATTCCTCGACCGCCGACGCCGCGATCTGAAACGACTTCGCCGCCTCCGCCACGTAGTCGATAAACTCGCGCGTCATGTCCTTTTCATAGCCCATATACAGGACATCCTGCCCGCCGGCCGCTCGGCTCGCGCCCGCGACCGAGGCCGCGATTGCGCCCAATGCCCAGGAAAACCCCGTCCGCCGCGATTTCTCGACAACGGTCAGTTGATTGCCCTCGATCGTCTGCCAAAGCGTCTGCTGATAAGGCAGGAAGACATCGGGATGATCGGCAGCACTACTCATGGCCGGCGCTCCAGCCCCGAACAGTCGCCACGGCATCGGCGACCCGCGCCTCCCAGCCGCGCAGGAAAACGTCGGCCTGTTGGCATTGGGCGAAAAATATATCGTCGGCACAGGCCAAAGACCCGACCACATCGTCGCCGCGCGCGACGGCTGCGACGATCACCGCGAACGTCTTCGATCCTAGTCCGCCATCGACAACCAGACCGCCCAGCACACGCTGCGCCAGTTGCACCGCCCGGCCGGCGCCAGCCATTGCCGCCATGTTACCCAGTAAAAACGCAACCGGGGCCGCGCCCCGCAAGCATAATGCGTCGCCCTGGACCGGCTGCCAGCACTCCCAATGCAGGATCGTCGCCAGTTGCGCGTCCGTCAGGTCCTGTAGCGCCACCCCAGCCGGCGCGATCCCTCGCCGCTCGGCTTCCGTCCGCAGCATGTCCGTCACGCCCCGACAGGTATCGAACACCTCGCCAGGAGCGTGATCGTGTCGCGACCCGTCATATCGCGGCTGCCACATGAACGTCAGAAGCGCCTGCCAACCGTCGCTCATCGCTCTATCCTATGCTGCCGCTTTTATGCCGAAGATGCCGGCCTTGATCGCTTCCAGCGTCTCGCGGGTAATCCCGCGCTCCCGCCCGACCGCATCCACCGCCTTCGCCGCCTCCGACCGGGCCTTGTCCGCCACGCGTTTTTCCAACTGCGTGACAAAGTCCTCGTTGATCTTGCTGGCCGCAGCCAAGTCCTTCATCGACTTCGCAATAAACGCGATACCCTGCGGGTTCCCCGCGAGGGACTTCAGCGCCTCTTCGTCCAATTCGTCGTCGCCGCCCGACATCAGCCCGAACAGCAGCGAGTGCATCATTTCGATATTGACCCGCGCGATCGTGCTTTCCGGCGCGTCCCCAAAAGTCGCCTTCAGCGCCTCCGCGTCCTGCCGACTGCGCCGTATCCGCTCGGTTGCTTTGTCCAGCCGTTTGACGTGCCGCCCCATCGCCGAGCGGCTGACCGATGTAACCCCGTGCAGCGTGCGCAGATGCGCCACGATCGCATCGATCGTGCAGCCCTGCATCCGTAGCCGCCCGATCTCGGCCTGAATTTCCGGTTCGAGCTGGTCGACCGACGACGCACGGGTCATCGGTTCAGGCGTCCGGCGTCCGGCGCGCCACACCCTCGTGCGGCTGACCGCCGGCCACATCCAGGCCCGCCTCCGTCAGGTGCGCAACCCACAATTCCCCGGACGGCATCGGTAGCTTTTCGACGCGCACCAACCCGTGCCGCGCCAGGAATTCGGCGTCGGCTCGGATCAGATCGCGCGTCGCTTCTGGATGCCCGATCCGCTGTAGCGCCTGACGCAGCACCCCTTCGTTCAGAGCGTACCCGCCATCGGCGAGCGTGCGCAGAATCACGAGACGACGGTCCTGCTCCAGCACATCCCTGAGCGGCGTACCCATCAACCTTGCTCCTTTTTCATTTGGGCTTCGAACAGCATGTTCAATTGGTGACTCACGGTCCCAACGGCGCGCTGGATGCCGTCCACCGACGCCGTGATGGCCGCAACACTCTGCGCCAGCCCGCCCAGCCGCCGTTCCAGCGCCTGGATATCGGCATGCCCGGCGGCGTTCGAAAGCGCCTTCTCGACCCCCGCAAGCCGCGCCACCACCTCGGATAATTCCTGGCGTCGCACGAAAACCGAGGCCAGATGCGTTCTCAGCACAAGAAATGCCGCGCTGCACGCGACCGTCGTGGCCGTCAGCACACCCGCGATGGTCGGCCAATTCCATTCGGAAATACTCATCGCCCGCATCCCCTCTCCAACGTGTCCTGGCACTCGACGCAGTTGCAGCACCCAGGCACGGCCCGGCGACGCGCAGCCGGAATTTCGTCCCCGCACATCAGGCAATGGATGCCGGCGCGGGCCGGCCGGTCGCTCACCGGGCGACGCAGCACGACTGCGTCCACCCGCTCCTCGATATCGGTCGCACGATCGGCAGCATCCACGGCCGGGTTACTGCCCAGCCGCCGGCTGCGCCAACGGCGTCGGGACCAGAGGGAGAGGAGGCGGGGGCGAGGGCGCCGGAGTGGGCAAAGGAAGCGTCGCGCATTCCGTCGCCACCGCCGCCTGAAGTGCCGCCGTCATCGTCGCGATCTCCTGCGCTTTTGCCGCCGCGTCCGGGCCACCCAGCGCGCCAGCCACCGGCACCGCCGTCTCGACCGCGACCGCATCGACCTGACAGGCCACCTGGGCCGGGGTCTCGCCGCACGCCGCAAGCCCGACAGTCAGCAGGATCGCGCCCAACAGCCCCGCCACCGTGGTTTTCGCGCCCGTCGCACCCCCGCCCGCTGGATCGACTGGCGCCGTGCGGCTGGCCATGAAGTCGTTCGCCACGGTCGCGGCCTCCGCGAGCAGCTTGGGCAACGCCGCCCGGACCTGCTGCGCGACGATTGCTTCTGTCGCGTCGGTCGCCAGCGTCTCGACGGCATGTGCTGTATGGTCGTCGGTCGCCAGATGCACCGCCGCGTAGACGATGGCGCCCGCGCCGGCCGCCAGGGTCATATCCCCGGTGAAATAATGCTGCACGGCACCCGCGAACGCCGCGCCCACAACAGCCAGGCCGTGGATCGTGGTCGGCTGGCGAAACCAAGTCTGGATGGTCATCTTGTCACCCCAATGAAATGGCCGCGTCCGGACTGGATGCGCGGCGTTTATCGAGGGGGACGATGCGGGGCGGGGCGCCCGGCTGGTGCGCTACACAGGTAGCGCGGCGGTCAGAGCGGAAGCTCGGCCTGCTGTTTCGTCATACCGGCATCGGACAGATATTTCCAGACCGTCTTGACATCGACGCCCAACCGCCGGGCGATGCGCGCGATTTCCTGCCCGCGCGCTCGGTAGAGCCTCGCACGCCACCATTTTATGTTCGGCACTTTCAACGGGCCTTTGCCCCAGCGCTGCACCATCGCCTTGACCATCGGCGCATCGAATTCGACGATCAGCGCCGCAACGTTCGGTCGGGCGGGATCGAACGTGTGCGGCACCCACAACGAGGTGCCGCCATAGGCTTCGATCAGGCGCAGCGTGTCCTCGGCCCCCAGCGCCTGGACGAATTCGCCCAACTCGGCCGGGGGCGGGATTTCAAGCACGCGGGGTCATCGTCCGCGTGTAACGCACCGTCAGCACGCCCTCGCCGGTCGCGTCGCGCCAGACCAGACGCAGCCGCACGCGGGCGTTGTTCGGCTGCCGGGGCAGATGGACCGGCATCAGCCGATAGCCCTGCGCATGCAGAACCTGCGCAACGGGGTCGAGACCGAGCGCCGCAATCGCCTCGGCCGATAGGGCCTCGCGCTGGGCGCGCCGGAGGGATTTCATCACAACCCGAACCCCAGTGCGGCGCGGCCGGTATCGGTCAAACGGATCGCCAGGACGATCCGGCCGATTGCGTCGGTAGACAGCGATTGCGTGACATAGCCGGCCGTCCAGAGGGGGCGCGCACGCTGCAAGATCGCCGCCTCTTTCGCCGACGGCTTAGCGCCGCGCGGGGTGACGATCGAAAAGGGGCAATCCCTGAGAAACGCGACATCAACCGACATGGACCTGCCCCTTTTGCCGTGTTTTTTCGAGCCAACCTTGCAGCCCCGCGATCACCTTGTTGGCCTCCTGCGGCGACAACCATTCCGGGTCGGCGATCCCCTCCGGGTTGGCGCGCGAGCGGGTCTGACGAACCACGAAACCGCGCAGCGCGGCCTCGTCGGCGTCGTCCAGCAGCGGCGCCAGATCGCGCCAGATCGCGTAGATTTTCCGCACCCAGGATTTTTCGCTGGCAGGCCGTCCCGTCTCCCGCCGCCCTTGCCAGCCCAGACGCTGGAATTCGTCCAGGACCTGATCGAGTTGCCGATCGTTGCAATCCGCCGAACTGGCATGCCCGGTCACCCGCGCCAGCACGGCGCGATAGGACCCCTCATCCAGCGCCAGCGCCTTTCGAGCGATATGCGCCTGAGCAATCAACGCCCGCCGCCGAGGAGAAACCGGCGCCCGCGCTGTCATGGCGCGGGTCATGACCGCGCCTCCGTCCCATTCCACTGCCACAGGCCCTGGGCGCCCTTCCAAGGCACCATCGGTTCCAGCTGCCGAATATCGGTCAGGGGCCAGCCCCACATATGGGGATCGACCTCATACCCGGCCGGCATAGAACCGGCCCGCACCGCGTAGTGGGCGGCGGAGATGGGGTCCCCAACCTGCACGGTGCACAGTATCGACGAAAGTGGCAGGTGCCCGGGCGAAGTCGCCCACCGCTCCAGAAGTGGCAGGGCGATCTCCGCATTCAGGCTGGTCCCAGCGTTCCCGTCCCGTTGCAGGTCAAAAATGATAGCGTGTATTTCGCGCGAGGACGGCTTCCGAGCGCTGGCATGAATGGCCAGCCGACGTCCTCTCAAGGAGCGCGGAGGCGTCCAACGCCGCCACTCAAATGGCTTCGCCCCAGCCGCGATGAGGCTGGCCCAGGGCTGCCAGACCGTTAGACCGTGCATCATAAAAATCCCTTCTGATAACGCAACTCCACGAGAGCGCGGCAGACGAGGTTCCAGACATGCAGGCTCTCGCGCGGCCAGTTCCGGAGCATCCCATCGCGATTCACAACGCGCTTATCCAGCGCCTCACAAGACCGCCCGCGAAACGTCGTCACCCGGTAATTCCCGTGCGTCGCATTTCCCAATCCATCGTTGACTATGTGCATGCGGGCCAGTTCAGTTACCTTCCTGGTGACCGCTGAGTGCAGTTCGACACGAACGACGATCATCGCATGCCCCGCGTGATGAGCGCGGCCGTGGCGTCCGGCAAAATCTGGTGCCCTTGTGCCGTAATGCGCAGAAAACCGATCATCCCCTTGCGCGTCGGGTAGGGAGTCGGGGCCTCGAACATTTCGGCCAGCCCAGCCCCGAGGAGCTGGTTGCAGACGCCGGGATTAAACTCCCTCGCCGGCACGGACCCGGCAGCGAGTTGCGCCAGGGCCGTAATGGCATGCACCGATAGAGGCCGGCTCATGACAGCCACCACCGTTGCAGTTTCGGATTGCGCACCAAAATCCTGGCGCCGAGCTCGCACCACGGCTCAACCACGCGATCCGCCAAGAAAAAAATTGCGCTATCGACCTGTTCGACGAGCAAGGCCGTGATCCAAAATGGCAAAAACGGTAAAACCCAGAGGACTTGAAGACCGAAAACCGCCACAAATGAAACGGCCTTCATTGTCCATAGTCCGCGAGCCTTTAAGGTGCGCCAAATAGTGAGGGCCTTCATGGCGCTGCCGCCTTCTGCCGCGCTATTTCGGCGTCGATGTCTGGCAAAAGCGCGTCCAGGGCCACCCGGAGATCGAGCAATTCACGCCGGATTTCCTCAGCGTTGGTTTCGAATCTGTCTGGATGACGGTTATCGAAACCAAAGCGCCCGCCTTTCCCAACGGCTTGTAGGAATTCGCCCGCCTCTTCGATCGCTCGGAAAAACCGACCATTACGATCCTGCGGTAAGTATTTGTTTTCGGCACTCATCGCACCCACCGTCCGACCAGCGCGATCAACCCGGCCGTGGCGAAAGCCGTGCCGATGGCATAAAGCGCGCTCATTGCCGCCCCCGCTGTTTTTGAAGCCGAGCCAGATGTTCCAACGCGCCAATCGCCAGCGGGAGGCTGTCGTTCGAAATGCAGGAAGCTTCCTCCGGCAACGCTTCGGGGGCCCGCACGACAATGGTAATCCGCGCGTCCGAAACCAGCCTGCTCTGCAAATAACTGGAGCACTCGGCCAGCACCCTCGCCAGACCCCTCCGCTTTTCGTTTTCTGTCAGTGCCACGGCCTAACCTCCCGCCGCAGCGAGCGGCGTTTCGAACGGCTCGATCGCGAATTCCTCGGTCTGCTTGACCGCGATATCGCCCACCGCGCCGACCGCATCCGGGTCGGCCAGGATTGCCTCCCGGTTGATCTCTTCCTTCGTCCGAATGAACCGATGCAGCCCGAGTTCCCGC
>JANXMB010000112.1 GCA_025354865.1 Acetobacteraceae bacterium | reverse complement strand
CCCACAGCGGATGAACCAACCTCGGAGCTCGCGCACCTTCCGGCATCAGCTTCACCCCGGTCACCATCGGCCGCACCAAATTCTGCCGCTTCAGCACCGCGTAAGTCGCGATTGCCAGCACGTGCAGCACGACCACCACTTCGATCGCCTTGAAACTCCAGTAATGCATGCGGGTCAGCCAGTCGCTCTGGTCTTTGCCGATCAAGTGAGTCAGCGGCCCCTCGGTATCGCCGTCGTCGTTGCTGAACATCCCGGTCGCGCACGCCGCCCCGATCAAGCCCAGCATCACCAGCACCATCCAGCCCCCGGCCGGATTGTGCCCGATCTCGTGGTCCGGTTCGCGCCGGCCCAGATGCGTCAGATGCCGCAACGCCTCCACCGGACTCCGTAAGAACCGCGAAAACCGCGCCGTATCGCTGCCCACGACGCCCCACACGATGCGGAACAGCACCAGCGTCAGAACCCAGTCCCCCAACCACATATGCACGTCCATCTGGTTGCGATATTGCGTCAGCCAGGACGCGAAGATCAGCCCCACCAGCACCCAATGGAACAGCCGCACCGGCAAATCCCACACCTTCATCCGCTGCATACGCCAACCCCCAAATTCCGCACCGCACCATGCCAGTTGCGCCCGACCGGCGGATACGCTTCTCTGCCATAAATCGTAACCGGAGGCCGACTATGCGCGTCAGCGTGATGCAGATGAACCCCGGAGCCAACAAGTCCGACAACATCGCCCAGGCGCGCCGCCTGATCGAGAACGCCGTCGAGCAAGACCGCCCCAACATCGTCAGCCTACCCGAAGTCTGGGACTCGCTCGGTGGCGACCGAAACACCCGCGCCGCCAACGCCGAAGTGCTGCCGGCGAAGGGATCGAACGAACCCGGCGGCGAGGCCTACGAATTCCTCCGCGAAACCGCGCGACAGGCAAAAATCCACGTCCACGGGGGCTCGATCATCGAGCAAGGACCGGAAAAACTGTTCAACACCACGGTCGTGTTCAACCCCGACGGCAACGAACTCGCGCGGTATCGCAAGATGCATCTGTTCGACATCGTCGGCCCCGACGGCACCGGCTACCGCGAATCCAACGCCTATGGCGCGGGGGACGAGGTCGTGACCTACGATGCCAACGGCATCAAGGTCGGCTGCGCCATCTGCTACGACGTGCGCTTCCCCGACTTGTTCTGGGAACTGCGCAAACAGGGCGCGGAGCTGATTTTCCTGCCCTCGGCGTTCACTTTGGCAACCGGTAAGGACCATTGGGAGCCGCTGCTGAAAGGCCGCGCCATCGAAACCCAGTGCTGGTTCGCCGCCCCCGCGACCTGGGGCAAGCACCTCGAAGGCAAGGGGGAGGCGCGGTTCACCTACGGCCACTCCATGGTCGTCAATCCCTGGGGCAGCGTCGTCGCCCAGGTCTCCGACGGGATCGGCTGGTCCACCGCCCATATCGACACCACGGTCACCGCGCGCATCCGCCGGGATATGCCCGTGCTCGAACATCGGAAACGGGTGTGAGCCTTTCCGCCACCGGCCTGCCCGTCGGCCCCCAGCGCCGGTTCGGCCATGGGCGCATCGCGTTCGAAGCCGCGCCGACCCCGGTCGCCACCGACGCCCGCAACCGGCTGGTGTCGCTCTACGGCAACTGCACCTTGGCGCAGGCCGACGTCATCGTGCCCCTGGGCGGCGACGGCTTCATGCTGGAAACCATCCACCGCGCGCTGGAGGTCAACAAACCGGTCTACGGCATGAACAGGGGTTCGGTCGGCTTCCTGATGAACACCTTCGACGAAAGCGACTTGCTCGCCCGTCTCGGCCGCGCGCAGGCGGCGGAATTGCATCCCCTGCGCATGCACGCGGTCACCGTGACCGGGTCGGTGGAGGAAGCCCTGGCCTTCAACGAAGTCAGCCTGCTGCGGCAAATCCGCCAGGCGGCCAAAATCCGCATCACCATCGACGGGCGGGTGCGATTGGCCGAATTATCCTGCGACGGCGTCCTGATTTCCACCCCCGCCGGCTCCACCGCCTACAACCTGTCGGCGCACGGCCCGATCGTGCCGCTTTCGGCCAATCTCCTGCCGTTGACCCCGATTTCGTCCTTCCGCCCCCGCCGGTGGCGCGGCGCCCTGCTGCCCAGCACGGTGGAGGTTCTGTTCGAAGTGCTGGAAACCGATAAACGCCCCACCGCCGCCGTGGCCGATTTTACCGAGGTCCGCGACGTCGCCTCTGTCGCCGTAAGCCTGGATCGCAACGTCGCCGTGACCGTGCTGTTCGACCCCGATCAGGGCTTGTCGGAACGCATCATTGTGGAACAATTCACAGTCTGAATAAAGGGAATCCGTCCATGATCGCTCTCCCCGAAGCGCAGCCGGAAGATGTCGGACTGTCCGCCGTCGCGTTGGATCGCCTGTCCGCCGCGCTACAGGATCGTGTCGCATCCGGCCACGTGCCCGGCGCGGTGGCCCTCGTCGCTCGCCACGGCAAAATCGCGTATCGGGAGGCATTCGGCGCCGTCGCCCCCGGCGGTGCGCCGATGACAACCGATGCCATCTTCCGCATCTATTCGATGACGAAACCGATCGTCTCGGTGGCGGTCATGATGCTATGGGAACAAGGTCGCATTCTGCTGACCGATCCCATTGCCAAATACATGCCGGCATTCGCATCGGTGCAGGTCGGTATCGAGAACGCGGCGCCGCCCGCGCGGGCGATAACGGTGCAGGACCTGCTGCGCCATACCTCGGGCCTGACCTATGAATTCCGCGGCAACGGCCCGATCCAGAAGGCCTATACCGAGGCTCGGGTTGCCCGCCTGAAACAAACCAACGCCGATCACGTCGCCACCCTGGCATCCTTGCCCTTGTTGCACCAACCCGGCGCCCACTGGGAATACTCCCGCTCCACCGACGTGCTTGGCCGATTGGTCGAAATCGTGTCCGGCCAAACCCTGGGCGCCTTCCTGTCCGAACGCATTCTGGCGCCGCTGGGCATGGTCGATACCGCGTTTTCTGTCCCGGAAAAGGACCACGCGCGCATCGCCGAGCCCTTTGCGAAGGACCCGGACGGGCAAACCGACATCGCGCTGCTGGACATTCGGCGCCCGGCGATTTTCGAATCCGGCGGCGGCGGTCTGGCCGGTACCGCAATGGACTACGCTCGTTTCTGCGCCATGCTAGCCAATAACGGGCGTCTGGAGTCGGTGCGGCTGCTGGGACGGAAAACCGTCGAATTGATGACATCGGACCACCTGGGCAACATTCCCTCCAACCCCGATTTGCTGCCGCCGGGGCATGGTTTCGGCCTGGGTTTCGCCGTCCGCACCAGCGCCGGCATGGCCCCGTTCCCCGGATCGGTCGGCAATTATTACTGGAGCGGTGCGGCCGGCACGTCTTTCTGGGTCGATCCAGCCGAGCGGCTTTATGCGGTGCTGATGATCCAGGCACCGGTGCAGCGGGAGCATTACCGGTTGCTGTTCCGCGATCTGGTTTACGCGGCCATCGCCGATTGATCGCCGGCCAACCCTGGCCAACCGTCGCCTTTCTGATCGCGGTCGCCTCGATCGCCGGCCTCGCTCGGGGTTTTTCCGGCTTTGGTTCGGCGTTGATCTTCATTCCGCTGGGCAGTGCGGCGGTGGGGCCGGCGCTTGCATCCGCCGTGCTGCTGGCGATCGACGGCATCGGCACGACCCCGATGCTGCCGGCCGCGTGGCGGGAAGCCGACTGGCGCGCCGTCCTGACCATGAGCGCGGGGGCCATCGTTGCGGTGCCGATCGGGACCGCAACGCTCGCCTGGATCGATGCGGGAACTTTACGATGGGGCATCTGTTCGGCGATCCTGCTGCTGGTGATGTTGTTGGCGTCCGGCTGGCGCTATCGGGGGCAACCCAGCACGGCGGCGACGGTGGGCGTGGGGTTGGTGTCGGGGTTCCTGACCGGCACCGCCCAAATCGGCGGCGCACCCGCGATCGCCTATTGGCTCGGCGGCCAATCGCCGGCCCGCAATGTGCGCGCAAATTTGGTGTTGTTTCTAGCGTTTTCCACGGTCTACGCGGCCGTTGCGTATGCGGTGAGCGGTCTGTTCGATTGGCCAATGGTCCTGTTGTCGCTGGCGATCGGACCGTTCTATGTGGCAGGAACCCTGCTGGGCATGCGCATGTTCGGTCTGGCCAGCCAACAAACTTTTCGCCGCATCTGTTACGCCATGATATTGCTCGCCGCCATCCTGGGCCTGCCGCTATTTCGTTGAACCGATAAGGAAACAAACCATGATCGTGCCCGAAAGCGCCCGCAATATCAGCTTCGTCGGCCACACCGATCAGGGCGGCAAAGGCGACGGCGTGCAGATCATGGTGGATCGCGGCTACGCCTATATCGGCACCCGGGTCAGCGGCGGTGTCATGGTCACCGATGTGCGCGATCCCCGTAACCCGCAACCCGTCCGGCTGCTGCCGGTGCATCCGAATTCGGTGTGTCTGCATCTGCAAACCGCCGAAAATCTGCTGCTGAATATCGAGGAGCTCAATCTTCGCGCGTTGTTGTCGATCGAGCAGTATTATACCGGCTCGAATCAGGTGGATTCGGCGCGTTACGGCACACGCGGGGTGGATTTCTCCGCCGGCATGCGAGTCTACGATACCTCCGATCCCGCGCATCCCCGGCCGATCGGGTTCATGGAAGTGCAGGGTCTGGGTCTGCACCGCATTTGGTGGACCGGCGGCCGTTACGCCTATGCATCCGCTTTGTTGGATGGTTTCATCGATCATATTTTTATTGTGATCGACATGATCGATCCGACCAAGCCGGTGGAATGCGGTCGCTGGTGGATCCCCGGCATGAATCTGGCGGCCGGCGAGACCCCGCATTGGCAGGGTCGCTGGGCCTTGCACCATGCGGTGGTGGAGGACGACATCGCCTATGCGTCCTGGCGCGATGGCGGGCTGACGATCCTGGATGTTTCCGACAAAACCAAACCGAAATTGTTGGCGCACAAAGTATGGTCTCCGCCGTTCGGTGGCGGCACCCATAGCGCGCTGCCTTTGCACGATCGCAACCTGTTGGTCGTCGCCGATGAGGCAACGATGAACATCGATCGGGACCAGATGAAATACACCTGGGTTTTCGACATTCGCGACAAAACCAACCCGATTTCGATCTCGACCTTTCCGACGCCCTCGGAACAGGACTACGTGAAGATGGGGGGGCAGTTCGGGCCGCATAACCTGCACGAGAACCGGCCGGGATCGTTTCAGTCCTCGACAACGGTTTTTGCGACTTGGCAAAGCGCCGGGGTGCGGGTTTTCGACATTGCCAACCCGTACCGGCCGGAGGAAATCGGCCACTTCGTGCCGCCGCAACCGACGACGTGGCGGGAACCGATGCGCGGTCGGGCGAAAATGCGGCACACGGCCGATTTGTTCGTTTCGACGGAGGGCTTGATCTACGCGACCGATTACGATGCCGGTCTGTATATTCTGCAATGGGACGGTGTGTAATGCGCAACGAACAAGGTTTGCGCGGGTCTGGCCGATGATCGCCGCGATCAGCCTGATGCGGCGGTCGGATAGCATCGATATCCACCGCTTTCGCCGCCATTGGTTGGATATCCACGGCCCGCTGGTGCAATCGTTCCCCGGTCTGCGCAGCTATGTGCAGTGCCATGTCCTCGATTGTGCCGGTACCAACGCGGCCGCGCGCGCGCTGCGGATCGATGGGTTTCCGATCCTGTTTTTCGATAACGATTCGGATCGGAGGCTCGCCCATGAATCCCCGCCGATGGCAGCGTGCAATATCGATTCCAGACTGTTTATCGGCGCGGTTTCGCGCGCCATGACGGTGCCGACCGAGGTCGTTCCCGGCCCCGGCGGGCTTGTGTCGGCGATCGTGCTGACAGCGCAATTTCCGGCCGTGCGGGTCGCCGGTCTCACCCGTTACGATGTGCTCGAACAAGGGCCGGCGCCGGCCAGCACCATCCCGCATCTGCCCGTCGTCGTCCCCGGCATCTACCATGCTCGGTTCGACAGCATGGTGGCGTTGGAAGCCGCGCTGGCGGGCATCGCCGACCCGGTTTTCGTCGTCGAGGAACACTGGCTGCCACCAACTTGAGAATATCGCCCGCTCGACGCAAACTGGGCATCCAAACCGGAGGAGCAACCCATGCAAATCGGCTTTATCGGCCTCGGCACGATGGGCAAAGGCATGGCCGCCAATCTGCAAAAGGCCGGCCATAAAATAATCGTCCACGATCTGATGCGTCAGTCCGCATCGACGCATCTGGAAAACGGCGCCGTCTGGGCCGACAGCCCGAAGGCGCTGGCGGAACAATGCGATGTCGTGTTCACTTCGCTGCCCACGCCCGCCGATGTGCGCGCGGTCGGCTGCGGCACCGATGGCCTGATCGAAGGTTTCAAGCCCGGTTCGGCATGGTTCGACCTGTCCACCAACGCGGTGGATGTGGTCCGCGACCTCGCAGGGATATTCAAGGAAAAAGGCGTCGAATTCCTGGACGCCCCGATCAGTGGCGGGCCGAAAGGTGCCAATTCGGGAAAACTCGCCATCTGGGTCGGCGGCGACAAAGCAACATTCGATCGTTACGCCCCCGTGCTCGGCGCCATGGGCGATCAAGCCCGCTACATCGGTGCAATCGGCGCAGGATCGATCGCCAAATTGGTGCACAATGCGTCCTCGGCCGCGATCGCGCTGGTGCAAGCCGAAACGTTCACCATGGGAATCAAAGCCGGGGTCGATCCCTTGGCGCTGTTCGAAGCCGTGCGCCAAGGTGCTGCCGGTCGCAATCGCACTTTCGATCGGCTGGGCGGGCAATTCCTAACCGGTGTCTACGATCCGCCGGATTTTGCCCTGCGTTTGATCCACAAAGACGTATCGCTGGCGTGCCAATTGGGCCGCGAACTCAGTGTACCGATGCGCCTGACCAATATGGCGTTCCAGGAATTGACCGAGGCGCTGAACCGCGGCTGGGGCCATCGCGACAGTCGCGTCGGCGCTCTGTTGCAGCAAGAGCGTGCCGGTATCGAACCGATCGCGGTCGATCCCGCGAAAATCGCAGCCGTTATGAATAAAGGATAACAACATGCAACTAGGCGCATCCCTCCCGGTCGGAGATATCGGCACCGGACCGTCGGTCGTTCGCGATTACGCGCAAACGCTCGAAGCTATGGGCTTCGATTATATCCAGGCGCCGGACCACGTGCTGGGCGGCAATCCTGCCGGGCACAAAGATAAGGCCCGTGTAGGCACATCGACAACCGCCTATCACGATCCGTTCGTGCTATTCAGCTTCATCGCCGGCTGCACGCAGAAAATCGGCTTCGCGCCCGGCGTTCTGATCCTGGCGCAGCGGCAGGCCGTGTTGGTTGCGAAACAGGCTGCCAGCCTGGACGAATTGTCCGGCGGTCGGTTGCGTTTGGGCATCGGTGTCGGTTGGAACGAGTTGGAATTCACCGGCCTGAACGAAAATTTCAAAAACCGCGGCAAGCGGTCGGAGGAACAGGTCCAGGTCATGCAAGCCCTCTGGGCCAACGACCATGTAGATTTTCGCGGGAAATATCACACGATCGACGATTCCGGCATCAATCCGCGGCCGAAATCCGGTCGAGTGCCGGTTTGGTTCGGCGGCCATGTCGATGCGACATTGGAACGCACCGCGAAATGGGGCGACGGTTGGATGCCGCTGGCTTATCCCGCCGACGATACCGCGTTGAAAGCATTCGATCGGCTGCGCGGCCTGATTGCCGCTGCCGGACGCAAAAACGAGGACGTGGGCATCGAAGTGTGGATGTCCCTGGGCTCCGACAATCCCGATGAATGGCGTAAAGACTTCGCTTTTTGGAAAGCGGCGGGGGTGACGCATATCACCGCCCATACCACCTATGCCACCGGCCACCACAAGCGTATCGCAGGCAAAACGGCGGCGGAACATCTGGCGGCAATCGGCAAATTCCAGAAGGCGGTTGCCGATTTGACGTGATAACGACCCGTCTCGGGGCTGTGAGAACCAGTCCCGAGACGGATTGCAATCAGGCGAAGATTTCGCCCAGGCGTTGGATGGATTCGAGGGTTCTTTCTACTGGCAGTCCGGGCCATTGGCAGCGCATGATGAAATGATTCGAACCGAGCAGTTCGCGGTACCGGGCGATTTCTTCTTTCACGGCAATTTTGTCGCCGATGATAAATTTATCGCGGGCGTACTCTTCGAATCCCACGTCGATCTTGCGGCCCTCGAATCCCCAGGCGGCATAGGCAGCATATTTATATTGCAGTGCTACTCGGCATTCTTCGTGTGCAGTGGCGTTATTTGCACCGACGTAACATTCGACCATTATGGGGAAATCGGTCGCTGTCCGGTTGAATTCCGTCAATGCCGAGCGATAGGTTTTCATCAACGGTACGGAATGAGACAATCCGTTGCTATTCACAATAATCCAAGCATCCCCAATCCGAGCGGCTCGGCGTACCGCAACGTCGGACGATCCGCCGATATAAAGCGGCGGCCCACCCGGGCGTACGGGCTTCAAGCCGATGCCGGCATCGTTGACAGTGTAGAAACGGCCTTTGTGGGTTATCTTGTCTTCGGTCCAAAGGCGGCGCATCAGACCGATGGCTTCGTTGAAGCGGGGCGCGCGTTCGGACAATGGAATCCCGAACGCATCGAATTCCGGTTGCCGATACCCAAGCCCGAGGCCGAGGATATAGTTTCCGCCGGTCAGCACATCCAACGTCGCCGCTTCCTCCGCGACATGCATGGGATTTAGCGGCGGCAGCACCAGGATATTCGGCCCGATGGTCATCCCTTTCGCGTGCGCGGCGACATAGCCCATCAGCGGCGCGATTTGCAGCATCTGCATGGGATGCGTCAGCCAATGGTGCGGGAACCATAACGATTTGAAACCGGCGTCGCGCGCGGCCGCGACCTGCGTAACGATTTCCGGAATCCGATCCGCAACGTTGGTTCCCTCGGGGAACTGGGTATTGATCATCAGACCGACTTGCATGTCATGCTGCTCCTGCTTGAATGGCGCGCCAGACGCGTTCGCTGGTGACCGGCATTTCGATATCCGTTACGCCCATGGGGCGCAGCGCGTCCAGCACAGCGTTGACCACGACGGGCAGGGCGCCGACCGTCCCGGCTTCCCCCGCGCCTTTGGCGCCGAGCGGATTGAGTGCTGTGGGCACCGGGTTGCTGGCGATTTGAATGTTGCAGGTGGTATCGGCGCGCGGCATGGCGTAATCCATGAAACTACCAGACAGCAACTGCCCCGAAGTCGGATCGTAAACGACCTGTTCCATCAGCGCCTGTCCCAGACCCTGGGCGACGCCGCCGTGGATTTGTCCCTTCAAGCCCATCGGATTCATAACGTTACCGACATCGTCGGAGACCGCATAGCGCAGCACTGCGACGGCACCGGTTTCGGGATCGACCTCGACCTCGCAGACATGGCAGCCGTTGGGGTAGGTATCCTGCTTCGGGCTAAATGTGCCGGTTTCGTAAAGGCCCGGCTCCATTCCCGGCGGCAATCTGGGTGCCTGGAACGCGGCCATGGCGACTTGTTCGATACCGATCCGTTTATCGGTCCCAACGACAGCGAATATCCCATCGTCGAATTCCAGGTCGGCCTCGGCTGCCTCCAGCAAATGCGCGGCAATTTTCCGCGCTTTCACCAGGATTTTGCCGGCGGCGACGGTCAGCGCCGATCCACCGATGACGGTAGACCGCGACCCCATGGTGCCGATGCCGAAGGCGACCCGATCTGTATCGCCATCGATATATTGCACCTTGTGCGGGTCCAGGCCCAGCTTTTCGTTCACGATCTGCTTGAACATGGTTTCGTGGCCTTGGCCCTGATTTTTGCTGCCCATCAGGACGATGGCCGAGCCGCCGGGATTGAAACGAATTTCCGCGAATTCCAACCCGGGGGAGGCCGCGCGCTCGATCGCGTTGACGATGGCGATGCCGCGCAGCCGGCCCCTTGCGGCGGAGTCCGCCTTGCGGGCGACGTATCCATCCCAATCGGAGAGTTGCAAGGCCTGATCCATGCCTTTCTCGAAGGCGCCACAATCGTAACTAACGCCGAACGGATTGCGATACGGCATTGCGCTTTCCGGGATCAAATTGCGCCGACGCAGCTCGACCCGATCGATACCGAGTTGGGCGGCGGCGGTATCGACGATGCGCTCGATAACATAGGTCGCTTCGGGCCGTCCGGCGCCGCGATAGGGGGCGGTGGGGTTGGTGTTCGAGAACGCAACATTCACATGCGTATAGGCGGCGGGGATCGCATAGGTTCCTGCCAGGGTCGAAACATTGCTGAACGTCGAAAGCAGGTTGCGTTCGGCCGAGATATAGGCACCGACGTTGCACAGCGTATCGACCCGCAACGCCAGAAACCGGCCGTTCGCGTCCAAAGCCAAGGTGGCATCGGCGATATTGTCACGGGCGTGTTCGTCCGATTGAATGGCTTCGGACCGGGTGCTCGTCCATTTTACCGGCCGACCGAGTTTGCGCGCGGCGAAAAGCGTCAGGCGGTGTTCGACATATTGCCAGCCTTTGGTTCCGAACCCGCCGCCGATATCGCCGGCGATGACGCGGATTTTGCTCTCCGGTATTTTGAAGATATTGCGTGCCAGGGCGTCGCGTACGCGGTGCGGGTATTGCACATCGGCATAGAGGGTGAATCGTTCCTCCCCCGGATCGTAGATGCCGATGGCACCGCGCGTTTCCATGAAATGGGCGTAGACGCGGCTGATAACGATACGTTGTCGTACCACATGCGCCGCGCCGGCGATGGCGGCATCGGTGGCGGATTTGTTGCCCATTTCGTAGATATGCGAGAGGTTTCCAGGGCATTCGGGCCAGACTGCGGGCGCGTCGGGGTCCAGGATGCGCGCGGTTTCGGTTACCGACGGCAACGGTTCGTATTCCACCGCCACCAATTCCGCCGCATCGCGCGCCTGCGCCAATGTTTCGGCAACGATCATGGCAACGGGATCGCCGACGTAACGGACGAAGCCGCGTGCGAGGCCGGGATGCGGCACGTAGAACAGCGGTGATCCGTCGGGGCGTTTGCGCGGCAGAGCGACGCGCATCGTGCCCATTCCGTCCGCAGTCAGATCGGATTCGGTATAAACCGCCAGCACGCCGGGCGCCGCCAGTGCGGATATTGTATCGATCGATACGATACGGGCATGGGCGTGCGGGCTGCGCAGCATCGCGCAATGGGCCTGTCCGGGCAAGGTCGTATCGGCAATGAATCGCCCCTGGCCGCGTAGCAGCCTGGGGTCCTCGAACCGAGCAACGGGCTGGCCGATACCGTATTTAGACATGGGATTGGGCTTTCGGGGGCACGTCCAGTCGCACGATAATGCCTTGCAGATCGGGCGAGGGCGCGGGGTAACGTTGCATCACCAATGGGTCGTGACCCGGAACGATCAGCGTAGGATCGGACGCGTGCGCCCGCAACGTATCGAATGCGTCGAGCATATCGCCGACATGGAACGCGGTGGTGAACGGTCGATAGGTCTCGAAATTTTCGTAAAAATGCGAAACGTCGGAGGCGAGCACGACGACTCCGCGGGCGGTGTTCACTTTCACGAACTGCAAGCCGACAGAATGTCCGCCTGTGGGCACGATAGAAATGCCCGGCAGGATGTCGGCGGCACCGTTATGATAGGCCACCCGGCCGTCGAAATTCAGGCGCACGATGCCGCAAACGTCGTCCGGCTCGAAGCTTTTCGCCAGTTGCTTGTGCTTCATGTGGTGGCCGACGGCGTAGTGCATTTCGGGTTCTTGCAAATGAAACCGAGCCTGCGGGAATTTGTGGAAATTGCCGACGTGGTCGTAATGCATATGGGTCAGGATCACGTCCTGCACCGTTGCCGGATCGACGCCCACCAGCGACAAGGCGTCGATCGGATCCCGGTCCAGCTTGCGCCCGCGCTTGCCGCCGCTTTCGGCGGTGAAGCCGATGTCGATCACCACGGCACGATCCGCATTTTTCGCGACCCATACGAAATAATCCATCGGCATCGGCCCGTCGTGCGGGTCGCCACCGATGAAATGTTCGTGCCGCATCGCGGGTCGGCCGGCGTAACGGATGGCAAACAATTCGTATTCGGCGGTCATGAGCGGGCAACTTCCTGGTAAGCGGTCAGATCGGGCATAACTTTGCGGACGAACAAATCGGTGGAGGCCAAGGCTTCCTCCCCGGTCATGTCGCCGAAAGCGAAACGGCAGAGCAGGTAGTTCAGGCCAGCATCGTCGACGGTTCGTTGCAGAAAATCCCGAACCTTGTCCGGCGTTCCCGCCACCGCCCGTCCCTGAGCCTCGGCTTCTTCGAATTGTTCGGGAAAGATCGCATGCGCAACGGGCATGATACCGTGCTTTTTCCATAGCATCAGAAACGATTCTCGCCATTTCGCGTAACCGCGTTTGGCAACGGCCAGCGCCTCCCGTTCGGTTTCGGCAACAACGACGTGGCGCCCGACGCCCATCAGCGGAATATCCGCCGGGTCGTGGCCCAGCGCCGCCCATTCGGCACGATAGCGATCCGTCAGCACCCGCATCCCGGCACCCGGCAGATTGCCGACGATATTGACCCGATGCTGCGCCGCCCAGGGCACCGCTTCGGCGCGCCCGAGCCCGTACCACAGGGGCGGGTGTGGGGTTTGGAACGGAGTCATTTCCATCGGCACGTCGCGATATTGGTAGTGTTTGCCTTCGAAGTTCAATGTCCGGGAAGTCATGCCCCGCAACAAAACCTCCAGCGCTTCGGCATACATGCTCGGCGTCTGTTCCGGGTCCAGACCATAATAGCGCAGCTCGATCGGGGAAATGCCGCGCCCGACACCCAGCAACAGGCGCCCGCCGCTGAGTTGATCCAGCATGCAGATTTCCTCCAGCAGCTTGATCGGATGATATAACGGCAGCAGGTAGACCAGAGGCCCGAACCGCAGGCGGGTGGTGCGCTGGGCGATCGCCGCAAGCCACACACCCGGGGACGGCGCTACGCCCAGCGGCGTCGCGTGGTGTTCGGCCACATGGTATCCGTAGAAACCGGCACGATCGTAAGCTTCCGCCAGTTGCAACCGTTCTTCGAAGAAGCGGTCCAGCGGCGACTGGCTGCGATCCATATGGTCGAAAATGCCAAGCTTCATCGGGGTTTCCTCATGCGGACTGTGGACTATACGCAGCCTGCCGGGCGCCCGTCCACGCCACCCCGAACGGCTCAGCCGGTCGCGGACTCCCCGGCGTTTTTCCACGCTGCGATCCCGCCCTGGATGTGGCAGGCGGTCGAAATGCCGGCATCCTGTGCCGCCTGCACTGCCATGGCTGATCGCTCCCCGAACGCGCAGTAAAACAGCAACCGCCTTGTCTCGGCCAGCTCGTGCAGCATGCCGCCGGGTTGGATATTCTCCTGCAAATCCGCATAGGGGGCGTGCAGCGCGCCGGGAATGATGCCGTGACGGGTACGTTCCGAACGCTCCCGCAGGTCGATCAGCGCGATGCCGGGGTCGCGGATCAGCGTGCGGGCCTGCTCCGCCGCGATCGCCCAGCCGCGCCGAGCCACTTCTTCCTGATGCAGGCCTTGATGCATATTGGCCGGGACCGCAACGTCCATCATTTTGGGATTGGATAGATTGAGGCCGTTCATCAACGCCGCATAGGCATCGACGCCATCGACTTGCAGGCGAGGATTGAATCGTTTCTCTTCCCCAATGGTGCTGACGGTGTCGCCTTTGTAGTCGTGGCCGGGAAAGACCAGGGTTTCGTCGGGCAGGCGCAGCAATCGGTTAAAGATCGAATCGTACTGGGCACGGGGGCAGCCGTTCTGGAAATCCGTGCGCCCGGTGCCCCGGATCATCAATGTGTCGCCGGTGAACACCCGATCGTCCATCCGGAAACAGTAGGAATCGTCGGTGTGCCCGGGGGTGTAGATCACATCGAGCGCCATGCCCTCGATCGTCAGGCGGTCGCCGTCGTCGATCCGCATCGATACCACATCGACCTTGGACTGCTCGCCCATGACGGTGATGCAACGGGTGCGATCGCGCAGCGCGCCCAGGCCGGTGATGTGGTCGGCATGCAGATGGGTATCGACCGCCTTGACCAGCTTCAGATCCAACTCCCGGATCAACTGCAAATAGCGATCCACTTTCTCCAGCACGGGGTCGATAATCAGCGCTTCGCCACCCCGGCGGCTGGCCAGCAGATAGGTGTAGGTGCCGGAAACCTGGTCGAACAACTGCCGAAAGATCATGTTTTCCCCCGATGGCCGACGATAAGTCGAAATTACTGCCATCCGGGCATAAAAGGTAGCGAATTTTCTACCGCTGCCGAGGATCCAAGGCATCCCGCAAACCGTCGCCCACCAGATTGAACGACAGCACGCACAGGAAAATCGCCATGCCGGGAAAAACCGCCAGCCAGGGCGCCTGGGTCAGAAAGCGTTGCGCCGCATTCAGCATCGAACCCCAGGACGGATCGGGCGGTTGCTGGCCCAGGCCGAGGAAGGATAACGACGCCTCCGCAATGATCGCCGAGGCGATGGCCAGCGTGCCTTGCACCAGCACCGGGGGCACGATGTTGGGCAGGATATGCCGCACCGCGACCCGCCAAGCCGGGTTTCCGACGGCGCGCGCGGCTTCCACATAATCGTTGCTGGCGGCATCCAAAGTGGCGGCGCGGGCCACCCGCATGAACCGAGGGGCGGTGGAAACCCCAATGGCAATCATCGCATTGGTCAGATTGGGGCCCAGAAACGCCGCCAGCGCGATCGCTAAAATCAGAAACGGGCACGCCAACATCGCGTCCACCGCTCGGCTCAACAACGTGTCGGTCCAGCCGCCGGCGAACCCCGCCAGCAACCCGGCCGGCACCCCGATCCCCGCCGCGATCGCCACCGACACAACCCCTGCCATCATGCTGGCTCTGGCGCCGAAAACGACGCGGGAGAGGACGTCGCGGCCGTTTTCGTCGGTGCCCATCCAATGCGCCCAGGACGGCGCTTTGCGGATCGCGGTCCAGGACGTGACGATCGGATCGAAGGGTGCCAGCAGCGGCGCCAGCGCGGCAACCACGACGAACAACCCGATTGCGATCAGCCCGGCAACCGCGACCGGCCGGCCCAGGAACCGCCGCATTGCTAGCCGTCGCGGGCTGCTTGTCCGCAACGCCGTCATCCCGAGCGCAATCTTGGATTGACAACGACGTAGAGGATATCTGCCAGTAAATTCAACACCACATATAAAAATGCCGTCACCAGCACGACGCCCTGCACGACCGGGTAATCCCGGTTGAACACCGCATCCACGATCGCCTTGCCGAAGCCGGGAATGCTGAACACCTGCTCGGTCAGCACCGCTCCGGACAGCAAAGTGCCGAGTTCCAGCGCCCCCAAAGTAACGATCGGCATCGAGGCATTCCGCAACGCGTGCCAAACGATTACCCGGAATTCGCCTAACCCCTTCGCTCGGGCTGTGCGCACATAATCCGCATCCAACGCCGTCAGCATGGCGCTGCGGGTATGGCGCATCAGAATGGCCGCGATCGCGTTGCCCAGCACGAAGGCCGGCATGATGGTGGTGGCGAGCGATTGGCGCCAATCCTCGGTCGGGGGGACGAAACCCGATGGCGGCAGCCAGCCCAGGTTCACCGACACCAGCAGGATCAGCATGATGCCGAGCCAGAAGTTCGGGGTGGATAGCCCGGCCAGACCGATGGCGTTGGCGACGTAATCCCAGAATCCGTTGCGATGCACCGCCGCGACCACCCCGGCCGGCACCCCGATCGCCACCGCAACAATGAACGCCATGCCGCCGAGTTGCAGCGTCACCGGCAGTTTTTGCAAAATCAGTTGCGACACCGGCTGGCCGATATGCCACGACATCCCCAGATTGCCCTGCAAGACGTTGCCGATCCAGTGCAGATATTGCAGCGGCAACGATCGGTCCAACCACAGCTCGGCGCGGATTTGGGCCAGCACGCGGGGGTCGCCCCGTTCCTCGCCGGCCAGGACGACGGCGGGGTCGCCGGGCATCAATTGTTGCAGGCCGAACACCAGGATGCTGACCAGCAGCAGCGTCGGAACGATCTGCGCGATGCGGTTGCCGAGATGCGATTTCATGGCCGGCCGGCTACTTGCCCAACGCCAATCCCTGCAGCCGGATCATCCCATCCGGCACCGCTCGGAATCCCGTCAACTTGGCGGTGTGCCCGACGATGTTGACCGGGGAAAACAGGTAGATCAGCGGCATATCGGCCCGCTGCGCCTGCCACATTTTCGCATAGGCGGCGCGGCGGTCGGCGACATCCGATATTTGCCGAGCGCGATCGAGCATGTCGTCGACGACGGGATTGGAATAATGGGCGTCGTTCTGCCCGCCGCCGGTGTGCATGAAACTATACAGGTTGCCGTCGGGATCGGCGCGGCCCGACCAACCGATAAGGTAGGTCTCGAAATTGCCCTGCGCGGCGGCCTGCAATGATGAGGCGAATTCGATAAGGTTGATTTTCAGCTCGAACCCGGCCTCCCGCACCATGGCCTGGATGACCTCGGCCAATTGGGCGCGATCGGGCGTGTTGGGCACGTTCATCGACACTGCGATCGGGGTCGGGATGCCGGACTGCCGGACCAGCGCCTTGGCGCGGGCAAGGTCGCGCGGACCGGTGGGAATGTCCGGGATGTAGTACGGCGACGCGGGGGAGATCGCTTGCGCGTTCGGCTGGTATTTGCCGGCGAACACGACATCGACCAGCGCTTTGCGGTCCAGTGCGGCCTCGAACGCTTGGCGCAGCAGCGCGCTTTGGTCGATCGGCGCTTTCGATCGGTCGCCGTTGGCGAGGTTGAAGGTGATGCCCTCGTACCCCAGCGCGGGGGAGGATACGATGCGCAGTTTGGCGTCGGCTTCGATGGTGGCAACATCGGTTGGCAGCACGCGTTCCGCCAGATCGATCGACCCGGCCCGCAGATTGGCGGTTAAAACCGTGCTATCTGGCATCGGACGGTAGACCACTTTGTCGAAATGCACGGCCTTCGCGTCCCAGTAGCCGGGGAAGCGTTCCAGCACGATCCGGTCCTGGGCGACCCGCTCGACGAACTGGAACGGGCCGGAACAGATCGGTCGCTGGCCGAAATCCTTGCCGGCGGCTTCCGTGGCTTTGGGCGGATACATCATGCCGGCGCGATCCGTGAGCTGCGCCAGCAAAGGGGAGGTCGCGGCCTTCAGGACGATTCGGACCGTCGCGCTATCGACGATTTCGACCTGGTCGATGGTACCGATTTCGCTGCGGCGGAAACTGGCCGGCATGGTCAGATGCCGTTCGAGGGAGAATTTCACCGCCGCCGCGTCGAATTTCTCTCCATTATGGAAGACGACGCCCTGGCGCAGGTGCAGGATCAAGGTTTTGGCGTCGGCCCACTCGTAGGCGGTCGCCAGTTGCGGCACGATTTCCAGCTTTTCGTTCAGGTCGAACAGCTTGTCGCACAGACCGGCGAACACGATCCGCCCGACATAGGAACGCGCCAGCGTGGGATCGAGGATGTCCGGATCTTCCCGCAACGCGATGCGCAGGGTTTGCGCCTGGGTGGCGGTGGAAAACGTCAGCAGACAGGCAGCGGCGAGCAGGAAACGGCGCATTGAGGAACTCCCACGATCGGCGGCCTAATGTGGTCGCGCCGGGCGGGGCGGCGCAAGCGGCGTTATGGCCGACGATGCAAGATCGGTTTCCGATCGCGGGCGATGGCGGCGTCGATGACTGTGCGATCGAAGACGCCGCCGGGGCTGTCGGCGCCGGGGAGAAAACGGCGGAATACCCCGAACCGCTCCTGCGAAACGGCGTAGAGGCGGCGCAACTCGCGCAACGGATCGGGGTGGTCGTCGGTGCGAATGTCGAGGTCGGGGTACGGGTCGCTGGTGGCGATTTTCAGTGCGGCGGATTGTTTGCCGCGCTTGTCGCCGCCGGCCTGTTCCCCGGCTTCCAGCGCGGCGAGCAGGCGTTCGGCTAGCGGTCCATCGGTATTCTCGAATACGGCAAGGGTTCGTTGGACCACTTCCGGCCCGGCCAGCATATTCCCAGCAACCGACACGTCGGTGCCGCGCACCGATCCGCACCAGGAGACGCAGGCCGCCCCGGTTTCGGCGGCACTGCGGCCGGTCGCGTCCAGGATGTGCAACTGCCGATGGGCGCGGCCGGGGTCGGCGGACAGCAGCGCCTGCGCGACGGCGTCGGGTGCTTCTCCGGCCCGCAGGCGGGGCATGCCGAGCACGGCGAACATGGGATTGATGAGGGCTTGGGTGGCGATGGCGGCGACTCCGCCCTCGACATGGATGGCCAGCGCGCCGACGGCGAAAAACCGCGTGGCAACGGCGGCACCGATGGCACCGGTGGCGGGGTCTCGGGCGAGGATGGACCAGGTCATGGCAGGAACTTTCGATGGCCTATGCAGTCTAAGGAGTCGATTGCCGGCCGGATTTTGCCCCTTTGGCACAGCCCGCCGCAAGCCGCCTCGCGCTTCGGCATAGGGCATGCGACAAACCGCCATGCAACCCAACCGCCCGATCGAAACCGATATCCTGCTGCTCGGCGCCGGCCACGCGCATCTGGAGGTGTTGCGCCGCTTCGCCATGCGCCCCGAACCCGGCGTGCGCCTGACTTTGGTCGGGCGGGAACCGGAAACCCCATACTCCGGCATGTTGCCCGCCCTGATCCGCGGCGAATGCACCGTCGAGGAAGCCCATATCGACCTCGCCCCTCTTGCAACGGCGGCCGGCGCGCGTTTGATCCTGGCGGAGGCGATCTCGATCGATCTCGCCGGACGCACAATCGGTCTGATCGGCCGGCCGCCGATCAGCTTCGATCTACTGTCCATTAACATCGGCGGCATCCCGGCCATGCCGGCTGGCGGCGGTATCCCGGTCAAGCCGATCGGCGGCTTCCTGCAACGGCTGAACGCACTGGAAGCCGCACTTCCGCCGGACTCCCGCATCGCCGTGATTGGCGGCGGGGCCGGCGGGGTGGAACTGGCCTTGGCCCTGGCCGTACGGTTTCGTGGCCAGCCGAAAGTGGTCTTGGTTTCCTCCACCGCCGAACCCCTCGCCGCCGCCCCGCCCGCCGCGCGGAAAATCGCGCGGGCGGCGTTGGTGGAGGCTGGGGTGGAACTCGCATCCGGTGTGGTGGCGGGGGCTTTGGCGGGCGGCGTGTTGCCCCTGTCGGACGGATCGGCGCTGGACGCGACGGCAGCGCTTTGGGCGACCGGCGTTGTGGCGCAACGGTTTTTGCTGGAATCCGGCCTGACCTGCGACCCCGCCGGCTGCGTCGTGGTGGATGCGGCCCTGCGCAGCGTCAGCCACGATTTCGTCTTTGCCGCCGGCGATTGCGCGGCGTTCGGGCGTCCGAAATCCGGGGTGTGGGCGGTCCGAGCGGGGGCGCCGCTGGCGGAGAATTTGCGGCTGGCGGCTCGGGGCCATGCGCCGAAACCGTGGAAACCGCAACGGGGTGCGCTGGCGATCTTGGGCCTCGGCGATGGGCGCGCGGTGGCTTGGCGCAATGGCATGGCGGTCTCGGGGCGCGCGGTTTGGCGGTTGAAGGATTGGATCGATCGTCGCTGGATGCGGATGTACAAAGACATGCGTATGCCGACCGATCCCGCCGACCCCATGCGCTGCGGCGGCTGCGGCGCCAAAGTCGGGGCGGAGGTCCTGGCCGGCGCCCTGGCTGCGCTGCCCGGCGCACCCGAGGAACGCGACGACGCCGCCGTGCTGCGCCCACCGCCAGGCCAGCTATTGGTCCAATCGGTCGATCATTTCCGGGCATTTCTGGACGATCCATTCGTCTTCGGTCAGGTCGCTGCCGCGCATGCGCTGTCCGATATCCATGCCATGGGCGCCAAACCCTGGACCGCGCTGGCCATCGCCTCGGTGCCCTATGCCTCGGGGGCGAAAATGCGCGCCGAACTCACCGCGATGTTGCTGGGGGCGACGCAGGTGCTGACGGCCGATGGCTGCAGCCTCGTCGGCGGGCATAGCGCGGAGGCAGCCGAATCGGCCCTCGGCTTCGCCGTCACCGGATTGGCCGAACCCGGCCGCGTGCTGCGCAAATCCGGCCTCCGCATCGGCGACATCCTCATCCTCACCAAGCCGCTCGGCACCGGCATCGTGCTCGCCGGCCATATGCGCGGGTTGGCCAAGGCGGCGTGGTTGCAAGCTGCGATCGCGTCGATGTGCCGCAGCAATGCCGACGCCGCGCGCATCTTCCTGGCGCATCGGGCCAGCGCCTGCACCGACGTCACCGGCTTCGGCCTCGCCGGCCATTTGGGGGAGATGTTGACCGCATCCGAGCTTTCCGCCGTCCTGCGGATCGATGCGATTCCGTTGCTGCCGGGCGCGCTGCTGCTATCTGAGCAGGGGGTGGAAAGCACCTTGGCGCCCGACAACGGACGCGTGCTCGCCGGCATCGACGCCGACCCGCGCACGGCGTTGCTGATCGATCCGCAAACCTCGGGCGGGCTGCTCGCCGGGGTGGCGCCCGCGCGGGCCGACGCCTGTCTGGCCGCGTTGCTGGCCGCCGGGATGCAGGCGGCGGCGATCGGCACGGTCGAAGCGGCCGGGGAACGGCTTATGCGGCTCGATCGCGGCTGAACCCGCCGCGCCCTCGGGCGGGGGATGCCAGCCGCCCCGAACCTTGGTAAGTGCGGGATAGAAATTGAGGATCCAGCCCATGCCCCGCCAGTATCGTATCGCCTCCATCCCCGCCGACGGCATCGGCCCGGAAGTCATCGCCGCCGGGTTGGAGGTGCTGGACGCCGTCGTCGCCAAAATCGGCGATATCGTATTGAACGTCGATCATTACGACTGGGGTTCGGACTGGTATCGCAAGCACGGCGAATTCATGCCGGCCGACGGTATGGCCTGGCTGCGCACCGCCGATGCGATCTATTTCGGCGCCGTTGGCGATCCCAACATTCCCGATCACATCTCGCTCTGGGGTTTGCGGCTGCAAATCTGCCAGGGGCTGGACCAGTATGCCAATGTGCGCCCCACGCGCATCCTGCCCGGCGTGACGTCGCCGTTGCGCAACGTGAACGAGGGCGATCTGGACTGGGTGATCGTGCGCGAAAACTCGGAAGGCGAGTATGCCGGGCAGGGCGGGCGCACCCATCGCGGCCTGCCCGAGGAAGTCGCCACCGAGGTCGCCATTTTCACCCGCACCGGCGTCGAACGCATCATGCGCGCGGCCTTCGATATCGCGCGTTCCCGCCCGCGCAAGCACCTGACGGTGGTAACCAAGTCGAATGCGCAACGGCACGGCATGGTGTTCTGGGACGAGATCGCGGCCCTGGTTTCCCACGATTACAAGGATGTGACCTGGGACAAGGAGTTGGTCGATGCCATGACCATGCGCATGGTTCTGAAGCCGCGATCGATCGATACGGTCGTCGCGACCAATTTGCACGCCGATATCCTGTCCGATCTGGCCGCTGCTCTGGCGGGCTCGCTGGGCATCGCGCCCACCGGCAACATCGATCCGCAGCGGCGCGGCCCGTCGATGTTCGAACCGATCCACGGGTCCGCCTTCGATATCACCGGCAAAGGCATTGCCAACCCCGTCGCCAGCTTCTGGACGGCGGCGATGATGCTGGAACATCTGGGGGAAAAACCCGCCGCCGACCTGCTGATGAAGGCGGTGGAGCAGGTCTGCAAAGCCGGCATCCTGTCGCCCGATCTGGGCGGTAAGGCAACAACGGCGGAGGTCACCGCCGCTGTTGTCGAAGCCGTGCGCGGGATGAATTTATAACCCGCGACGGCCTACCAACTGGCGACGATCAACGAGACGCCGGAAACGATCAGCAGGATCATGACCACGCGCTGGTAGTTGCGGTCCGCCAGCCGGAGATACAGGCGCGCGCCCACCTGCGCGCCGATGGTGGTGCCGGGCAGGGCGGCCAGCACCGCCAATCCCACCTGCGGCGTCAGCAGTCCCGACAGAGCGTGCGAGACCAAGGCGATCGCCAGGATTGCCAGATTGAAAGTTTGCAGCACGCAGCGGCGATGTTCCTTGGAATAGCCGCGAAAATCGGTCCAGACGATGGGCGCCGGGCCGGACAGTCCCGATAGCCCGCCCAGCACGCCGCCGACGAACCCCACCGCGCCGTCGGCCCAAACGCCGCCCCAGTTGCGCACCACCGACGCGTTCTTGATCAGCACGTAGGCCGAATAAAGCGCCAGGAACGATCCGACCCCGATCTTGAACAATTTGGGGTCGGTGTGTGGCAGCAGCCAGGTGCCGAAGGGCACGCCCAGGATGCCGGGTATCACGAAGGGCAGCACGATCCGCCAGTCGATCCGTTTCCAGATCAGCGGCAGGTTCTGGGTTTGCGAGACCACCGAGCAGACGACGGCGAGGGAGGCGGCGACGGGCGGGGATAGGGTGTAGAGCCAGAATCCCATCGCGGTGATGCCGGTGCCGAAACCGGTCAATCCGCTGACGACCCCGCCTGCGAAGGCACCGAGCAGAACGAGGCCGATGTCAGTTAGGCCCATATCGGCGGTTGTCTTGCCGCTGCCCTATTTGCAGGGAAACCGTTCCCCCAGGAACTGGAACAAGCCATCGACCGGGCCAAGGGTCTTATGCGCCGGCAAGGCGCGCACCCAGTTGGTGAACTCGCCCATCGTCTCGGTGCGGGTCGGGGGCTTGGAGGGGAAGCAGAACTTCTTCTTGTCGCCGGCGTATTTGCGCTCGACGTCCAGCACGCCTTGGGCGAAGCCGTGGCAGAAATTGATTTTCGCGTCGGCCGCCGAGTCTTTCGGGTTCACGCCGCATAGTTCCGCCAGATCCCCGGCGGTTTCCACCCGGATGGAAATCGCCCCGGCGGCGTGTGCGGCCGGAGGAACCGCCAAAGGCGCAGCCATCAGCAGGGCCGCAACGATCGATGCCAGCTTGTTCATGCACTCTCTCCGTTCTGTTCGCGCCACCGGTGCCACCCGCCTGATCGGAGTGCGCAAGCCGGGCAGGTGCCGCAGCCGAAGCCCCAGTCGTGTCGATGCGTCCGATCGCCAAGGTAGCAGCTATGGGTCAGGGTGCGAACCGTCTCGATCAAGCTGTCGCCGCCCAACGATGCTGCCAACGCCCAGGTGGCGGCTTTGTCCCGCCACATCAAGGGGGTTTCCAGCACGAAGCGACGTTGCATGCCCAAATTCAGCGCCAACTGCATGGCTTTCATCGTGTCGTCGCGGCAGTCGGGGTAGCCGGAGTAATCCGTCTCGCACACGCCCAGCACGATCCGCCGCAGCCCGCGCCGCCATGCCAGGGCGGCCGCGCAGGTGGCGAACAAAAGATTGCGGCCGGGGACGAAGGTGTTGGGCAGGCCTTCTTCCGTCATGGCGATGGCGATGTCGGCGGTCATCGCCGTCTGCCCCAGCCCGGCCAATGTGGCGGTGAGGTCCACCATATGGTCCTCCCCCAACGCATCGCATGCCAGCGCATGCCGGATGGGTGCTCGGCAGGTCAGTTCGATCGCGTGGCGCTGGCCGTAGGCAAAGCCGATGGTCTCGACATGCCGATAGCGGGCGAGCGCCCAGGCCAGGCAGGTCGTCGAATCCTGCCCGCCGGAGAACAGGACCAACGCGGTATCGTCGGAGAACATAAAGCCCTATGCGGCTGCGGCGACCGCGACGTCGGCGAGATAGCGCCAAGCGGAGGCATCGGCGAACAGTGCCCGCAGCAGCTTGTTGTTCAGCGCATGGCCGGTGCGGTGGGCGACGAAGCGGCCGTGCAGCGCGGCGCCGGCCAATGCGAGGTCGCCAACGGCATCCAGCATCTTGTGGCGGGCGAACTCGCGCGGCATGCGCAGCCCGGTTGGGTTCAGCACTTTGTCGCCATCGACCACCACGGCGTTGTCCAGGCTGCCGCCGAGCGCCAGTCCGGCTTTCTGCAACTGGGCCACTTCTGCCGCCATGGCGAAGGTGCGGGCGGCGGAGAGTTCCTCGCGGAAACTGTTTGGCGTCAGCCGCAGTGCGCAGCCCTGCTTGCCGATCGCGGCGGCGGGGAAGTCGATCGTCAGTTCCATATCCAGCACGGGTGGCGCGACGCGGGACGTGCGCGGGAAGGGGCGCAGTTCGGCGAAGGCCGCGCCGTCCGTCACGCGGACCGGGCGCAGTATTTCGATGGTGCTGCGCGGCTCGCCTTGTTCGACGATGCCGACGCAATCCAGCAGGAACAGGAACTGCGCCGCCGACCCGTCGAGGATCGGCACTTCCGGCCCGTCGATTTCGATCAGCGCGTTGTCGATGCCGGTGCCGGCCAGCGCGGCCATCAGGTGTTCAACCGTGCCAACCCGGGCGGCGCCGGCGCCAATGACGGTGCACAGGCGGGTCTCGCAGACCGCGTCGAAACGGGCGGGAATATCGACGCCGAGATCGGTGCGCCGAAACACGATGCCGTGATTGGGGGCGGCGGGATTCAAGGTCAGATTGGTTTTGCGGCCCGAATGCACACCGACCCCGACGCAGCCGATGGGCGCTTTCAGGGTCCGCTGGCTCCAGGTGTCGGCCTGGGGCAACGCCAGATCTTCGAAAAGGATCGAGGGCATCCCGTCCATCGAGGCGCTTTCAAAACCGGGGCGGAACGCCATTGTTCCGCCCTTCGATCCTTACTTACGGCCCTCGGCGCTGTATCGCGAGTCAATCATTATTGCCGAGTGTTTCGGTTCAATGCATTGTTTTGTCACGATTTGACGCAGCGCGGCAACAACCTCCGACGGCTTATTGCTGGCGCAGCAGGAAATTCGGCACAGCGTTGATGTCCTGCCCCTCGGCCTCGTGTTCGTGGTTTTCGTACGTCGCGACCGGGGCAATGCGGCTCTCGGTATGCTGCACCATCGTCGGCCGAGGCGCCGCCTGACTGGCCGCCCCCCGCCACCGAAACATCCCCGTCGCACGCATGAAGATGCTCGGTCCCCGGGGTGGCGGCGTCTGCGCAGCAACCGGCGGGGGGGCGGGCATTACCACCGGGGCAGCCGGCTGCGGTCGTCCGGGCTCGGCGAACAAAGTGGGCCGCTGAGCCTGTCGGATCGTGGCGTCGGAGTGTTGTTGGGGTTGCCCCGAAGCCGGCCCTTGCCACTGCGCTTGCGGCGGCATCGGCGGCGGCGTGGCCGGGCGCAGCGCGGGTTGGGCAACCTGTGCCCGCGGCACGATGGGGGGGTGGGCTGGATCCGCACGGGCGTAGACCGGTTGCGGCGAGCCTATATCCGGAACCTCGCGCAGGGTGGAGATCGAGCGCAACTGCTGCACCGGGCCGTGCGCGGGCACCGACTGGTTGCCAACAGCCGCAGTGCCGCTGGTGGGGATCGGGTGCGGTTCCGGCGTGGCGCCGCCCACGGCTACCAGACGCGGGGCCTTGTTCGCGGCATTATGCGGGGAGTCGATGCCGGTCGCGACGACCGACACCCGGATCTGCCCGTTCAAGGTTTCGTCGAAGGCGGCCCCGAAGATGATGTTCGCGTCTTCGTCGACCTCCTCGCGGATGCGGGTCACGGCCTGATCGACTTCGAACAGCGTCAAATCCTCGCCGCCGGTGATATTGATCAGCAAGCCCTTGGCGCCGCCCATGCTGGTGTCTTCCAGCAGCGGGTTGTTGATGGCCGATTCGGCCGCGCGGATGGCGCGGTTGTCGCCGTCGGCCTCTCCGGTGCCCATCATGGCCTTGCCCATCTCGGCCATCACCGCTTTGACGTCGGCGAAATCGAGGTTGATCAGACCGTGCACCATCATCAGATCGGTGACGCTGCGCACGCCCATGAACAGGACCTGATCGGCCATCTTGAACGCATCCTTCCAGGTGGTGCGTTCGTTTGCCATGCGGAATAGGTTTTGATTCGGAATGACGATGAGTGTATCGACGTATTGTTGCAGCTCGTCGATCCCCTCGTCCGCTGCCCGAGCGCGGCGTTTGCCTTCGAAGCTGAATGGCTTGGTGACGACGCCGACGGTCAGGATGCCGCGTTCGCGCGCCATGCGGGCGATCACCGGGGCCGCACCGGTGCCGGTGCCGCCGCCCATGCCGGCGGTGATGAATACCATGTGCGCGCCGTCGAGGTGACGTAACAACTCGTCGGCTGCTTCTTCCGCCGCCGCTTTGCCGATTTCCGGCTTGGCCCCGGCGCCAAGGCCTTGGGTCAGATGCGGGCCGAGCTGGATGCGGCGATCGGCGCGGCTATGCACCAGTTGCTGAGCATCGGTATTCGCCACGACGAAGTCGACGCCTTTCAGATTGGCGGCGATCATGTTGTCGACCGCATTGGTGCCGCCGCCGCCAACCCCGATCACGGTGATCCGAGGGGTAAAATCGGTATGCGCTAGCTGCGGGACGATCAGGTTCAGGGTCATTGGTTTGCTCCCCCCGTAACGACGGGATGAATATCGGTTGTACTGGTTACGACACGCTGCCCGATTCGCCAGAGTGCCCATGCAGGCGCGAATCGGGTTTTCATATGCGATCCCTCAGAAAATCGACGATTCGGCGGAGCAAGCCGGCTGGCCGCTCCTCCTCCAGGTCCAGATCCTGAAATCCGCGACCGGCGCCGGCTGCCCAGGACAGCAGCCCGCTGGCGGTGGCGAAGGCCGGGCCGGAGGCCATTTCCGGTAGGCCGCGCAATTGCATCGGCCGCCCCAACCGCACCTGACGTCCCAACATCCGGGCGGCGAGGTCGCGCACCCCGGCAAGCTGGCAGGCCCCCCCGGTCAGCACCACACGGTTGCCGGCCGCCCGCGACATGCCCGCACTTTCGAGCCGGTCTTTGACGAATTCGAAGGTTTCCTCGATCCGCGGGCGGATGATGTTCACCACCTGGCTGCGCGGCACGCGGGACAGTTGGTGTTCTTCCTCCCCCACGATCGGCACCATCAGCATTTCCCGCTCGTCGTCCGGGCTGGTTTGGATGTTGCCATACAGGGTCTTCAACCGTTCGGCATGGTTCAGCGTGGTGGAAAGCCCGGCAGCGATATCTTTGGTAACGTCACGACCGCCGATCGGCAGTTGCGCGGTGTGCAGCAACTGCCCGTCCGCGAACACCGCCAGCCCCGTGGTGCCGCCGCCCATGTCGATGACCGTGGTGCCGAGTTTGCGCTCGTCGTCGACCAGCGTCGCCAGACCCGCCGCCATCGGCGCGGAGACCAGTTGATCGATCTCCAGATCGCATTGCGCGATGCAGGTTCTCAGCGAGCGTACGGCGGTGGCCTCGGCATCCACGATGTGCAGGCAGGCATTCAACGTCGTGCAGAACAGGCCGCGCGGATCCTCCACCCGGTCGGTCGCATCGACCGAGAATTGTTGCGGCATCGTGTGGATGGCAATGCGCTTGTCGGCCCCGGTGCGAAGCCGAGCGTCGGCGATGATGTCGCGGATGTCGCGATCTTCCACCTGTCGCCCGCCAACCGGCCACTGCCAGTTGTACAGCCGCGATTCCGGCTGCCCGCAGCTCAGATTTACGGTAACCGAGCGCAGGCTGATACCGGCCAGGTCCTCGGCTTGACCGACGCAGGTGCGGATGGCAGCGACGGCTTTCGCCATATCGACGATGTTGCCCCCGGCCACGCCGTCCGCCTTGTGCCAACCGAAGCCCAGCACCCGCAGCGTGCCGTCCGATTCGGTCCGCCCGATCAGGCAGGCGATCTTGGTGGAGCCGATGTCCAGCACGCCGAACTGGCCGGTGCGGTGGTGGCGCCGCTGGCGCTCCGGTTCTTCCGGCAGCGACGGCGGCGGGCTAGCCGATGGGCGACGAGTCATTTCGTTCAACGAACGGCACTCCTCATGTCGGGCGTTTCGCAATGGCGGGGACAGTCGCAGGCGGGGCCGGCGGCGGCGGCGGCAGACCGGTGGAAGCCGCAGTGCCGGTTTGCGCCGCGCCGTTATCCGGGCGCGGGCGCGTCGCCAGACGATCCGGCAGGCGCAGGTCGATCGTCAGCAGCGGGCGATCCATCAGCGCGTGATCCTGTTGCAGCAGCATCAGCCGCTCCAGCGCCTCGGGCTCGTGCCCTTCCGGCAGCATCACGTCGATGCCGTTCTTCAGGCGCAGATTCCACCGCCGTTCGGAAACCCGCACGGTCGCCAGCACCCGAGCCGAGAGCGCCGGGTATTTCTCCAGCAGCGACAGCATGGCGTTGGCGGCGACGGGCGCGCCGGCGCCGACCACCATCGGCAACTTGTCCTTGAACAGCGCCACGTCCTGATTGGCGACGATCTGACCTGCCCGATCGATCAGGACGTACCCCTTCGGGTTCTGCCAGATCGCGAAGGGGCGGCGTTCTTTCAGTGCGACGACGACGGTATCGGGCAGGCGGCGTTCCACCGTCGCCTGTTCCACCCAGGTCAGGGTTTCGATCCGTGCTCGGGCCGCCTCCACCGAGAAGCCGAGGATGGGGTCGCCTTCGGCAACACCGATGGCGGCTTGGAGCAGCGATTCGGGGGTGTTCGCGCGGCCCTGGATTACGACATGCGCGACCCGCAGCCCGGCGAACCCCGTCGATCCGCCCAGCCGTTCGCGCAGACTGGCGATGGTGCTGCCGGGGGCGACGCTGCGCACCGCGAATAGGCCCATGACGGCGACGAACAGCACGAATGCCGACCACGCCGCCGGCTTGGCGCATTTGCGCAACCGCCGCAGCAGCAGGGTACGCCGGGTAATCCGATCCCGAATCGAAGTGCTCGGCGTCGTGCTGCGAGACACGGGGGCTCGGCTCATGCTCGTGTTCCGATCGGATATTGGCCACGGGCAACCGCAGGTCGCGGTGCCGGCGCCGCAGCGATGGCGAAGGCGGTCAAACCCGGCATGCCGCGTTCTCCACCATCCAGGCGCATAGCGCGGGGAAATCGATGCCCAGATGGGCGGCCTGTTCCGGCAGCAGGGACGTCGGGGTCAGGCCCGGTTGCGTATTGATTTCCAGCAGCACCAGCCGCCCTGGCTCCCCGGCGGTATCGTCGTAGCGGAAATCGCAGCGGGTCGCGCCCCGGCACCCCAGCGCCCGATGCGCCGCCACCGCGACTTCCAGCGCTTGCGCATAGATCGCCGGATGCACCTGCGCCGGCACGATATGGCGGGACCCGCCGTTCGCGTATTTCGATTCGTAGTCGTAAAATACCCCGGCATCGGCCAGGATTTCGGTCACCGCCAGCGCCCGATCGCCCATCACGGCGACGGTCAGTTCGCGGCCGGGGATGTATTCTTCGACCAGCGCCTCGCGGCCGAATTTCCAGCCTTGCGCGACCTCGGCCCGGCGGTTGTCGCCGGCGCGGACGATTTCGACCCCGACCGAGGACCCCTCGTTCACCGGCTTCACGACATAGGGCAGCGGGATCGGATCGGCGGCGGCCAAAGCGTCGATATCCACCGTGCGCCCGGCGGCGATCGGCAGGCCGGCAGCGGCGAACAGCGCCTTGGCCACGGCCTTGTCCATCGCCACCGCCGAAGCCCGCACGCCCGAATGGGTGTAGGGAATGCCCAGGAGATCCAACACCCCCTGAATCGCCCCGTCTTCCCCGAAGCGGCCGTGCAGCGCGTTGAACACCGCGTCGGGCCGGGGCGTCAGGGCCGCGATCGTCGCGCCCAGATCGTCGCCGACCTCGATCGGCACGACCTCGAACCCGGCCTCCCGCAGGGCGGCGATCACCATCCGCCCGCTGTTGAGGCTGACCTCCCGCTCGCTGGAAATACCGCCGTACAGCACCGCGACCCGGGTCATTGCACGGTCTCCGATTGATCGAGCGGCGCACCGATTTTGTCCGGCGGCCCGCCGATTTTGTTCGGCGGTACGCCGATCCGGCGGATTTCCCACTCCAGGCGCACGCCGGTCGCGGCCAGCACCCGGCGGCGGACTTCCTCGCCCAGGTTTTCCAGGTCGGCGGCGGTGGCGTTGCCGGTGTTGATCATGAAATTGCAGTGTTTGATGGAAATCTGCGCGCCGCCCAGGGTCAGCCCGCGGCAGCCGGCGGCGTCGATCAGTTCCCACGCTTTGTGGGTGGAAAAATGCGGCTGCGGATTGCGGAAGGTCGAACCCCCCGTGCGCGCCCGCACCGGTTGGGAGCGTTCCCGATCCCCACGGATTTCCGCCATCCGCACCGCGATAGTGGCCGGGGAGCCGGATCGAGCGATCAATTGCGCCCGCACCACCACCGCCCCGACCGGAAGGCTGGCGTGGCGATAGGTCATCGACAGATCGGCCGCCGACAGGCGCCGCTGCTCCCCACTGCGGGTCACGATATCGGCCCAGGCCAGCACCTGCGCGATTTCGCCGCCGTACGCGCCGGCATTCATCGCCACCGCACCGCCGAGGGAGCCGGGAATGCCGCACAGAAACTCCAACCCGGCGAGTTCCGCCTCGGCCGCCGTTTCCGCGATCGTCACGTCCAGCGCGGCCGCACCGGCGGTCACGCCGTCGGCATGGGTTTCGATCGCCGAGAACCCGCGCGCCAGCCGGATCGTCACCCCCGGCAGCCCGCCGTCGCGGATCACGAGGTTGGAACAGGCGCCGATCGTGTGCACCGGCACCGTGTGCGGCAGGTCGCGCAGGAACTGCGCCAGATCCGCCGCATCCGCCGGCCGCACCAAAGCCTCCGCCCGCCCGCCCGCGCGGAACCATGTGCTCGGCGCCAACGGCGCGTCGAATTGCACGCGACCGCGCAATTTCGGCAGCAATGGGGCGAGCGGATGGACGGCGGTTGCGATCATCCCCCGGTCCCCGGCCTGCGCGCGCTGATGGCTTGCAGCGCGGCGAGTTCCTGCGGCAGCGTGGCCGCCCATTGGGTGATGTTACCGGCGCCGAGGCACACCACGAAATCGCCCGGCTTGGCGATGGCATGCACCATTTCCGCCAGCATGCCGGGGTTGGGCAGGGCAACGACGCGGCGGTGGCCACGGGCGCGCAAGCCTTCGACCAAGGCGTCGCGGTTGATGCCTGGCAACGGGGTTTCGCCGGCCGCGTAGACATCGGCCACGATCACCGTGCCGGCGTCGTTCATGCAGGTGCAGAACTCGGCGAACAGCGATTCCAGGCGGCTATAGCGGTGCGGCTGCACCACCGCGATCACGTCGCCCGCGCCGGCCTGCCTTGCCGCTTTCAACACCGCTGCGATCTCAACCGGGTGGTGGCCGTAATCGTCGATGATGGTGATCCCGCCAGCTTCCCCGGTTTTGGTGAACCGCCGCTTCACCCCTTTGAACCCCAGGAAGGCGGTGCGCAGGGTGTCGTTGTCCAGCTCCATCTCGACACCGATGGCGATCGCCGCGAGTGCGTTCAGCACATTGTGTGCGCCCAGCATCGGCAGCCGGAACGGCCCCAGGCGGCGGTCCCGGCCGCGATGGCGATCGGTGACGACGACATGGAAGCTCGACCCCAGCTTGTCGGGGATCACGTGTTCGGCGCGGATATCCGCCTGCGGGGAGAAGCCGTAGGTCACGATCCGATGATCCGACAAGCGCGGGATCATCTGCTGCACCGCCGGGTGATCGATGCACAGCACGGCGAACCCGTAGAACGGGATGTTCTGCACGAATTGGTGGTAGCCCTGCACCATCGCCTCCCCGGTGCCCCAGTGATCGAGATGCTCCGGGTCCATGTTGGTCACGACCGCGATGGTGGCGGGGAGGCGGAGGAACGAGCCGTCGCTTTCGTCGGCCTCGACCACCATCCAATCCCCGGCGCCGAGCCGGGTGTTGGTGCCGTAGGCGTTGATGATGCCGCCGTTGATGACGGTCGGGTCCATGTGGGCGGTTTCCAGCACGGCGGCGACGAGGGAGGTGGTGGTGGTTTTGCCGTGGGTGCCGCCGACCGCGATCGCCCAGCGCAGGCGCATCAGTTCGGCCAGCATCTCGGCGCGGCGCACCACCGGCATGAAGCGGGCGCGGGCGGCGCGGACCTCGGGGTTGTCGGGCTTCACCGCGGTCGAGACCACGACCACCTGGGCGTTGGTGATGTTCTCCGGCGCATGGCCGATGGCGACCGGAATGCCGGCCTCGCGCAGGCGCTTGACGTTGGCGCTGTCGGCGATGTCGCTGCCCTGAACGGAGTAGCCGAGATTATGCAGCACCTCGGCGATGCCCGACATGCCGATGCCGCCGATGCCGACGAAATGGATGGTTCCGATGGAGAGCGGCAGGGCCCTCATATGCTGTGCTCCTTGGCCGCGAGGCGTTCGACGGCGTCGGCGAGGGTGGCGGCCGCGTCGGGCCGCCCACAGGCCGCCGCCGCCGCCGCCGCCGCGCGCAATTTTTGCGGGTCGCCGAACAGGCCGCCGAGCAGGGCGGCCAGGGTATCGGCGGTGAAGTCGGGCTGCTTCACCACCCAGGCGCCACCGGCATCGGCCAAGGCGCGGGCGTTGGCCGTCTGGTGGTCGTCGATCGCGTCGGGCAGCGGCACCAGCACCGAGGGGCGCCCGGCAACGCCGAGTTCGGCGATGCTGGAGGCGCCGGCGCGGGAAATCACCAGATGCGCCGCCGTGAGGCGCCGGGCGACGTCGGCGAAGAAGGGCGCCAGTTCGGCCGCGATGCCGGCGGCGGCGTAGGCGACGCGGACGCGCTCGATGTCCTCGGCGCGGCATTGCTGGGCGACCCGCAGCCGTTGCCGCGTGACCTCGGGCAGAAGCGCGAGGGCGGCGGGGACCACGTCGGAGAACACCCGCGCGCCGAGCGAGCCGCCGAGCACGAGCAGGACGATGTCGGCGTCCGGTGCCGTGTAGCCCTGGTTGGCCAGGGCGGCGATCGCCGGGCGCACCGGGTTCCCCGTCACCTCCGTTGCGACCCCCGAAGGCACCGAAGCCGTCCCCACCTGGCTTAGCGCCAGCAGGTCCGCCACGCGGGAAAGCAGGCGGTTGGCCCGGCCAAGCACGGCGTTCTGCTCATGCAATAGAATCTGCGGCCGCTTCCCTCGCCACCGCGCGCCGAGGACAGGCGCCACCGAGGGATAGCCGCCAAAGCCCGCGACCACGGAGGCGCCGATGTCGCCCAACCGCCGGCGCGCCGCGATGGTTCCCGTCGCCAGGGCGAACACCGCCCGTATCGCCTTCACCACCCCGCGCCCGGCAATCCCGGCGCCGGCCAGCACGATGCGCTCGCAGCCCTCGAAGGCCGGCGACACCAACCCGACGGAGCGCGCGTCGGTCATCAGCGCGATCCAATGCCCGCGCCGGCGCAACTCAGCGGCCAGCGCCTCGGCCGGGAAGAAATGCCCCCCGGTGCCGCCGGCGGCGATCACGATGCGGTACGCCGTCACACCTTCTCCCCCGGATGGCGCCGCCGGGTCAGCGCCAGCAGCATCCCCATGCCCAGCGCCACCGCGATCACCGAGGAGCCGCCATAGGAGATGAACGGCAGGGTCATCCCCTTGGTCGGGATCAGGCGCACTGTCGAGGCCATGTTGACGAAGGCTTGCAGGCCGAAGCCGGCGGCGAGGCCGGTCGCTGCCAGCACAACGAAGGGATCGGACTCCCCGCGCACCCGCTGCATGCCGCGCAGCACGATGAAGCCGAACACGGCGAGGATCATCAGGCAGATCACCAGCCCGAACTCCTCGCCCGCCACCGCGAAGACGAAATCGGCATGGGCGTCGGGGATGGTATCCTTGATCCGCCCCTCGCCCGGCCCGCGGCCGAGCACGCCGCCATTGGCGAAGGCTTCGAGCGCCCGCTTGATCTGGAAATTATCACCGGCGTCGATGTCGAGAAACTTCGCCACCCGCGCCCTGACATGCGGGAACAGCGCGTAGGCACCGACCGCGGCGCCCGCGATCCCGGCGCCGCCGATGCCGACCAGCACGATGTTGAGGCCGGAGACGAACAACTGGAGGAAGAACACCCCGGTCAGCACCGCCAGCATCCCCATGTCCGGCTGCGACTTCAGCAGCACCGCGATCAGCGCGAATACCGCGAGCGCGATGAGCATGCCGGGGAAATGCCCCGGCCGCCGCCCCTCCGCCAACAGCCACGCCGCCGCGACGGCGAAGCAGGGCTTGAGAAATTCGCTCGGCTGCAACGTCATGCCGGGCAGCGCGATCCAGCGCCGCGCGCCCTTGATCTCGGTGCCGATCACCAGGGTGGCCGCGGTCAGCAGCAGCGCCACCGCACAGCCGGCCAGGGCCACCCGCCGCACCCCCTTCGGCGATAGCAGGCTGACTGCGACCACGATCATCCCGGCGATCGCCAGGAAGAAGATCTGCTTCAGGATGAACACGTCGCG
>JANXMB010000107.1 GCA_025354865.1 Acetobacteraceae bacterium | reverse complement strand
ACCTGTGTGGGTCCTCGTTTTTTGTTATTAAACTGGGTATCCTCCATTCTGCGGCGTCCAGATCGATCTGAGGCCATTCCATGAACCTCGTCTCTTTGCGGCGACCTGGAATGGCGATCATAAACCGAGCCACGTCGCGCCAAACCGGCTCCGTTAATTCTTCTGCCGCATGCCAGAGACGAGCGAGGTCTGCTGGCGTAAGGTAGTGTGACCGCGCAGGGGGCGCCCTCGGGCGGCGCGCTCGGGCGACAAGGAGGCATGGGTTCGCCTGGATGTGCTCTTCGTCCAGGCACCAATCGAGGAAACGTGACAGCGCGCCGAACCGTGCTCGGGCCGTCGCGGCGCCAACGCCCTCTGTAATCTTGCGCATGTCGCTTGGGGTCAGATCAGCTGCGGGGGTCGTCTCGGCATTCATGGACAGCGCCGCGGCGCGAAGCTGCGCCAGTTCGTCCGAGACATAGGAACTGGATGGCAACCCTGACCCGCGCATCTTCGGCCTGGCTGGCAACGCCTTCGCATAATCGTCGATCAGCCGCCTTACGGTGCTACCGCGCTTTTTCTGTTGAACCCGCGTTCGCGCCTTTTTCTCCGCCACCGGATCGGCGCCAGCCGCTGTTTGCCCCTTGAGCTTGTTCGTGGCGATACGGGCATCGTCCGGTGAGTGCGTCGCTGGGTTGCCGATCGTGATGGTCTGGTTCGGCCACCGTTTTCCGGTTTTGGGATCGATCCCGCGTGGTCGGTACGAATAGGACCATGCCATCCCGGTTGGATTCACGAACAACGCGAGCCCCCGGCACTCCTGATCGCGCACAATCAACCTGTGCCCAGGTGATCGTCGCCGCCAGGCGGCATCGATTACGGCCTTTGTTAGTCGAATTGGGCCTTCGCTTTTGATCTCCATCGCGGTGTCCTATCAGCGGGTCTCTGACAGGACATTGACAGGACACGGGGAGCGGAAGCAAGCGTAATCGCACGGGAGGTGGCGGCAGCGATGGCTCTCTAATCATATGAATTATCGTATTATTCCGTAAGGCAGCGGAAACCAACGGAAGCTAGCGGAAGACTCACCCTCTGACTCTTAATCAGCGGGCCCAAGGTTCGAGTCCTTGTGCGCCCACCATTTATGGCGCCGATTTCTGTCAGGGTCGACGGACTCCTCTAAACCTTGGCAAACACCGCGCGGTTTTGCAGCCGAAACGTTGGTCGGGGTCAGTTGCCAGGATCGGAGATCGGCAGTATAATCGGTGAGGAAATAAATTTCTGATCGATAACCCGCCTGCGGCGGTTCTCTGGAGGCTTCGACCATGCAATCAGTGTCTTTCCTCGCGCAGCTGATCGGTCCGTGCCTGCTTGTCGTGTCGATTGCCATGCTGGCGCGCCGGGAAGCGATGATCCCACTGGTCGAAAACCTGATGCAGAACCCGCCCTTGCTGTTCGTGCTCGGCGTCATTCAATTGCTCAGCGGCTTGGCCATCGTTCTGACCCAGGACGTCGCTGCCGGTGAGACACTGCCGCTGGTGCTGACAATGATTGGCTGGTGGCTGATGGTTCGGGCGGTCCTGCTGATGTTCCTGTCGCAGGACGCCTTGTGGGCCTTGTTCGACGCTATGGAACTCGAAAAATACTACTACGCTTCCAACGTCATTGGCTTGGTTTTGGGCTGCTATCTGACCTATGTCGGCTTCGGCGCCATCCTTGGTCTGCCAAACCTTCTGGAGTAACGCCCGCCGCACGAGCACTGATCAGCGGTCCCGTCACGATCATCTGCCGGCTCGCCCAAACGCCGTCCCCATGCCGCCAACTGGCTTTTTTTGTTCAAGCCGCGCCGCAATGAATGGTCTCGGTCACACTGCCGCGTCTCCCGCAAAGGCAGGCGTGCAAACACCGGACGGCGGGTGGACATTGGCGCAGCGCCCGGCAGCCTGCCAATCGGCGCAATGACCGAGGGTCTCTGAACCACGCGCTCAAACAACCGACGAGACCGCGATACCGGGGTCATCTCCCGGCGACCTTCCGTCGCTCGGACGAACGACAATTCGGCCGCCCAAGTGCGCGCCTGAGCCGCTCTTGCCGTTTCTGAACGCGCCGAGCGCTGCCGGGCGCGGATCGATGCGCCGGCAGAATACAGAATGCGTGCTTATACCAACCCTTGATGAGGCCGACTCATCATCGGGGGGTTCCCATGTGGCCTGCATTCGGAATCGATGGCGCTGTGTTTCGATTCGCGAATTTGGGGGGAATATGGGCGCGCCGGTTGCGGTTACTCGGGTAGAATTCACGTCGGCGGAACTTCGGGCCATTGCGGCCAGGTGCTGCGACGCCGCGCAGGTTCGCCGGATTCTGGCGCTGGCTTTTGTGCTGGAGGGCCGGCCACGTCGTGAGGCAGCGGCACTTGCCGGCATGGATCGCCAGACCCTTGCCGACTGGGTGCATCGCTACAACGCCTGCGGCATCGACGGCCTGAAGTCGCGCAAGAGCCCTGGCCGGGAGCATTCGTTGACCAAGGTGCAGAAGGCGGAGCTGCTTGCGATGGTCATTCGCGGCCCCGACCCCGCCATCCACAAGGTGGTGCGCTGGCGATGTGTCGACCTGTGCGCCGAGGTGGCGCGGCTTTGGTCGGTTGAAGTGCATCGGAACACGATCGGTGTGTGGCTTGGTGAGCTCGGTCTGACCCGGCTTCAGCCACGGCCGGTGCACCCAAAGAAGGATGCGGCTGCCGAAGAGGCTTTTAAAAAAACTTCGCCAGCCTGGTGCGTGCCAAACTTGTCGGCACCACAGCCAATACGCCGATAGAAATCTGGTTCCAGGACGAAGCCAGGGTCGGCCAGAAAGGCACTCATGCCTATATTTGGGCACCTGTCGGTGCGCGGCCGTTGATGGTGCGCGACAACAGGCACGAGAATGCCTATCTCTTTGGTGCCATCTGCCCCGCACGCGGCGTGGGTGCCGCGATGATCACGCCCGCCGCCAATACCGAGATGATGAACCTGCATCTGGCAGAAATCAGCACGCAGGTCAGCCGCAACGCCGTCGCCGTGCTGATTTGCGACGGCGCCGGCTGGCACCAACAAGGCGGCGACCTCGTTGTGCCAGACAACATCGTCCTGCTGCACCTGCCACCCTATAGCCCCGAGCTGAACCCCATGGAAAACGTCTGGGACTACCTACGCCAGAACAAACTCTGCGCCCTGGTGTGGGAAGGCTACGACGCCATCGTCGAGGCGTGCAAAACCGCCTGGAACTGGCTCATCGAAGACCCTGACCGAATTACCTCAATCGGAACCAGGCAGTGGGCATGCGTCAGTCTTTAGCGGGGCTGGTATTACACCCGCAATACGGAGGCGGCGGCGCAGGTCTTGGTCGATGCCAGTCCCGCGACGACGCAAAACCTGTTGGTCGAGTGGGAGAACTCGCTTGGTCTGCCGGACCCATGCACGGCGGCGAACCCGTCGCTGCAACAGCGCCGGGCGGCGGTGCGCGCGAAGTGGGGCGCGCGGGGGTCGCTGACGATCCCTTACTTCGTCGCGCTGGCCGCGAACCTCGGCTTCGCCATTACCATCCAGGAGTTCGCGCCGTTCGCGGTGGATATGCCGTGCGACATGCCCTTGAACGGCCCGGAATGGGCGTTCGTCTGGCAGGTGAACGTGCCGCAAATCACAACGTTCTATTTCTCGGTCGATCGGTCGAGCGTGGACGATCCGCTGGAAAATTACGATGCCGGTGAGCTGGTCTGCCGGATCGGGGCGGATGCTCCGGCTGAGACGCTGGTGCTTTTCAAATTCTCGTGAGCAGGAATTTTGCATGCAACGCATTACCGACCCAACGGCGTCGGCCACGGTGGTCGCGCCGCCCGCATTGACGGGCACAACCGGATATTTCGGCCCAGGGGTGCCGGGCATCTCGATCGCGACGCGGTTGCGATATTGGTACGCGACGATGCTCCAGGAGGAGCTGATGTCGATCCTGGCGGCGGCGGGTGTCGCGGCGGACACGACGGGGACCGTGTTCAACCAGGTCGCGACCTCGATCCAGGCTTTGATCGGGGCAATCCCGCATGGCGCGCAGGCGTTTAATTCAGCCGGGGCGTTCAGCTTTACGGTGCCCGCCGGGGTGACGGCGATCGAGGTCGAGATTTGGGCCGGCGGTTCTGGGTCGTGGGCGTCCACCACGACGATCGCCGGGGGCGGCGGTTCGGGCGGCGGTTACGCGCGGAAGCGCATCGCGGGCCTGACGCCGGGGGCGGTGATCCCGCTGGTCGTCGGGGTTGGCGGGGCGGCGGGAACGACGGCGCCGGTGGCACCGACCGCTGGGGGCGCGTCGAGTTTCGGAGCCGGGCCGTATCTGTCGGCGACGGGTGGGGTGGTGAACAGCACGACCACAACTGGCAATCCGGCCAGCGGGAATCTCGCGGGTGTGGGCTCGGGCGGCGATCAGAATTTCTATGGCGGGGATGGTGGGCAGGGGATCGGCACCCAGGGCGGGATGGGGGGCTGCGGGCCCATGGCTGGGGGCGGACCTAATTCCGGCACGACAGGCCGGCCTGGCTATGCGCCGGGTGGTGGGGCGTCGGGAGCGGGCTGCCCGACTTCGACGGCCAATAACGGCGCGGCGGGCGCGGTCGGCTCCTGCGTCGTGAGATGGTGATGGAGGGTTCGTTCCTCGGTGTCCCGGTCAGCATTAAGCCGTTCGAGTTGCACCCTAAATACCCGGTGTCTGCCCGTGACCGGGTTTGGAGCTGCGGCTGCCTCCCGTGATTTCGTGCTGCCACGAAAGATCTGACCTACGTTTGAACTTCAAGTATGCTCCAGCAAATCATCGAAATCCCTCGCCCCGATATACCGCGCCGGGTTGGTGCCTACAGCCAACGCCGCGAAATGCGCCTTGCCACAGGCCATCTTAGCGGCCTCCGCACTCCGCAAGTCATCGATCAAAAGACTGCCCTTTGTCTCGACCACAAAATAAAGTCGCTCCTCACCGCTGACTTCCACGAGAACCGCCCAGTCGGGGTTGTAGGTTCCGAGGGGGGTGGGCACCTTAAACCAGCCTGGGAGCTTCGCGTAAACTTTTACCGACTCATTCTTCTCAAGCTGTTCGGCGAATGTCCTCTCCACGCCAGCCGAATCATAAATAACGTGCTCGAAGACAGACTTTTGCACATCCTTCAGCATATTCCTCACATAGCCGGTCAACTCCTCCTGTTGGAAGAGTTCCTGAGCATAAAAGAAATCGTCGCCGATTCGCTGGTATTTGATCCCATCGACAATCGCCAGACGTTTGGTGCGATTGATAACTTCAGCAGCGAGTTCGATGAAAGACTGGGGGTTGCGCTTAAAATCGTTCAGCCGGCCGCACTCGATCAGGATACGGACGAGGCTTTTGCGCGTGAGCTGAGTACGATCTTGCAGATCGGTCAGCAGGTCCGGCAGCACGATATCGCCTTCCTCAATCGTGATGACGGTTCCACTGTCCTGTTGGTGTTCCGTGGCCAGAACGCCACCTTGCCCAATGGCGAGGTTGGCCTTCCGGATTCTGACGCGGGCCTTGGACACGGGCGGGCCATTCTCGATGGCCTTTGCGCAGCTCTCGATCAGCTTTTCGTTGTCGAAATCAACACGATAGGTCGTCTGGTGCTTGATGCGATCCCACAACGCCCGGAACTGCTCGCTCTCCAGGACAGCCTGACGGGTTTTTACGGGGACGCGATCATCGGCGTTCTTGATGTCGAGCTTGCCCGCCACCTTCCTGAGAACTTCCTGGACCCGTGCCAGATGCGCTTCGAGTCCCTTTGGCAATGCGAATGTTCCATCCTTGAGTGCCGCGCGCAGCTTATCCTGCACCCGGCCTTTCGCATCGACGAAGCCCTGGGCTTTGAGGTGATCGAAAATGGCGGCTGAATGATCAGATCCCAACGGGCTGGCCGTGCCATCGGCGTTTGCCACCGGTATCGCCGCGAATTGATGCTTCTCGACGATCCCGAACTTGATCCCCGTGTCCGCCTCGATCTCCTTCTGAAGGTTTTCGGCGAATGCCTCATAGCTCTCGGTCGCTATGACGGTCAGCGTGTTGATCTCGAAACCGCGAAGGCGTTTGCCGTTCTGGTTGACGCAAAGCCGCAGCCCGCGGCCGATTGTCTGACGCCGCTCGCGTTCGGTTCCCATTTCGCGGAGCGCGCAGATCTGGAACACGTTCGGATTGTCCCAGCCTTCCTTCAAGGCCGAATGAGAGAAGATGAATTTGAGCTTTGTTTCGAATCTCAACAGCTTCTCTTTCTCTCTCATGATGAGGCTGTAGGCCCGCTCGGCATTGTCGCGGGACACCTGGTTGTTGTCCGCCGTGTCGGTCCAACGCCGCGCCTTGTCGATCGAGAAGTAGCCATCATGGACGTCCTCGGCCTCGGACAGGAGATCGACCTCCTTGAACAGGCTCACGAACTCGGGGAGCTTTGCCGCGCGGCGGTATTCTTCCTCGAAAACGCTGGCATATTTGCCCTTCACCGGGTTCCCGGCCGCGTCGTATGACCGGTAGTGCTCGACAGCGTCGATGAAGAAGAGGCTTAGCACCTTGATCCCCAAGGGGGCGAGGCGTTTTTCCTTCACAAGGTGTTCATGGATCGTGCGGCGGATCATCAGCCGCTTCAACGCGTCCGCATCCACATCGCCGACAGCCTGACCGGGTTGGAGAAATGTCTCGCCGCCTGGCAGCTTCACTTCCAGAAGCTGGTTGCCGCGCGCGGCACGGATCTCGCCGATCCGGCAATTGGCGTAGATGGCGCGTTTTGTCAGCTCCTCTAAATCGTCGCCGTCCTGAACGACCACTTCCTTGCGGCGGACCTGCGTGGCTTCCATGACGTCGATTTCAACGCGCGCCGTGACCGGCCCCCGGCCGTTGCTCGCTGAGACGAAGCGGACATAGGCCTTGTTGTGGCCGTCCTCGACTTGCATCGAGGCGACCTCGATCTGCTTGACCAGCTTGCGTTCGTAGGCGTCCACCGCGTCCAAGCGATAAACCATGTGATGCTTATCGGCATGGGTCGCCGAATACCGAAGCGTGCAGAGCGGGTTCATTTCGCCAAGGGCGTTCTTGCCCGCGCCGGACAGGCCGCCGTCGACACTTTGCGGCTCATCGACGATCAGGATCGGCCGCGTCGCACGGATCAGGTCGATAGGCCGCTCGCCGCCGGTCTTCTCGCTGTCCTTGTAGAGGT
>JANXMB010000100.1 GCA_025354865.1 Acetobacteraceae bacterium | reverse complement strand
GAATCCGACGGTTCTTTTCGTCGGATTCCGACCGCTAGCGCCGTGAGCAGCCAAGGCGCACAGGAGGATTGGCAGTTGGCGGTGGGCCTTGACGCGTCGGAACCCTTTGGTGGCCTCCAGCATGGCTGCCCCGGTCCAGCGCAACGCCATTGCGGCGGCGCGCCAGTGCTTGACGTTGCGGCAGACCCGCCGGACCGTGCCGTTCATGGTCTCGACGATGTCGGTGCAAGCCAGTGAGCGGCGCCGCTCGGCAGGCAGACCGAGGCGATTGACAGTCGGTATGTTGTCGAGGCCCTCCAGGATGCTGTCGCGCACGCCGGGTGCGTCGTCCCCCGCGCTACCAGCAATCGACCATCATTTCCCCTTGACAAAAATTAACAAATAATGTTAGTCACCGAACCATGGAGCAGCCGGCGACACACCCAACCCCCGATATGCCCGCCGGCATCGCCGCCTTCCTGCGCATGGTCCGCGTGCTTCTGGCCTACGGGCGTCGGCTCGACGCGACATTGCCGCAGCATATCGACCATCCGCGCTTTCCCACCTTCGCCGCCGGCTTCGGCACTCACGACCTCGGCCGCATTCTGGCGCATGTGCAGCGCGGCATTCTCCGCGCCCTGATGCTGGAACGCTATCTGCTCGCCCGCGCCCGCATCGGCCGCGAGATCGAGCCGGTGGCGCCGCCCGCGCCGGCCGAGCAGACCGAAATCGAAACATTAAACCTAGTCCTGCGCGCGCCAACAGCAGCCAAACCACACGCTAAAACAATCGATTGCGACGATCCCCGGCATTTCGCCATCCCCACCCTGCGCGAACTCGAAGCCCAGATCCGCCGCCGCTCGGTCGGCCGCACGATCGCCGATATCTGCCTCGATCTCGGGGTCAGTCCCAGCGCCTGCGACAGCGGATTCTGGCAGGATATTTTCCAGGCGCTGTGCCATTTCGGCGGCAATGTTGCCGAAGTTGCCGCCACCCAGCAACGCCGCCGCACCACCTTCCAGCACGAACGCGACGCCCGCCCGGAAACCTGGACCTGGCAGATCTGGGACCGCCCAAGAGACGCCATCCGCCAGATGCTCGGTTTCCTGTTAGGCGAACCCCCGCCGCAGCAACTGGCCGCCGCCTAACACCCGCCCGACCCGCACTAACAAGCGGAGCCGGGGCGTCGGCGCTTAACCCATTTCTACCCCGATCCCTTTCAACCGCGCCTTCGCCCGATCCGCCCGCGCTTTCATGCCGTCCAGATAGGTGCTGACATCGTTGCCCGGCAAGTTCAGAACTTGACAGCCCATTTGCCAGTATTCCTCGATCTGCGCTTCGGTTTCGGCCGACCCGCGCACCAGCTTGCCGTGCGCTTTGCAGGCATCGACGATCTTGCGCATGGCGGCTTTGAACTTCGGGTGCTCCAAATCCAGATGCACGCCCAGTTGCGCGCTCAGGTCCGAATGGCCGTAGGCGATCATGTCGATGCCCTCGACCGCCGCGATCGCCTCCACGTTGGCCAGACCTTCCAGGGATTCGATCGACGGGCAAATAACGATATTCTCGTTCGCCCAAGGCGCGTATTCCGTCGCGTGGCGTCGCCCGTAGGATTTATAGCCGGTGTGCGGTCCCTGGCCGGAGATACCGCGATTGCCGATCGGCGGATATTTCGCCAGCCGCACGATGGCGCGAGCTTCCTCGGCCGTTTCGATCTCCGATACCTGAATGCCCATGATGCCCTGATCGAGGATGCCGGGGATCAGATGGGCGAAGTTCTTGTGGATGCGCACGATCGCGGTGACGTCGGTGGCCTGGAACCAGCTTGCCAGAGCGGCGATCGTTTCCAGATCGAAGGCCCCGTGTTCGTGATCGATCGCGCAATAATCGAACCCCGATTCCTGCACGATCCACGGCACCGCGCGCGACGCGAATTCCTTCAGCCCCGTGCCCAGCGCCGGCCGGCCCTGGCGCACCGCGCGCCGTATCGCATTTTCCTTCATCGCCCCGCTCCCTTCGATTTCTCCGGCAAGCCTAGGCCCGCCACCTTGACCGCGCCATCCGTCCCCAACATGGTGCGCCGCATCATGAGCAGTTTCATCACGACCTACGACGATGTTGTCCGACCGGAGTGGATCGACTCCAACGGGCACATGAACCTCGCCTACTATGTGGTGGTCTTCGACCTCGCGACGGACAAATTCTACGAAGATATCGGTTTCGGCACGACATACCGCGCCGCGACCGGGAATTCGTCCTTCGTCGCCGAAACCCACACGGTTTACGAGCGGGAGGTGCATGTCGGCGACCGCCTGCAAATCCGCACCTGGCTGTTGGGCGCCGACAACAAGCGCGTCCACTATTTCCACGAAATGTTCCACGCCGACAGCGGCGAGCGTTCGGCCGTCCAGGAGCTGATGGCGCTGCATATCGACATGGAAGTGCGCAAGGTCGCCCCGTTTTCGACGGCGCTGGAAGCCTCGTTGGCGGCGCTGGTGGCGCGGTATGCGCCGGCGGAATTGCCGAAAGGGGCGGGACGGCGCATCGCGATGCCGACCCGGCGTTGACCCCGGCCCCGGCGGGGGCTACCTCGCCCGGCTCACGCGCGAAGGATATCCCATGGCATTGAGCGTCGTCGAAAAAGGCCAATCCGAAAAAGACCAACCTGAAACCGGTGGCATCGCGGCCGATCGGTTGCGCAGCATCGTCGATCGGATCGAACGCCTGGAGGAGGAGAAAAAAGCCCTCGCCAGCGACATCAAAGACATCTACGCCGAAGCCAAATCGGCCGGTTTCGATGTGAAAGTGCTGCGCCAGCTTATCCGCGTGCGAAAGCAGGAATCGGCCGAGGTCGAGGAGCAGGAAACCATGCTAGACGTTTATCGCCGCGCATTGGGCATGTAGTATCCGCTCGGCAACGCGGAGGAACGTCCAATGGAGGCGGATTATATCGTCGTAGGCGCCGGTTCCGCCGGCTGCGTCCTGGCGGCCCGCCTGACCGAGGACCCGTCGGTCCGCGTCATCCTGATCGAGGCCGGGGGCCGCGATACCAACCCGCTGATCCACATCCCCGCCGGCTACATGAAGCTGCTGGATCACCGAAAGCTGACCTGGGGCTATAAAACCGAACCCGATCCCGGCACCAACGGCCGAGCGATTGCGTATCCCCGCGGCCGGGTGCTGGGGGGCTCGTCGTCGATCAACGGCATGATCTACATCCGCAGCCAGCCGGAGGATTTCGACTACTGGTCCCAGCTCGGCAATCGCGGCTGGTCGTGGGACGATGTGCGGCCGTTTTTCGACAAAGCCGAGCACTGGAATGGCCCGGAGGCTGCGGCGCACGGCAAAGGCGGGCCGTTGCAGACCTCGGAAATCGCCGACATGCCGCCGTTGTGTCAGGCCGCAATCGACGCCGCCGGCCAGATCGGGGTGCCGTTTCGCGCCGATCTGAACGACCTGCCGCACGGGTTGGGCGACCATATCGGTTGGATCCAGCAAACGCGGCGCGGGCGGCGGCGGTTCAGCGCGGCGGTGTCGTATCTGCACCCGGCGGCGAAGCGCCCCAACCTGCATGTTGTCACCGATGCGCTGGTGCATCGGGTGCTGCTGGACGGCAAAAAGGCCGTGGGCGTCGAATTTGCCCGCGCCGGTCGCATCGAACGCGCCACCGCTCGGCGGGAGGTGATTTTGTCCGCCGGGGCCATCGGCTCCCCGCATATTCTGCAACTCTCCGGCATCGGCGATCCCGAGCATCTGCAACGCGTCGGTATCGCCCCGCTCCATACCCTGAAGGGCGTCGGGCGCAACTTCCAGGATCACTTCATCGTGCGCGTCGCCGCGAGGGTAAAGGACGCCCGATCGTTGAACGAGCGTTCGCGCGGTCTTGGCCTGATGGGGGAGGTGTTGCGTTACGTCCTGACCGGCAAGGGCATGCTGACCTACGGGGCCTCCTTATTGGCGGCTTCGGTGAAAGTGCTGCCTGAATCCGGCACGCCCGACATTCAGGCGATGTTCGCCCCCGGCAGCTACGGCCCCGGTCCGGTGCGCGAACTGGATACCGCACCCGGTATGACCGGCGGCATCTGGCAGATGCGGCCGGAGAGTCGCGGCTATGTCGAGGCTCGATCGAACCGGCCGGGGGACGCGCCGCATATCAATCCCCGCTACCTCGACGATGAGCGCGATCGGCGGGCGGCGATCGGGGGGCTGCGCTTTCTACGCCGGCTGTTTGCCGCCCCGGCTTTGGCCCGTTTCGTGGTGGCGGAAACCGAACCCGGCGCGGCGGTCGAATCGGATGAGGCGCTGCTGGCCTACGCCCGCCAGGCCGGCACCACGGTTTTCCACGCAAGCTGTTCCTGCCGGATGGGTTCGGACCCGATGGCGGTGGTCGATGACAACTTACGCGTGCATGGTTTGGCAGGGTTGCGGGTGATCGATGCCTCGGTCATGCCGGCGGTGACGTCCACCAACACCAACGCGCCGACCATCATGATCGCGGAAAAGGGCGCTTTTCTGCTGCGTAGCCGAGCGAATGCGGCCTGAAGCGCGCTGGTTGCAGGGGGGGCAAACCTTATAGATTGAAAAGTATCAAAATTAGTTTTCCTTGAATTTTTTATGGATATCGCCTATACGATCCCCGGTGCTCCTGCGGAGCGACACTTGGATTTTCTTTATTATGCGACTTTCGACAACCTTGGCGATCGTGCTTGCCGTCGGCGGCGCCGCAGCACCTGCGGCGCGGGCGGATTCTTACGGCGACCTGTTGAACCAGTTCAACGAGATTGTGTTCGGAAACGTCGTCAGCGGTTCGGAAACCGAAGGGCGCGCGGTCATCGGCGGCAGCCTGACGCAATCCGGTTCGGCGAATTACTGCTTCCAAACCTCCGACGGGTCCGGCCCCTGCGGCAATGCGTCGCTGGCCGCCACGACACCGCAGGTGGGCAGCATCTCGGTCGGCGCCGCCAATCGGAGCTTTGGCGCCTTGACCGTCTACGGCAATGTGTCCGGCAGCGGCGTCAACGCGTCGAAAGGCAATATCTTTATCGGCGGCACCAACACCGGGGCGCTGTCGCTGACCACGAACAGCCAGACCGCCTTTGTCGCCACCCAGGGCACATCGGCAGCGGTCGGCGGTAACGGCAATCTGGTCTACGGGGCGAAGACGGCCGGCACCACGCCGGCGTCGCAGAACGGCACGGTCGCGCAGGGCACCTTCGTGCTGCCCAGCTTCGCCACCACGTTTCAAACCCCGCTGCAGGGGCTTTCGACCTACCTGAGCAGCATGACCGGGATCGCGCAGGGCACCAGCAACACGTTCAACGCCACGCCCACCACGATCGCCGGCACCGCCGTCACGGTCTACAATGTGCTGGGCAGCAACCTTCCGACCGTGCTGCAGAACGCCAGCTTCAACCTGAACGGCGCGCAAACCGTCGTGATCAACGTCACCGGCGCGGTCGGCAGCCTGTCCACCAATCTGAACACCTTCGCCGGACAGGATCGGGTGATCTGGAACTTCGTCGGGCAGGGCAGCCTGACCTTGCCGAGTTGGGCGGGCACCATCCTGGCGCCGTCCTCGGCACTGACCCTGAATGGCGTCAGCCAGGGCGATGTCGTTGCCGCCTCGCTGACCCAAGGCAGCAACGAAATCCACAATTACGCCTTTACCGGCGACCTCAGCTTCGTCACCGCCACCACCGGCGGTTCCTCGCTGCCGGCCGTGCCGGAGCCGGGCACATTGGCCGTGCTGGCAGTCGGGTTGGGCGCGCTGGGGTTGGTGCGGCGAGGATCCCGTCGGATCGTGGATCGCAGTGCGGATATTTTCATATCGATTTGGCACTGAAATCGGAACGCTGAGCGGTCTATTACCGATACCCTCGGGCCGGTGCGTGCCCGACGTTCCGGTATCGCAAATGGTTCGGCGATTTCGGTTGCAATCGATGGGTTGCCGCTTGCCGCTGCGCCGGCAATGGCAAAAGGCGCAGGCAGAAACGATTGACCTCGCATCTTCCTATTACTGCTACGATCGCCGGATGCTGAGCGATGGCAGCGATCGATCCCTTACCGTCGGGGCCCCTTACCGTCGTGGTAATGACGGCAAGGGGATCGGGCGGTTGGCAGCGATCAACCGGCGGCGCGGCGGGCGCCGGTCGCGGGCTTCGTTTCGCCGGACGCGACTTTGGTCATGATCGACTTGATATCGCGCAAAAGAGCGGACCCTTTCGGGGTCTTCTGCACAAGAATGCTGCGGCGATCGGCCGGGTCGGTCTTGCGGCGTGCAAGGTCGAATTCGCCGAGCCGGTCGAGGGCGCGCGTAATCGCCGGCTTCGACACGTCCAGTTCTGCGGCCAGCCCGCGCACGGTGTGGCCGCCTTCGACCAGATAACAGGTCAGAAATACTGCGAGTTGCCGCGCGGTCAGATCGGGTCCGTCGCGTCGCACGAGGGATACGACGGTGCCACGCAGCAGGTCGACCTGCTGATCTGTGGCGGTGGGTGCTGTTGCCATTTATTAACCTTTCCCGGATGGTCGTGACATTACGACCGGATGATATATCGCCGCCTAATACGATAACGGTTCCAAGTCAAGCTTATTGCGTATCGCGACCATGTATCGAATTGGCTAACATAAACGTTCCCCAATTGCCCGAAAGACCGCCCGCAGGGACTGCGCTTCTCCGCCTTCGGGGCGTCCGGGACGCGATAGATCGTTCCAGGCGTACAGATCGAGATGCGCCCATGGAACGTTCGCCGAGACAAATCGCTTCAGGAACAGCGCCGCGACAATGGCGCCGGCTTGCGGGCGCGACGACACATTGTTCAAGTCCGCAATTGGGCTTTTCAGCCAATCGTCGTATCCCGACCATAACGGTAGCCGCCACATCGGGTCGTGCACGGCCGTACCGTTGCGCAACAGAATTTCGGCCCATGCGTCGTCGGTGCAAAACAGCACCGGTAAATCCGGCCCCACGGCGACGCGCGCCGCACCGGTCAAAGTCGCACAATCCAGCAACAGCGCTGGCGATTCAGCCGATGCATCGTGCAATAAATCGCACAATACCAGCCGTCCTTCCGCGTCGGTATTGCCGATTTCCACCGTCAAACCGGATCGAGTCCGAATCACGTCCAACGGCCGCATCGCGCTGCCGGAAACGGAATTTTCAACACATCCGATACGCGTTACCAGACGGATCGGAAGATCCGCTTCCATAATCATGCGGGACAGACCGAGCACCGTTGCGGCCCCGCCCATATCTTTTTTCATCCGAAGCATGCCCGACGACGGCTTCAGATCGTATCCGCCGGTATCGAAACAGACGCCCTTGCCGCACAATGAAACCAGCGGCGAAGCATCCGTCGCTCCGCTGCCTTGCCAACGGAACGAAACCACCCGCGCCGGTCTGACGGACCCGCGACCGACGGCGGCGACGGTGGGATATTCGGCATCGAGCGCCAGGCCCTCCACGATCGTTGCAGACGATCCGTGTCGCGCCGCAAGGCCCGCAGCGATGTCGCCCAATTCGACCGGCCCGAGAATATTGGCGGGCGCATTGATCAGATCGCGCACCATCGCGATCGCCCCGGCATGGGAAACAGCCTCCGGCCCCACCGCAGGCGCAACCAGTCGGGCCGCCTTACGCTCGGATGGTTTGAACGCGGCGTAACGATATGTGCCCAGGCAGTAACCCAGCGTCGCGTCGGACGCGTCGTAATCGCCTTGTTGCAACTGCCAGACCGACCCTTCGGGCAGGCGCGACGAAAGGCCGCCGAATGCCCAGGGCGAGCGGTCCTGGCCCAGGCCGAGCAGGGCGCCTGCCAGCCCGTCCTGTCCCGGTAGCAGCACCAATTCCTGCGGTTTGGCCGCGAAGCCCGATGCCCTGGCAAAGGCCGCCGTTGCCGTCGGCAGGGTCGCCAGCAACGCTTCCAACCCCTCGGGTCGCACCGCATGCAACGGCAGCGCACCCGTCGCGTCGGTGGTCAGGCTGTCGAACGGTTGATCGAGCATGTCGGTATTCCCCTCTACCAAGTGTCACAAAAGCGACTTTTGCCCCGCTGCGGCCGGCGCCGCTAGACTGGTAACCTGCGAATGGAGCAATCGGCGCATGCCACAGGAAACAATTGCCACGATCGTCGCCTTGATCGACGGTAAAGGACAGCGGCTATACGGTTTATCGGCCCTCGATCAACGCGCTCATGCCTTGCAGGCCGCGCATTTGGCGGAACAATCGGGTGGCGATTCCGCCCTGATCGTTGCCGCCTTGGTGCACGATATCGGCCACATGGTGCACGACCTCGGGGAAGACCCGGCCGCCGAAGGGATCGACGATCGTCACGAGGAACGGGGTGCCGCATGGTTGCAGGACCGTTTCTGCGCGGCCGTTACCGAACCGGTGCGGTTGCACGTTGCGGCGAAGCGCTACCTTTGCGGCACGGAGGCCGATTATTTCGCCCGCCTCTCGCCCGATAGCGTGCGTAGTCTGGCGCTGCAGGGCGGCCCGATGTCGGCCGACGAAATCGCCGCTTTCGAAGCCCAACCCCACTACGCCGCTGCCGTGCAACTGCGCCGTTTCGATGAAGCCGCCAAGGTTAAGGGCCTCGCGGTGCCCGATGCGATGCATTACGCGGCGCACCTGAACGCCTGTCTGATCGCCTGATACCACCGGCATGCGCGGACGGTTTCTGCGTCTGCGCATGCCGGTTTTCGATGTCGATCCAGCTCAGCGCGACAGACTGCCGGCCAACAACGATGTCACCCGCCGCGCGAACGCGGTGGAATCGGCCGGAAGCTCCCCCTCTTGCACCCGAGCGAGGTCCAGCAGGGTCGCGGCCGCTTCGGCCATCAGGTCCGCATCGTCCTGTTTGGCCGCCAAAGCCGCGATCAGTTTGTGCGTCGGGTTCAGTTCCAGAATCGGCTTCGACGGCATCGTTGCTCGGCCGGCGCGACGGAGCAGTTTCTGCATCTGCAAGTCCGGCCCCTTGTCGTCGGCGGCCAGCACCACGGCGCTATCGGTCAGGCGCCCGGTCGCGCGCACGTCGGACACGGCATCGCCCAGCGCGTCTTTCAACACAGCCAACAGCGGGGAAATATCCGGCTGCTCGCCCTCGGCCGCGATATCGCCGGTGGACTGGGTCACGCTGCGAAGCTTGCGGCCCTCGAAGCTGTCCAGCCGCTCCGGCCAGAAGGCATCGATCGAATCGCCCATCAATAGCACTTCGTAACCCCGGGCTTTGAAGCCTTCGAGTTGCGGGGAGGTTTTCAGCGCCGCCAGATTGTCGCCGGACAAATAATAGATGGTGTCCTGGCCTTCCTTCATCCGCGCCACGTAATCGGGCAAGGATGTCCAGCCGTCCTCGGTCGAGGAGTGGAAGCGCAGCAACGGCGCGATTTCGTCGCGGTGTTCGCTGTCTTCCCAAATGCCTTCCTTGAGCACCGACCCGAAATTATCCCAAAACCGAGTGTAGTCCTCGGCGTCCTTGGCGCGGCTTTTCAATTCGCCGAGCACGCGGGAGATCATGGCTTTTCGGATGCGGCCGACGATCGGGGTGGATTGCAGGATTTCGCGCGAGACGTTCAGCGGCAGGTCTTCCGTATCGACCACGCCTTGCACGAAGCGCAGCCAATGCGGCAGCAATTCCCCCTTGTCGGTGATGAACATGCGCCGGACATGCAGGCGCACCTTTGCGTCGCGATCTTCCTCGACCGGCATGAACGGTTTCATGCTGGGAATGAACAGCAGGCAGAAATACTCCAGCGTCCCCTCGGCTTTCCAGTGCAGCGTCGCCCAGGGGCTGTCCCAACCATGGCCGAGGTGGCGGTAGAACTCGGCATAATTCTGTTCGGTAATGTCCGACTTCGACTTGCGCCAAAGCGCGGTGCCCTCGTTCGCCGGTTCGTCCTTGCCGTCGCGGGCAACGGTGATCGGCAGGGTGATATGATCCGCCCATTTGCGGATCACCGTCTCCAGTCGCATCGGCTCCAGGTATTCTTCCGCATCGGGCTTCATATGCAGCACGATGTCGGTGCCGTAATGCTCTCGCGCCGCACTGCCGATGGTATAGCGCCCGGCGCCTTCGGACGCCCAGGCGAACGCCTCCTCGCTACCGGCCTTGCGGGACGTTACTTCGACCCGATCGGCGACCATGAATGCCGAGTAGAACCCCACGCCGAATTGTCCGATCAGGCTGGGTCGGTCTTCGGGATTGGCGCTGGCGAGCGCCTCGCCGAACATCCGTGTCCCGGAACGGGCGATGGTGCCGAGGTTGTCGATCAGCTCCTGCCGGCTCATGCCGATGCCGTCGTCGGAGATCAGAATCTGCCGCGCAGCCTTGTCGGGTACGATGCGGATGCGGGCATCGGCGGGCGGGGCGAGATTGGGGTCGGTCAGCGCTTCGAACCGGCGCCGATCCACCGCATCCGCCGCGTTGGCCACGAGTTCGCGCAGGAAAATCTCCCGCTCGGAATAAAGCGAGTGGACCACAAGGTCCAAAAGGCGGCCGACTTCTGCACCGAAATCGTGCTGCTCCAAAACGGTCTCGTTCAAGCGATCCTCCATGGTCCGACGTTCGGCCGCGATATGCGGGTTGCGGCGCTGCGATTCAAGCCGTTTGCCGCAACCGCCCTTGCATTCCGCGCTGCAACATCCAAACTCCGGCCTATGCCCGGCACCGACTCCGGTTTCCCTTCCCGTGTTCGGGCCGTTCTCGGCCCCACCAACACGGGTAAGACTCACCTCGCCATCGAACGCATGCTGGCGCATGCTTCGGGGATCATCGGCTTTCCGTTGCGCTTGCTCGCGCGTGAGAATTACGACCGCATGGTGGCGCAAAAAGGGGTCAAAAACGTCGCGCTGATCACCGGGGAGGAGAAAATCGTTCCTCCCGATGCCAGGTGGTTTTCTTGCACGGTCGAAGCCATGCCGCTCGACCGGCATGCCGAATTCGTGGCGGTGGACGAGATTCAGCTATGCGCCGACGCCGACCGCGGCCACGTGTTCACCGAACGCCTGCTGCACGCGCGCGGCATGGTGGAAACGATGTTTCTGGGTGCCGAGACGATCCGCCCATTGTTGCAACGTCTGGTGCCGAATGCCTCGGTCGAGACCCGGCCCCGGCTGTCGCAGCTTACTTACGCCGGCCCCTCCAAGCTGGTGCGCCTGCCGCCGCGCAGTGCGGTGGTCGCGTTCTCGGCCCAGGAAGTCTATGCGATTGCCGAACTGATCCGCCGCCGTCGGGGCGGTTGCGCGGTGGTGATGGGCCGGTTGTCGCCGCGCACCCGCAACGCCCAGGTCGCGCTCTATCAGGATAAGGAGGTCGATTTTCTGGTCGCGACCGATGCCATCGGCATGGGCCTGAACATGAATGTCGATCATGTTGCCTTCGCCGGACTGGGTAAATTCGACGGCCATCGCCCGCGCCGGCTCACGGCGGCCGAGATGGGGCAGATCGCCGGCCGCGCCGGTCGAGGGATGCGCGACGGCACCTTCGGCACCACGACCGAGTGCAAACCGATCCCCGAGGACGCCGTCGCGGCGATCGAATCGCACAGTTTCGACCCGCTGGAGCAGGTTTGCTGGCGGAACAACGACCTGGATTTCAGCCATATCGACGCGCTGCTGGCCAGTTTGCAGGAACCCGCTCCCAGGACCGGTCTGGTCAAAGGCAACGACGCCTCCGATCTTGAAACCCTGATGTCGCTCGCCCGCGAGCCGGAAATCCGCGACAAGGCCCGTGGCCGCGCGCGGGTGCGATTGCTCTGGGACGCCTGCCAAATTCCCGATTTTCGCAAGCTTGCCGATGAGACCCATAACCGGCTCTGCGCCCGCATTTTCGGGCACATTGCGACCGATGGAAAACTGCCGACCGATTGGCTCGCCGGGCAGATCGCCGCGTTGGATCGCTCCGAAGGCGATATCGACACGCTGATGTCCCGCCTGTCGGGCGTGCGCATCTGGTCCTATATCGCGGCCCGATCCGACTGGGTCAAAGATGCGGTGCACTGGCAGGGCAAAGCGCGGGAGGTCGAGGACAAGCTGTCCGACATCCTGCACGAACGCCTGACCACCCGCTTCGTCGATCGCCGCGCCACCCATCTGATGCGTCGGCTGGATTCGACCGACGGGCAGGAATTGCTGTCGGCGGTCACCCGGCGCGGCGAAGTCGTGGTCGAAGGCCATCCGGTCGGCATGCTGGAAGGCTTCGGCTTCGTGCCCGATCCCGCAGCCGAAGGCGATGAGAAGAAGCTGGTCCTGCGTGCGGCGCGGCGGGCATTGCGGGAAGAAATGCCGCGACGCGTGGCGGCGGTGGAGGCGTTGCCCGACGCCGCATTCGGCCTCACCGCATCGCATGGCATTGTTTGGGACGGCGCAAAGCTGGCGCGCATCGTCGCCGGCACGACCGGCCTGACGCCGCGGGTGCAAATGTTGGACAGCGAGTTCCTCGACGGGGCGCAGCGGGAACGGTTGCGCGCGCGTTTGCAGCGCTTTCTGGACGCGCGGATCCGCACCGATTTGGCGCCGCTGTTCGACGCCGCCGTCGCAGCCGAACGGATTGCCGGCGCGCGCGGGCCGTTGCATCGCCTGCGGGAGACGCTGGGCCTGGTGCCCGGGGTGGACGAGGAAACCCTCGCCCCGGCGCTGCGGGTGCAACTCAAAGCCATCGGCGTGCGATCCGGCCGATTCGCGCTGTTTCTACCCTCCATCATGAAGCCCCAGGCGGCGGCCATGCGCGCTCGGCTATGGGCTGTGGCGCATGGCCATGCGGTGCCGGCGCTGCCCGGACCCAGCGCCGTGTCGCTGCCTGTCGCCACCGACTGGCCACCGGGTTTCGCCGCCGCGATGGGATGGGTCGAGGCGGGGCCGGTGCTGCTGCGGGTCGATATCGCCGAACGCGTCGCCGGGGATCTGGGTTACGCGACTCGGAAAGGGGCCGCGCCGCTGCCGCCGGGCTTGCCGTCCCGGTTTGCGGTGAAAGCCGATATGCTGCCGGCGGTGCTGCGCGGGTTGGGTTTTCGGGTGGTGCCGAGCGGCGGACTGGCGGCGGATGTTTTTGGGCCGCCGAGCCCGCCGATGGTGCTGCCGCTGCGCCGCCGTCGGATCGCGATCGCGGCGCCGGCCGTGGCTGTTGCGATTCCGCACGGCCCGTTCGCGGCATTGGCCGCGCTGAAGCGGTAGGCCGCCTTGGCAACGGCCGATTTGGAAGACCGCGACTGGCAGCGACTGGACAAATGGCTGTGGTGCGCGCGCTTCCGTAAAGCCCGCAGCGACTGCGCCCAACTGGTGGGGGACGGGGCGGTACGGATCAATCGCCTCCCAACGGATAAGGCGCATGCGCGGGTACGCATCGCCGATGTGCTGACGGTCGCCATCGGCGCCGAGGTGCGCGTTGTCCGCATTCTGGCCCTGACCGAACGGCGCGGGCCGGCCACGGAGGCCCGCACCTTGTACGAAGAGATCGCATAGACGGTCTGCCCGGACAGAAACGGTCTTGCGTTGCGGTGCAAAGCCCGGCATATCGCCCGCCCTGGTAAACCGGCCTGCGGGTCGCATCCGAGGGGTTCCTCATGACCTACGTGGTCGCCGACGGCTGCATCAAGTGCAAGTACATGGACTGCGTGGAGGTGTGTCCGGTCGACTGCTTCTATGTCGGCGAGAATATGCTGGTTATCCATCCCGACGAATGCATCGATTGCGGCGTCTGCGAGCCCGAATGCCCGGTCTCCGCCATTCTGCCCGATAGCGACGACAGGGCGTCCGAATGGGTGGAACTGAACCGCACCTATGCCGCGATGTGGCCCAATATCACCCGCAAAGGCGAAGCGCCGGCCGATGCGGACGATTGGAAGGACAAGCCCGGCAAGAAGGCGCTGTTCTCCCCGGAACCCGGCACGGTCTGAGCTTTGACCGAATCCGGCCTCTGACAGGCCGGCGGCGCATTCCTATATTGCCCCCATAATAAAGGGATACGGGGTGTCGAGCATGATTGATTCCGCAGAGGCCGCGGTTTCGCCCGAAGCGTCGAGCACCGAAGCCGTCGCTGCGACCCGGCCATTGCGCAAGCCGTCCCGCCCGGTCGCCCAGGGCCGCCGCGCAGGAGACCGAGGTGAAAGCCGGCGCCCCGATCGAGCCGGACGCACCGGAGGCTGAGCCGGCGCCCCCGGAAGCACCCGCAGCGGCGCGGCTGGATCGGGAAATCCGCCGTCCGATCCCGCATGGCGGCCCGACCCAAATCCCGCGCCCAATGGCGAAAGCCGAGATCTTCGTCGAGGGCGATCATGTGGTCTACCCGACCCACGGTGTCGGCAAGGTCGAACGTATCGCCACGGAGGAGATCGCCGGCCACCGGCTGGAACTGATCCACATCACCTTCGAAGAAAACCGCATGACCCTGCGGGTGCCGGTCGCCAAGGCGCGTACCGCCGGCCTGCGTAAGCTCTCGTCGCGCAAGCAGTTCGATGAGGCGATGGCCGTCCTGAAAGGGCGGGCTCGGATCAAGCGCACCATGTGGTCGCGTCGGGCGCAGGAATACGACGCAAAGATCAACTCCGGCGATCCGATGGCGATTGCCGAGGTCGTGCGCGATCTTCACCGCAACGCCGGCCAGCCGGATCAGAGCTTTTCAGAGCGTCAGATCTACGAATCCGCCCTCGATCGGTTCGCGGCCGAACTCGCCGCCCTCGACGGCACCGACAAGCCGACCGCCATCGCCATCGCCAAGCTCGGTGATTTCCTGAAGGCGGCCTGACCGCCGCGACCGTCGCTGGTCCCATCCCATCTGGCCCCATCCCATCCGGCCAAGAAAAAGCCCCGAACCTTGCGGTCCGGGGCCGGTTTCGTCGTTGGGCCGGTCGGCCCGATCAGTTGTTGTTCCGGTTCCCCAGAAGCTGCAACAGCATCATGAATAGGTTGATGAAGTTGAGATACAGGCTCAGGGCGTCGTAGACACTGCGCTTGTTCGCCCCATCCATCCCGGCGGCATAGGCATACTGCACATAGTCGGCCTTGATCCGCTGGGTGTCGTAGGCGGTCAGGCCGGTGAACACGACGACACCGATCAGGCTGATCGCGAACTGCAAGGCGCTGCTCTGCATGAAGATGTTCACCAGACCGGCGATCACGATGCCGAACAGGCCCATCATCAGGAAGCTGCCCATGCGGCTGAGGTCGGACTTCGTCGTGTAGCCCCACAAGCTCATGGTGCCGAAGGTCGCGGCGGTGATGAAGAACACCCGCACGATGGATTCCGACGTGTAGACGATGAAGATGTTCGTCAGGCTGGCGCCCATCGTCGCGCAGAACGCCCAGAACAGCGCCTGTGCCGCCGTGGTCGATAGCTTGTTCACCCCCAGGCTGAGCACCAGGACGAAGCCGAGCGGCGCGAACATCGCGACCATCGCCAGCGCCGTCGGCTGCATGGCGGTGCCATAGGGCGTGCGGACGGCGTGGTAGAAAAGGCCCAGGGCGCTGGTGTTGGCGATCGCGTAGGCGATAATGCCGGTCAACAGCAGGCCGGACGACATCCAATTGTAGACCCGCAGCATATAAGCCCGAAGGCCCGCGTCCATGACAGCGGCGTTCGTGGCGGCGGAGGCTTGCGGGTAAGCCCCGTATTGCGGCGTGAAAGCCATGATTCCCCTCTCTTACTCGTTGCGCAGAAGCGCGGCCGGTTTGGCGCGCAATGCGGCGGCGGTGCCAGTGTAGCCGAATATCAACATTATCACCAACGCGCCCGCAAGTGTGAAGATAAGCGAAACCGGCATGAATTCCCAGTCGGTGTGTAAAATGTAATGTGCCATCGCAAAGCTGGCACCCGATCCGACAAAAGCCGCCAGCACGCCAGCGGTGAGCCCGAGCACCCCGAACTCCGTCAGCCAGGCCGCGCGGATCTGGGCACGGGTCGCACCGAGGGTTCGCAGCACCACCGCTTCCCGCGTGCGGCGCCGTTGACCGGCGGCGACGGCGCCGACCAGCACGACGGCCCCGGCGATCAAAGTCAGCCCGCCGGTGGCACTGAGCGCGGCGGCGAGCTGGTCGAGCAGCGCGGCGATCGACGCCAACACGTCGGCAACGCGGATGCCGGTGACATTCGGCAGCGCATCCGTCACCGCCTTCAGCAACCCGCCCTGCTCGGCACTGGCGACATGCACGGTGGCGATATGGGTGTGCGGGGCGCGCGCCAGCAATCCTGGGCTGGCAACCATGAAGAAGTTGATCGACAGGCTCTGCCACGCGATGTCGCGCAGGTTGGCGACGGTCAGATCCAGGTCGCGACCCAGCACATTGACGCGGATCGTATCGCCGATGCCGACACCCCATCCCTTCGCCAGTCCGGCATCGAACGACACCAAGGGCGGGCCGTCGTAATCCGCTGGCCACCATTGCCCGGCAGCCAACCGGGTGCCCGGCGGCGGCGTGGCCGCATAGGTCAGGCCGCGGTCGCCCTTCAGCGCGAATGCGGTTTCCGGCGTGGTGCGGACCTCGTCCACCGGAACGCCCTTCACCGCCACGATTCGTGCCCGCAGCGACGGCACATCCCGCAAATCCCGGGTACCGGGGTGTGCTCGGACGATCGCCGCGAACCGATCGATCTGGTCGGACTGGATATCGATGAAGAAGAAACTCGGCGCGTTGGCGGGCATTTGCTCCCGCACCGCGCGCCCGATATTGCCCTGGATCTGGGCGACGGTGGCCAGGGTGGACAGGCCGAGGCCGACCGATACCAGCAGCAGCGCGGTCGTCGCGCCCGGCCGGTGCAGATTGGCGATGCCGAGCCGCGCCCAGGGGGGGAGGCGGGCGGTGGAGACTGATCGCGCGGCCAGCATCAACGCCCAGGCGCCGATGCGGAACAGGGCCAGGGTCGCCAGGGCTGCCGCGCAGAACCAATAGGCCATGCGCCGATCGGGGGCGGTGGCAACGGTGACAACGGCCAGGGCAGCAACGGCACCCAGGGTTGCCAGCATGATCGATGGGGCGGGCCGGCCTTCGGGCGCGACTTCCCGGAACAGGGCAGCGCCGGGAATTTGCATCGCTCGGCCCAACGGCCATAGCGCGAAGGCGAACGCCGTGAGCACCCCGTATGTGGCGGCAAGGCCGAGCGCCCCGGGATAAAGCCCGGTGACGGGCGGGACCGGCAGGATGTCCCGCAACAATCGGGCGCCTGCCAACGGCAGGATCGCCCCCGCCGCTAGCCCCAGCATTATGCCCAATCCAGCCAGCGCCATGGCCTGGATCAGGCAGACAGCGAAGACCGTGCCGCCCGAAGCGCCGAGGCAGCGCAGGGTCGCGATCGTGCGGGAGCGGGCATCCAACCAGGCGCGCACGCCGTTGGCGACCCCGATGCCGCCGACAAGCAGCGATGTCAGTCCGACCAGCGTCAGAAACAGGCTGGTTTGGTCGAGGAACCGCTTCACCCCTGGCGCCGCATCGTTCGGATCGCGCACGCGCAGGCCCCGATCGGGGAACGCGGCCTGAATCTCCGCCTGGAGGCGCGCCGTGCCGACCTCCGGGGCGACGGTCGCGCGCAAGGCATATCGGATCATCGCGCCCGGCAGCATCAACCCCGTCGCCGGCAACGCCGCCGCACCGATCAGCGCTCGTGCTCCGAACAACGAGGGCGCGACAACGCGATCTGGCTCCAGCGTCAAAGCGCCGGCAACCCGGAAATCGGCGTTGCCAATCCGGACCGTATCCCCGGGCACGAGGCCGAGGCGGGACAGGATCACCGGGTCCAGCAGAATGCCATTCCGCGCCAAAGCTGCGGCGAGCGGTTGCGGCGGGTCGATGCCGACCGTGCCGACCAGCGGCCATGCGCCATCCACGGCCTTGAGTTCGACGAGTTGCCGCTCCCCGGACGGGGCGATCGCGATCGAGCGCATTTGCACGATCTCGGATAGCGCGACGGTGCGCGGTGCCAGCCATGACCGCAGTCCGTCGGGCAGCGGATCGCCACCCCCGTCGATTTCCAGATCGCCGCCGAGAATGCGCCGCCCATCGTTCGCCATGCCGGCATCGACCGCCGCCCGCAAGCCGCCGACCGCGGCAATGACAGCGACACCGAGCGCGAGGCAGAGCACGACGCCGCGAAGGCCACGGACGCCGCCGCGCAGTTCCCGGCGGGCGAGGCGGAGGGCAAGCATCACGCGCGTATGGTTCCCATGTCGCGGCGGGACGGCATCGATGGCAGCGCCGCTGCCGCCAGAACCCGACCGTCTTCCATGCGGGCCAGCCGGTCGCAGCGTTCTGCCAGCCGGGGATCGTGGGTGATCAGCAGCAGCGTGGTGCCGGCACGGGCGCGCAGGGCAAACAGCAGGTCCATCACCTGCGCCCCGGTCGCATGATCCAGGTTGCCGGTCGGCTCGTCCGCCAGCAGCAATTTCGGCTCCGGCGCGAAGGCGCGGGCCAGCGCGACCCGCTGTTGCTCCCCGCCCGAGAGTTGGCCGGGCAGATGCGTCAGGCGATGGCCGAGGCCGACCGATTGCAGCGCCTCGGCCGCGCGAACCACGGCATCCGCGCGGCCGGCGAGTTCCAGTGGGACGGACACGTTTTCCAGCGCCGTCATGGTTGGGATCAAATGGAAGGCCTGGAAAACGATCCCGACCGACTGCCGGCGGAGGCGGGCCAAGGCGTCCTCGTTCATCGCGGTGACCGTTTGCCCGTCCAGGTTTATGGTCCCGGATGTCGCGCGCTCCAACCCGGCCAGTAGCATCAGCAGGCTGGTTTTCCCCGATCCCGATGGGCCGACCAGCGCCACGGCGGCATTGGCAGCGATGTCGAGATCGACGCCGCGCAAAATATTGACCGGCCCGGCTGCCGAGGGCACCGTCAAGGTCAGCCCCCGGACCTGGACCAGGGGCGATTCGGGGGCTGTTGGCACGATGGCATCCATGACGGCAGCATATGGGGTTCTCCGCCGCTGGGGTAAGCCCGGGCTTCTGTTGTTTGTGCTGCTGGCGGTTTCCCCGGCTCAGGCCGCTGTCCGGTTGCTGGTTCTGGGCGACTCCCTCACGGCCGGTTACGGCTTGCCCCGCGCGGACGGGTTTCAGGCCCGGCTGCAGGATGCGCTGACCGCGCGCGGCGTCGCCGTCACCATCGTCGATGGGGCGGTGTCCGGCGATACCACGGCCGGCGGTCGGGCGCGCCTGGACTGGGTGCTGGCCGACGGGGCCGATGCGGCGATCGTCGAACTCGGCGCCAACGACGGGTTGCGCGGGCTGGATCCGAAGCAAATGGAAGCCAATCTCACCGCCATTCTCGACGGTCTCGCCGCTCGACATATCCCGGTACTTCTGAGCGGCATGCAGGCGCTGCCCAATCTGGGCTCGGCCTACGACGTGGAATTCCGCGCGGTTTATGTCCGGTTGGCCCAGCGCCCGCAGGTGCTGTTCGACCCGTTTTTCCTGGAAGGGGTGGCGGCCGACCCTGTGTTGAACCAGCCCGATCGCCTGCATCCGAACGCCGAGGGCGTGCGCCGCATCGTTGCCCGCCTGCTGCCAACCATCGAGCGCCTGTTGGCCGATGTACCCCCGAAATGAGGCTGTTCGTCGCCATCGATCTGCCCTGGGACCTGCGCCACCGCATCGTGGCGCTGGCCGTTGCCGGTATCCAGGGCGCCCGCTGGGTGCCGCCGGAAAACTACCACCTGACCTTGCGCTTCATCGGGGAGGTGCCGCCCCATGTCGCCGAGGAAATCGACCTGGCTCTGGCCGCGCTGCGCGGCCAGCAGCTCGATCTGACAATGGCGGGGGTCGGCACGTTCGACAAAGGCGGGCGTGCCAACACGCTTTATATCGGGGTAGACCGCAATCCGCGCCTGGAGCACCTGCAGAACAAGATCGAGACCGCGCTGCAACGGGTCGGGCTCGAACCCGAACGCCGCCGTTTCCAGCCGCATGTCACGTTGGCTCGGCTCGACAACGCGCCGGAGTTCAAACTGGTCGCATTCGTCCAGGCCCATAACCTGTTTCGCGCCGAACCCTTCCCCGTCGAACATTTCACGTTGTTCAGCGCGCGGCTTGGTAAAGAGCAGTCGGTTTATACGGCGGAGGTAGAATACGCGCTGGCCTGAGGGCGACGGAATCGCGCCGACTTGTTTACCCCGCCTCGGCAATCGCCTTGTTCAGCGCCCGCACCCCGGCGGCCGGGCCGTCCGGGTGGTTCCATACGCAGCCGACGACGGCGAGGAAATCGGTGCCGGCTTTCACCAGCGGTCCGCAATTCTCCGGCCCGATCCCGCCGATCGCGCAACTTGGGATTTCCATCAGTTCGGACCACCAGCGGAGGATTTCCGGATCGACCTGGTTGGTCACCTGCTTGGTGGTGGACGGGTAGAAGGCGCCGAACGCGACGTAATCCGCCCCATCCTCCCCGGCTTGCATCGCCAGATCGCGGCTGCCCTTGCAGGTGACACCGAGCATAAGGTCGGGCCCCATCATGCGCCGGGCTTCTTTGGCGGGGATGTCGTCCTGGCCGACATGGGCGCCGTCGCAGCCGGTTTGCACCACCAGATCCGCCCGATCGTTCAGCAGGAACGCCACACTGCGGGCCTGCGCGACCGGGCGCAGGACATCGATGGTTCGCTTCCACACGCCGTCGCTGACGTCCTTGATGCGAAGCTGCACCGCCGCGACGTCGCCCGCATCCAATGCCGCCGCCAATAGATCGGCGAACGGCAGCAGATCGAAGCGTTCGGGGGTAATCAGGTAGGTACGGCAACGGTCCTTGCCGTCGCCGCCGGCCTCGGCCATGCGATCAGGCCTTGGTCAGATAGATGTCGACGATCTTGCTCAGCATCTCCAACGCGGCCTCGCGCGGGCGCTGGAAGGTGTTGCGACCGATGATCGAGCCATTGGCCCCGCCATCGCGCAGACCGCGCACTTCGTCGAATACGCCGTCCAGATCCTTCGCTTCGCCACCGGAGAACACGACGATCCGCTTGCCGGCGAAGGACGACTGCATGACGTGGGCGACGCGCTTGGCGAGGGTGGAGCCGTCGAATTTCTCGTAGCTCTTTTTCGCCGCGTCCAGGCTGATAACGGCCGTGGGGGGTTTCACCTTGATGATGTTGGCGCCCATCAGCGCGGCCATCTGCGCAGCGTAGGCGCAGATATCGACAGCGGTTTCGGCGGCTTTGTCCAGGTTCGGGCCGCGCGGGTAGGACCACACGACGGTTGCCAGACCGGCATCCTTGGCTTCCAACGAGAGTTCCCGCAGTTCTTCCATTTGGGCGAACGCGTATTCGCTGCCGGGGTAGATGGTGAAGCCGATGGCGGCGCAACCCAGGCGCAGCGCGTCCTTCACACCGGCCGTCACGGCCTGATCCTTGTTCGTGGCCAGGCTGTTGGAGCTATTGACCTTCAGAATGGTGGGAATCTGGCCGGCAAAGGTATCCGCGCCTTGTGCGATCATACCCAGCGGTGCGGCGTAGGCGTTCAGCCCGGCGTCGATGGCGAGTTGGTAGTGGTAATGCGGATCGTATGCCGCCGGGTTCGGCGCGAAGCTGCGCGCGGGCCCGTGCTCGAAACCTTGGTCCACCGGCAGGATCACGACTTTGCCGGTGCCGGCGAGCTTGCCGGTGCACAGGATGCGGGCCAGATTGGCCTTCACGCCGGGGTTATCGCCCTCGTACCAATCGAGGATCTTTTTAACCTTCTGGGTCACGCGCATGGCCGGTCCAATCCCTATATAATATCAGTGGAGCGGCGGCGGTTGTAGAGGATGGCCGCCGTGGCGCGCAACCCTGTCCCTTTTGGCCTGTCCCTTGTTCTGCCTCCCTCAGCCAAGCCGGCCCCGGTAGCCGTGCAAAATCAGCAGGGTCGCCGGCACCGCGTCGGTGGCGCTGCCGGCGGAGCGGAACGAATCCGTCAGGCCGATCTGCCAGCTCAGGAACAGCAGCAGGAACAGATCGCGCTCCCCGCCCGACAAGCCGAGCATCTGGGCGATTGGGGCGGCGAAGATGGCCAACTCGCCGGGGATACCGGGGATGGCATAGCACAGGATGAAAATCGCCGGCAGGCAGCCGAACAATTCCAGGATGGACAAGGGGTGACCGATCGCCATGCAGATGGCGGGCAGCAGCACGAGGCAGCAAATCGGTGTGCCGTTGAGATTGAGCGTCGCCGCCAGACCGCTGGTCAGATCGCGCATGGCATCGGGTGCGTTGCCGCCGTAGCGCCGCAACATTGCGAGGTTGGCCGGAATGGCCAGCGACTCGGCCCCGGTGCTCCAGATCGGTGGGTAGACCCGCAATAAATAATCGGTGAGGTAACGGGAAACCGAGAAATCCGGCAGCCGCAGCCGTACCAAGGCGACCAATACGGCGTGCAGCGCAATGCACAGCAGGGCGGTCAGGCCGGTGACCGTCAGATACGCCGCCATCGGGCCGCCGGGCGCGGCGGTGTCGATCTCGAACCAGCGGAACGCCACCGCATGAAGGGGCGGGCCATGCATCCGACCGATCGCCGTCGTCAGCATGTCGGGCAGGGAGGCGATGTAGACGCCGACGACAAAGCCGAACAGCGGCGTGAAACGGGTCAGCAGGCTGCCGGCGGCCTCGATCCGGGCAGGCAGGCTCAGGAACAACGCGATCCCCGGACCGTCGCGGCGGCGCAGCAGCCAGGCGGTCAAGCCCGCCCCGGCCAGCGTCGCCAGATAGCGATTCTGCACCAATCCCGACAGGGTTTGCCAATCTGGGAGGTGCCAATCGGTGCCGAGCAGCGGGAGGCGATAGACGGCTGACACTGCGAGCGCGGTCGCGATGCAGACCGTCGCCCGCAGTCCGGAAAACCAATAGATGGCGTAAAGCGCGAAACGGCTGGGCGAGGATGCCGCCGCGCCCTCCGCATACCCCTGGCGCAGCAGTTTGAGCAGCGACGGACCCAGGATGGCGAAAATCAGCGCCGGGGCTACCGCCTCGTAGCCACCGATCAGCGATTGCCCGACCGCCCCGATCGCCGGCCCGAGGCCAAGCCAGCCTCCCGCCAGCAGACCCGCTGCCAGCCCGCATATCGCCCGAACCGATGCCCCCGCCATGGCCGGTCAGGCTGCCGCTTTCAGCACGAGGTCCGCCGCCCTCTCGCCGATCATGATCGCTGGCGCGTTTGTGTTCCCCGATGTCAGCGTCGGCATGATCGACGCATCCGCGACCCGCAATCCCTGGATGCCGTGCACCCGCAATTGCGGATCGACCACCGCCATCGGATCGACCCCCATCTTGCAGGTGCCAACCGGATGATAGGTCGTTTCCGCCACCCGTTTCACCCAATCCAGGATCTCGTCGTCGGTCGTCAGCGCCTTGCCCGGCCCGATCTCGGTCAACTGCAACGGCGCCATGGCCGGCGCATACATTACCGAACGCGCGATCCGAACCGCTGTCACCGTCAGTTCCGCATCGACCGACGCCGACAGGAAATTGAACGCGATGGCCGGCGGCTTCCTCGGGTCGGCGGATGTGATGTGGATGTGGCCTTTGCTCTCCGGCCGCATCGGATGCGCGTAGCAGGTCATGCCCGATTGTTTGGCGAGTTTCGGTCCTTTGGCGCCGAGTTCCGTCAGCATCGGCACCCAGCCGAGCAACAGGTCGGGTGCGTCGAGGCCCTCGCGGGAGCGGACGAAGGCCCGCAACGGGGCGGCGACGGCGTTCAGCATGCTGGGTTGGGCGAAGGCGTATTTCAGCGCTTGCACGACCAGCCCGATGCCTCGGCCGCGATCGTTGTAGCTGACGCCGCGCTTGCCGATCGCCCAGCGGGTGCGCGGCGCGTAGTGGTCGCGCAGGTTCTCCCCCACGCCCGGCAGCGCCTGCCGGACCGCGATCCCCAGGGCTTGCAGCCGTTCCGGCTGACCGATGCCGGACAGTTCCAGCAATTGCGGCGCATTGATCGCCCCGGCCGAGATCACGACTTCCCGCGCGGCCCGAGCCTCCTGTCGGGCGCCGTGCACGGAATAGCGGACGCCGGTGCAGTTGGTGCCTTCGAAGGTCGCGCATTCGGTCAACGCATCGGTGACAATGCGCAAATTGGGGCGGAACCGCGCGGGTTCGAGGTAGCAATGCGCGGTGCTTTGCCGCCGATTGGAGGCGATGGTCGCCTGGCTCATGGCGATACCGTCCTGGGTGGCGCCATTGTAGTCGGGGTTATGCCGAATGCCGACCTGGCCTGCTGCCTCGATGATGGTTGCCAGCAGGGGATTGGCGGGTTCCGGGTTGGTCACCCGCAGCGGTCCCTCGCGGCCGCGAAATGTGTCGTCGCCATCGGCCTCGTAGGATTCCATCCGCTTGAAGTAGGGCAGCACCTCGTCGTAGCTCCAACCGCGATTGCCCATTTGCGACCAAGTGTCGAAGTCCTGCGCCTGCCCGCGCACGAAGGCCATGCCGTTCAACGAACTGGAGCCGCCGAGCATCTTGCCGCGGGGAACATGCAGTTTGCGACCGTTGGTGGTGGCCTCGGGCTCGGAGGCATAGAGCCAGTTGGCTTTCGGTTCGTACAGCAGCTTGGCAAAACCGATCGGGATGGTGGTCCAGCGCGGTTGGGCCGGGCCGGCTTCCAGCAGCAGCACTTTGTTGCGCGGGTCTTCCGAAAGGCGATACGCGACCGCCGCCCCGGCCGATCCGGCGCCGACCACGATGTAATCGTATGTTTCCATGCTGCTGTTGCCCCCGCGAATGGCGTCGTCCGTGCCGGCACCCTAAGCACGCCGAGGGGCCTTGGCCAATCTCGGGGGGCGTGGCGCGTCCCTGCGCCCGGGGGACGTGGTGCGGTCCTGGTGCTCTTTGTTTTAGGGGATCGTGTCTTTTGCTAACACGGTGGCTGCGTGTGGAAAGCTGTCTGTCCGCTCCAGTCCGGTAGGCTGAGATAGCCGACACCGGCATGCCCGCCCCCAACCACCACGACGTCGAAGCGCAGATCCATCCTTGATCCCAAATTCGCAATGGGGTGCGATCTAGCAGGCTGCTGAAAAAGTCCGGCGGACCGGCAACGATTGGTCAAAAAGAATCGCAGACGCCGCTTGGGCGACCGAATGTTTCGTGAGGTCAGTGCGCTGCGACTCAATCTTTCGTGGTAGGGTGTCGAGAAAATTTTTTCAGCAGCCTGCTAGCGCGACCGGTCCGAAATGGCCATTGATATCGGCCGCACACAAAAGGGGAGGCTTCCGGAATGGCGCGCATCGAAACCGCGTTGACGCGGCTGCTGGGGATCGACCATCCCATATTCACCGCACCCATGAGCGGCATCGCCGGTGGCGCACTCGCCAACGCCGTCAGCCACGCCGGCGGCATGGGGATTATCGGTCCAGGCGCCGATGCGGCCTCGATCCGCCGCGAGGTCGCCGCGGCCGGCAATGCCCGGGTGGCCATCGGCTTCATCACCTGGCGGCTGGAGCGCAATCCCTTGGCTTTGGACGTCGCGCTCGAAACCGGACCGGCCGCCGTGCTGCTGTCGTTCGGCGACTCCACGGCATGGTTCCCACGCATTCGCGCCGCCGGCTGCAAGATCATCTGCCAGGTGCAAACCCTGGCGCTTGCGCGGGCTGCTTTGGATGCCGGCGCGGATATCCTGATCGCCCAGGGGCGCGACGCCGGCGGGCACAGTGGCGCAATGCGGGGTACCATTGGGCTGGTGCCGGCGGTGGTGGATATCGCCGGATCGGTCCCGGTGGTCGCGGCCGGTGGCATCGCGGACGGGCGGGGCCTGGCCGCTGCATTGGCCCTGGGCGCGTCGGGCGTTTCCATGGGCACCCGTTTCACCGCGACCCGCGAATCGCTCTGGAGCGACGGGCGCAAAGCCGCAGTGGTGGGCGGAGAAGGCGACCAGACCGTGCAGACCCGCATCTACGACACGCTGAACGACCCGGATTGGCCCCGAACCTTCCCGGCCCGCATGCTGCGCAATCCGACGTTCGACCGGTGGGAACACAAGGAAGCCGAATTGGAGGCATCCGCCGAAACCGAACGCGCCCGCTTTCAGGCCACCCCGCCCGACGACTTGTCGCAACGCATGGTCCTCGCCGGAGAAGCCGTGGACCTCATTCACGACGTCCCGTCCGCGCGTAATTTGGTCGAACGGATCGTCGCCGAAGCCATTGAGGCGATGCGCCGGGGCGCGGGGTCAATCCGGGACTAAACAGAAGGCACTTATGCCAGACCGCATAGACGTGGACCGCCAGCAGTAACTGTTTCGTCATGCGCGGGCTTGACCCGCGTATCCCAGCTTGCACGAGCGATCGCGTTGTTGGCTGGATTCTTCGGATTTTTCCTCCGAGCGGGGATTCGCGGGTCAAGCCCGCGAATGACGAAACAATACGGTGCAGCGCGGTCGGAATTCGCCCCAGGAGCGGGCAAAAACCGAGTGCGGAAAAAATTACACCCCAGAATGATGGCCATGGAAGCGGCAACGGCGGAAAGCTCCAATTTGTCCCACCCACCTCATTATATACGATCGGGTTCTTTATCGTATATTCAACTTTGCCGCCGTCCTACGCTGCGATATGAATAAATCATGATCGACAACGAACGCGACCGACTGATCCGCCAATACGCCGCCGGGGAGATCGCCTGGCGCGCCTTGCAGGAGCGCGGGTTCGAAAACTATGTGCAAGTGCTCAGCGCGCTTGGTGCGCTCGGCCTCCGTCCGCCCATGGCGCCGATGGACGGTCCCAGTGCCGCTGCGCGTGAGCGCGGGCGTGCGTTCATTCGTGAGGCTCTGAAGGCTCAGAGATGACGCGATGGCTTGGTCTTATTGTTACGGATGCCTCGCCTTCGATTACGTTGGCGGCCGGCGAGACGTTGGAATGCCTGACCATGCCGGGCGTGCCCGTCATTATTCCTGACATGGTGTATGCAGAGGTGACCGAGGACCTCGCGAAACTTGGCGCCGACCAGGTGGTGCAGTGGGCGCGTCGGCATCGTGGCCAAGTCGAGATCGCACCCACGTCGGTTTTTGCTGAATATCAGGCCTTGCGAGCGACGAATCCGCGTACGCGGTCACGCGGCCGAGGCGAACAGGCAGCGCTGGAGGTGCTGAATGCGGCTATCGCGGACGATCCCGATGTGGAGGCGGTGCTGTTTTATGAGGACGCCGATGTGCGTAAGCGGCGTTTTGTGCGCGGGTTGCCAGAGCGCGTGATGGCGCTTTCGACGGGCGATTTGTTGCGTGAGCTTGAGGCGGCTGGGCACATTCAATCGGCGGATCGTGTTCTCGATGTTGCTGCCAAGAAAGATCGGAACATTGAGGCGCAGCGGCAACCGCAGAGCGACGGCGATGCGCGCGCCTTGTTGCGCGATCGGCTCAGCCATGACGGGCCACGCCTAAAGTAACGACCCCGGCAAACTCCTCCGTCAGCGGTGGTTGGGTGCGTCTGCACAGCGTTACGCTGCCGATAAGTGGCGGAGATGGGTCGAGAACTACCGTATTTGCAAGAGTCATAGTCGCCTTTGCGTTTTCGCGCGATAGGACCGTCGGCGATTCCACCTTCGGTCGTCGCGTGCTAACCGAACATCGCATCGACATCGTCCTGCGCCAGATCGGGATCGACGACAGCCGCCACCGCCGCCACGGTCGTTGCCGAGACCGGCGCCATCTCGGTTAGCATGGATTCCACCTGCTGCAAGTGTTCGATGGCGCGACGGATCCGTTGACTGGTGATGTCCTGGAAACTGCATGCCTCAAAAATGGCATTGACCCGTTCGGCCACCGCTTCCATCGACGCCGCATCGCGTGCCCCGGTGCGCAGCCAGTCGCCGATCGCCTCGGCTGCCTCCATGATCCGGTTGGCGGCGGTTTCGGTCGCCTGCACCACGGCTTCCAGTTCCAGCCCGCTGTTGCGGGTTGCCGCATTGGGCATCGCGACCATCGTCGCGATTTGCTCCTGCATACGACTGAGTTGCCCTGACAGGTTCGATTCGCTGAATTCCGCGAGTTGCACGGTGGCATGGATTTCCATGCTCAACTCCGCGATGCGCCGATCGACGAATTTCTTCAGCGAGTCGAAGAGCGGCGCGACTTCGGTTCGCACAGCCGAGCCGATGTCGTTCGATATTTGGTGCAAAGCCTGCCTCCGATGCGTTCCCGGCGCATTGAAGCAGAAACACGTTAACAAACGGTTAAGGGCGCCAAGCTTTTAGCAACAGCGCGTTGGCAACGACGCTGACCGAGGACAAAGCCATCGCCGCGCCCGCCAGCACCGGGCTGAGGTATCCCAATGCCGCCAGCGGAATGCCCAGGACATTGTAGGCGAAGGCCCAGAACAGGCCCTGCCGGATTTTGGCCGTGGTGCGGCGGGAGATATCGATCGCCGCCGCAACCAGGGTCGGATCGCCCCGCATCAGCGCGATGCCGGCGGTTTCCATCGCCACATCGGTGCCGGTCGCCATGGCCATGCCGACATCGGCCGCCGCCAGGGCCGGGGCGTCGTTGATACCGTCCCCGACCATGGCCACCACGCTACCGTCCGCACGCATGGCGGCGATTTCGGCGGCTTTGCCCTCGGGCAGGATATCGGCCTTGAAATCGTCCAGCCCCAGAGATTCCGCCACCGCAGCGGCGGCGGTGCGGTTGTCGCCGGTCAGCATGGCCGTGCGCAGCCCCATCGCGCGCAGTTTGTCGATCGCCGCCTTGGCGCCGGGTTTGGCCGTATCGGCGAAAGCGAACAGGCCCAGCAACCGCGCCGACGGGGCGGTCTCGGCGAGCCAGGCGACGGTGCTGCCGTCGTCGGGGGCATCGACGCTCAGGCCCAGATCGGCCATCAGCCGCCGATTGCCCATCGCTAACAGCCGCCCGTCAACCGCTCCGGTGACCCCGCGCCCGGGAGCGGCACGGAAATCGGTCGCTGGCACGACGGCGAAATTTGCCCCGTCGCGTACAGCCCCGTCGCGCACAGCTTGGGCGAGGCTGTGCTCGCTCCCCGCCTGCAGCGACGCGGCGAGGCGCAACAGTTGCTCCCGTTCGCCTTGGTAGGTGGTAATCCCGATCAACCGAGGCTTTCCCTCGGTCAAAGTGCCGGTTTTATCGAAGGCGACGATCTCGATGCTATGCGCAAGTTCCAATGCGGCGGCGTCGCGAATAAGGATGCCGTGCTTCGCCGCCACCCCGGTCCCCACGACCAGGGCCGTCGGGGTGGCCAGCCCGAGCGCGCAAGGACAGGCGATTACCAGAACCGATATGGCATGGATCAGGGCCGTGCCGGGCGCGGCCCCCGCCAGCATCCATCCCGCGTATGTCAGGACCGCAACCCCGAGGACGACCGGCACGAACACCGCGCTGACCCGATCGGCCAGACGTTGGATCGGCGCTTTCGACGCCTGGGCGCCTTCCACCAGCCGGACGATGCGCGCCAGCATGGTTTCGGCACCGACGGCGGTGGTTTCGACGATCAAATGCCCATCGAGGTCGATCGCCCCGGCCGAGACATGGGTGCCCGGCGCCGCGTCGATCGGCCGGCTTTCCCCGGTCAGCATCGATGCATCGACCCCGGCTTCCCCCTCGCGCACCACGCCGTCGATGGGAATGCGCTCACCGGGGCGGATGGCAACGCGGTCGCCGACCCGCACCCCGCCGACCGGTGTTTCGGTTTCTACCCCGTCGCGCAGCACCCGTGCGGTGTCCGGCCGCAACCGCATCAGCGCCCGAATCGCCGCTCCGGTCTGCCGCCGTGCTCGGCCTTCCAGATATTTGCCAAACAGGATGAAGGCGATCAGCACCGCCGAGGACTCGAAATACAGGCCGTGTGCGTGCCCGGTGCGCAACCACGTCCAGGTGGACAATCCCCAGGCGGCCGATGTGCCCAACGCGACCAGCAAGTCCATGTTGCCGGAAAAAGCCCGAACGGCGCGCCATCCGGCGATGTAGAAGCGCCAACCGAGGCCGAATTGCACGATGCTCGCCAGCAGGAACTGCGCCCAGCCCGGCAACATCGCGCCGGGAATGGCCATACCGAGCATCAAAGGTGCCGACAGGCCGGCGGCGATCAGCACATGCCTTAGCTCCGAACCGTCCGGCGCCGGGGCAGGGGGGGCGTCGGCGGCGACCGGTTTTGCCGTGTAGCCAGCCTTTTCCACCGCCCGTATCAGCGCTGCGATGTCCGGCTGCTCGGCCGTAGCGATCCGGGCGCGTTCGGTGGCGAGGTTCACGGAAACCTCCGCCACGCCGGGCACGCGGGCCAGTACTTTCTCCACCCGAGCGACGCAGGCGGCGCAGGTCATGCCTTCGATGGCGAGGTCGGTGGTGTCCATATCGGAAAATGGGGTGTGCGGTGCCGGGGAATCAAGGCCGGGCTTTAGCGGCGGAGCGGTTGGTTGTATGACGGCTGCCATGCACATGAGGGATACACAGACATGAGCGAAAAACCCGCGACCGAGACCGCGACCCTGGGCGGCGGCTGCTTCTGGTGCCTGGAGGCGGTGTTCAAAGACCTGCGCGGGGTCGAATGGGTCATGTCGGGTTACGCCGGGGGCCAGATGGCGAACCCCGATTACCGATCGGTCTGCGGCGGCGGCACCGGCCACGCCGAGGTCGTGCAGGTGAAATTCGATCCCGAGGTGCTGTCCTACGCCGATCTGCTGCGGGTGTTCTTCGCCATCCACGATCCGACCACCCGCAACCGCCAGGGCAACGATGTGGGCACCCAATATCGCTCGATCGTCATGGCGCACGACGATTTGCAGGCGGCGACGGCCGGGGTGGTGATCGACGAGATCGCCCAGGCGAAAATCTGGGGACCCGCACCCCTGGTGACCGAACTGGTGCCGTTCACCGTATTTTACGAAGCCGAACCGGAACACCACGATTATTTCGCCCGCAACCCGTTCACCGGCTACTGCCAGGTGGTGGTGGCGCCGAAGGTCGCGAAATTCCGCAAGCAATTCACCGCCCGCCTGAAAAAGGCCTGAGAGGAAACCCCCAATGGACCTGAGCTTCACGCCCGAGGAACTGGCATTCCGCGCCGAAGCGCGCCGCTTCTTCAACACCGAAATTCCGAAATCCATCCGCGCCAAAGTCGCCGAGGGCGAGGGCCTGACCAAGGAAGACATGGTCGCATCCCAACGCATCCTCAATGCTCGGAATTGGGCTACGGTCAACTGGCCGGTCGCCGTCGGCGGGCAGGATTGGTCGCCCGTGCAGGTGTATCTGTATCAGGATGAAATGCAGCTTGCGCATTGTCCCGCGCCCATCGGCTTCAACGTGTCGATGGTCGGGCCGGTTATCGCCCAATTCGGCAACGAACAGCAGAAATCCTACTTCTTGCCGAAAACCGCGAACGCGGACATCTGGTGGTGCCAGGGATTTTCCGAACCGGGTTCGGGGTCCGATCTAGCATCGTTGCGCACGAAGGCGGAACGGAAGGGCGATAAGTATATCGTCAACGGCCAGAAGACCTGGACAACACTGGCGCAATACGCCGACTGGATTTTCTGTCTCGTGCGCACGGACACCAGCGTCAAACAGCAGGAAGGCATTTCGTTTCTGCTGATCGACATGAACACCCCCGGCATCACCGTCCGACCCATCGTCACCATCGATGGCGGGCGCGAGGTGAACGAGGTGTTTTTCGACAACGTCGAAGTGCCGGTCGAAAACATCGTCGGCCAGGAAAACAAAGGCTGGGATTACGCAAAATTCCTGCTCGGCAACGAACGCACGGGCATCGCCCGCGTCGGCATGTCCAAGGCCAAGGTGATTCGGATCAAGGAACTGGCCGCGCTGGAATTTGCCGGCGAGCGCCCGTTGATCGAAGACCCGCGCTTCCAGGAGAAATTGGCAGCGGTGGAAATCGAATTGAAAGCGCTGGAAATGACCCAGCTTCGTGTCGTCGCCGACGAACGCAAAATGGCCAAGGGGCGGCAAAACCCGGCCAGCTCCATCCTGAAGCTGAAAGGTTCGGTCATTCAACAACAATTGACCGAATTGCTGATGGAAGTCGTCGGCCCCTATGTCATGCCCTATCAGCGCGATTTCGACGGCAACAACGAACCGGCAATCGGCCCCGAATACGCGAGCGAGGCAGCGCCGATGTACTTCAACTATCGGAAAGTCTCGATCTACGGCGGATCGAACGAGATCCAACACAACATCATCGCAAAAGCGATCCTGGGTCTCTGAGGGAGAACGATACGATGGATTTCGATCTGACAGAAGACCAACGACTGCTCAAAGAGAGCGTCGACCGCTTGATCGCCGACCAATATTCCTTCGCCCAACGCAAAGGATATGCCACGGAAAATGGCGGTTGGAGCACCAGGATGTGGGGCCAATTCGCCGAAATGGGACTCCTCGGTCTGCCGTTCGAGGAAACCTTGGGCGGCTTCGGCGGTGGCCCCGTCGAAACCATGATTGTCATGGAAACCTTCGGCCGCGGTCTGGTGCTGGAACCGTTTTTCGCCACCGTGATCCTGGGCGGCGGACTGCTGCGCCGCGCCGGCAGCGCCGCTTTGCGAGGCGCGCTTATTCCGCAGGTGGCGGCCGGCAAATTGAAACTGGCGTTTGCGCACGTGGAACGGCAATCGCGCTACAATCTGGCCGACGTCACCACCACCGCGCGGCGCCAGGGCAGCGGCTACGTGCTGGACGGTGCCAAAAGCGTCGTGCTGCACGGCGATTGTGCCGGTAAGATTTTCGTCACCGCGCGCATCGCTGGCGATCGCCGCGACCGCGACGGGGTCGGCTTGTTCCTGGTGGATGCGAACAGCCCCGGACTGACCTGCCGCGGCTATCCGACGCAGGACGGCCTGCGCGCGGCCGAGATCGGATTGTCCGGTGTGCGGGCCGAAACGGTGTCGGAAAATGCCATCCCCGCGATCGAACACACGATCGACGAAGCGATCTCCGCCTTGTGCGCCGAAGCCGTCGGCACCATGCAGGTCATGCACGATACGACTCTGGAATATCTGAAAACCCGCAAACAATTCGGTCGGGCAATCGGATCGTTCCAGGTGTTACAACATCGCTCGGTCGATATGCTGGTCGCGCTGGAACAGGCCCGCAGCATGTCCATGTTCGCCGCCGTCATGGCGTCGGAGGAAAACCCGATCGAGCGCAAACGCGCAATTGCCGCAGCGAAGGTGCAAATCGGACGTTCCGGCAAACATATCGGCCAGGAAGCCGTGCAGTTGCACGGCGGTATCGGTATGACTCAGGAATATTCGGTCGGTCACTCCTTCAAACGAATGACCATGATCGAGCAGATGTATGGTTCGGCCGACGACCATCTGGCGGCGCTGGCGAAAATGGGTGGGTTGTTCGGAAAAGCTGCGTGACAACCGTTCTGCTGGACCTGGACGGCACGCTGTCCGATTCCAAACCGGGTATCGCCGCGTCGTTTCGTTACACCGTGGCCCAGTTGGGCCACGATCCCGATGCGGCCGGCGACCTCACCTGGGCCGTCGGCCCGCCCATCGCCGTTTCGATGGCTCGTTTGTTGAAACAATATAACGATGACGATGTAAACCGAGCGGTCGGGATATATCGGGCACGATATTCCGAGGTTGGGATATACGATTGTTCGGTGTACTCTGGCGTCGTTGGAATGTTGGACCAATTCCGAGATGCCGGTTTGCCGATGTATATCGCCACATCGAAACGGCGGGATTTCGCCGAGCGGGTGATCGACCATCTCGGGTTGAAGCCATACCTCCGCAGTATCTACGGCGCACTGCCCGGCGGTGGCCTGGACGAAAAACAGGATCTGCTGGCGCATATTCTGGCGGAGCAGGCCGTGGCCCCAGCCGACGCCGTCATGATCGGAGACCGGCTCCACGATATTCATGCCGCTCGGCATAACAATATCCGCCCGATCGGCGTGCTATGGGGCTACGGCGAGCGGGACGAATTGCTGGCGGCCGGCGCCGATGCGGTCGCTGCCCATCCTGACGACGTCGTCCGATTGGTGACGAAAAGATAACGGTTCCCCGTTGCGAGGGCCGTCCTTTTGACGAGAGTGCAATGATCGAATCATTCGACGTCGTCGTGCTCGGCGCCGGTGCAGCCGGATTGATGGCGGCTTTCACCGCAGGCCGGCGCGGTCGGCGCGTGCTGGTGTTGGATCGCAACCGACAGGCCGGCGCAAAAATCCTGATATCCGGCGGCGGGCGCTGCAATTTTACCAATATCGGCACCGCGCCGGATCGGTTTTTCTCGGCCAATCCGCATTTCTGCAAGTCGGCGCTGTCCCGCTACACCCCGACCGATTTCCTCGCGTTAGTGGAAAAACACCGCATCGCGTGGCACGAAAAAACCCTCGGGCAGTTGTTCTGCGACGGTTCGGCGAAACAGATCGTTGCCATGTTGCTGGACGAATGCGCCGCCGCCGGGGTCGAAATTCGATTGGGCGTGGATATCCAGCAAGTCGGCGGGACCGACCCATTCCGCGTGGTCGCCGATGGCAACGAATTGTTGGCATCGTCGGTCGTGTTGGCAACCGGTGGTCTGTCGATTCCGAAAATGGGGGCAACTGGCCTGGCACACGATATCGCCCGTCGTTTCGGCCTGGCGATGACCGAAACGCGCCCCGGTCTGGTACCCTTGACCTTCGCCCCCGACCTGTTGGCCCGCACCCAGCCAATCGCCGGGGTGTCGCTGCCGGTCGTCGTCCGGGTCGGTCGTAAATCGTTCCAAGAGGCGATGTTACTCACCCATCGGGGCCTTTCGGGGCCGGCTATCCTGCAAATATCCTCCGTCTGGAGGGAAGGGGACGCCGTCGCGATCGACATGCTTCCGGACCTCCTCGCCGATTTCTTGCTTGCGCGCAAACGTGCCAGACCGAAAGCCGCCGTCCGTACCTTGTTGCATGAGGCGATGCCCCAGCGCGCGGCCGATCTTTTCGCACCCGAAGGTGTCGCGGGCGATACGTCCGACAAAGCCTTATTGGCTTGCGGCGCGATGCTGAAAAACTGGCAGATCGTTCCGAATGGAACCGAGGGTTATGCGAAAGCCGAGGTCACGCTTGGCGGCATCGACACGGGTGCCCTATCGTCGCGCACCATGGAAGCAAAAACCGTCCCTGGTCTTTTCGCCATCGGGGAAGCCGTCGATGTCACCGGCTGGCTCGGCGGCTATAATTTCCAATGGGCCTGGGCCAGCGGCCATAGCGCAGGATCGGCCGCATGACCTCCGAAACGATCGTCCACCTGGAACGTTGCCATGTCAAAGCATGGCCGGCGTTCGAAACACGCGATATCCACGGATGGCACTGGCGCTATTCCGGCGGCGGCTCGCAACGGGCAAATTCGGTTTCAACCATCGATTTCACCGGTAACGATCCCGAAGCGGCGATCGATACGGTCGAAACCTTGTATCGCGATAAAAATGCCGTGGTGCGGTTTCAAACCTTCGATCTGACGCAGCCCGCAGATCTGCCTGATCGGTTGCGCGCGCGCGGATACCGGGAAACCGAGGCCACGGTCACCATGGCTCGACCGATCCAGACGATCGCGGCGCCCGACGATACGATCGAATATGCCAGTGCAGATGCCGATTGGCAGGCGGTTTATCTCGGTGCGATCACGGAAAATCGCCGAGCGGTGAATGCGGATATTTTGCGGGCGATACCGGGGCCGCGGCGGTTTTTTGCCTGTCGTCGCGGGGGGAGAACGATTTCGACCGCGCTGTCGGTCGTGGGTTTCGGCTGTGCGGTGGTGGAATGCGTCGCAACCCGCGAAGATGCCCGCCGACAGGGCGGAGCCGAGGCGGCATTGCGGGCGCTGGAAGCCTGGGCTGCCACCCAGGATGTCCAGACGATCGGGCTGCAAGTCGTCGCCAGCAACGCCCCAGCCGTGGCGCTATACCAACGGCTGGGGTTTGTTGCGGCAGCGTATAACCGGTTCTGGATGAAACCCTGAGCGAGGGGCTTATACCGCTTCGAATCGGAACCCATCGCCCCAGCGCTTGATGCGACCCGATGAGGGCGACGGGAAATGCGCAGTGCAAACAAGCGTCGATGAATCGCAGAGATGGCCGAACAATTTCCGCCGCGATTCCCCCGCCTGAGGCGAATTGTAATCGACCCGCATCCCCAATTCCGGATAGCGCGCCTGGATCGGGGAGTGGATCATATCGCCGGTAATCACCGCGTCGTTGCCGGGTTTTCCGACCTGGACCGAGAAATGGTCGATCGTATGCCCCGGAGTCGGAATAAGTTTCAGGATATCGCTGAACGCGAAATCGCTTTTCACCACCTGCTCCCGCTTTGCCGCAACGATCGGCAACACGGAATCGGTGATCCACGGCGCCATCGCCCGGTCTTTTTGTTCCGCTTCCGTCCAGTACGCCAATTCCCGATCGGAGAAGACATATTTGGCATTCGGGAAGGTCGGGACCCAGTGGCCGTTTTCCAGCTTGGTGTTCCAGCCGACGTGATCGACGTGCAAATGGGTGCACATGACGTAATCGATCCGATCTGCCGTCACACCCGTTGCCTTCAGATTCCGTTCGAACGCGTCGGTGTTCATCATATTCCAGAACGGGCGCGACGGGCGCGGCTTATGGTTTCCCACGCAGCTATCGATCAGGATATTATGATGCGGGGTTTGGATCAGATAGGACTGGATGCAAAGCACCAGTTCCCCATTGCCGCGATCGAGATATCCGCCGTCGGTCATCCAGCTGCGGTTTTCTTCCAGCACCTCTTTCGAGAGTTCCGGAAAAAAGGTCAGTGGATCGAAGAACGGGCCCTCCTGTTCGACCACGCGATGGATGACGATGTCGCCGACTTTGAAGGTCGTAACAGCCATGTTCGATACTCCTCAGACAATGCCGTCGGACTGCAATTTTGCCACCTCGGCCTGGGTCATGCCCAACCAGTTTGTCAGAACGTCGCCGACGTGTTGACCGAGGATCGGCGACGCTTGGATTTTTGCGGTTTTGCCGTCCACGCGCACAGGCCACGCCGGCATTTTGAACGGTTCGTGCACAGGATGTTGCATGAACTGCATGATGCCGCGATCGACAAAGCTTTGGTCGTTTTGCAATTCCATCGTATCCAGCACCGCACCCGCCGGAATGCCCGCCCCACCGACCAACGCCATGGCTTCGTGCTTGGTGTGCTTCATCGTCCAGGCGCGGATGATCGGGTCCAATTCGCCGTCGTTCGCAACCCGCTGCGCCGGGGTGGAAAAGCGCGGATCGTCGGTCAGGTCTTCGCGGCCCATAACCTTGCACAAGCGCACCCAATGTTCTGGATTGCCGCGACTGGTCATGATCCAGACGTAATCGTTCAACCCGCCGGGCGCGCAGGGATACAGGCCGGACGGCCCATTTGTCCCGCCACCGGAACGGGTGCCGTCGCGTTCCACCGCCGAACCGAATTTCGCCTGGGTGGAGAAGTTGGTGCGCATATAATGCAGCATGGCATCCTGCATCGCGACCTGCAGCCGATGCCCTTCGCCGGTTTTCCCCCGCTTATGCAACGCCGCGAGGATGCTCACCGCCATGGTCATGCCGGTGCCGGTATCGCCCAAGGAGATGCCGGGTTTCACCGGTTGCCGCCCGCGTTCCCCGGTCACACTGATGGTGCCGCCGGTTGCTTGCGCAATCATATCGAACGCGAGGTTTTTCTCGTACGGGCTGCCGGTGCCGAAACCCTTGATCTGGCAATAGATAATGCCGGGGTTGATGGATTTTACGTCCTCGTAACCAAGGCCCAGCCGCTCGATCGTGCCCGGCGCCATGTTCTCGACGCAGACATCCGCTTTGCGCAGCAGCTCCTTCACGATCGCCAAGCCCTGCGGCGATTTCAAATTCACCGTAATGGATTTCTTGTTCGCGTTGAACATGTGGAAATAATACGGATCGTCGTCCGGCTGGCCTTTGCGCAGACGCCGGCCGGGATCGCCCAGGCCGGGGTTCTCGATTTTGACGACCTCGGCCCCGAACCAGGCCAAGGCTTCGGTGCAGGACGGGCCTGCTTCGAATTGGGTGAAATCGACCACCTTGATGCCCGCAAGGAAGTCGAGTTCCGTGCTCGTGTCGGCCATGCGTTATCCTCCGGTTCGGTTGCTCGAACTTTCGCACGCCGGCGGCGGTTGACACAAGGCGAGGCCCCACGGCATGGGACCATCCATGAATTTCGCGCCCCACACCGCCCTCGCCGACACATTGCTGGCTTTCCTCGGCCCCCAGGGGACCGATGGGTCGCACGACCTCACGCATATCCAGCGGGTTTGGCGCAACGCCGCCGCCATCGCCGCGACCGAACCTGCCGCCGATACCGAGTTGCTGTTGGCCGCAACGATTTTGCACGATTGCGTGGCGGTGGAGAAAGACTCGCCGCTGCGCTCCCAGGCCTCTCGCCTATCCGCCGAACGGGCGCGGCAACTCGTCGCGCCGCTCGGGTGGACTGCCACTCGGGTGGATGGCCTGGCTCACGCCATCGCGACCCATAGTTTTTCCGCCGGCTTGCGTCCGGAAACGTTGGAGGCACGCATCGTCCAGGATGCCGATCGGTTGGACGCGATCGGCGCGATCGGCGTTGCCCGCTGCTTTTACATCGGCGGCCGGATGCAATCGGCCCTATACAGCTCGGACGATCCTTCCGCCAACGATCGCGATCTGGACGATCGTCGTTTCGTATTGGATCATTTCAAGGCGAAGCTGTTCCTTGTGGTCGATGGTTTTCTGACCCCGGCGGGGCAAGCGATGGCCGCCGAACGATCGCGGACGATGCGGGCGTTTGTCGAGACGTTCTTGGCGGAGATTGGGGGCTAGTCCGAAAAATCTTTGCCGTCGTTAACGATTTATTAACCCATCGGTTCCAGATTGCCTGTCGCAACCTGGATTTCCTCCGCCATGTTTCGCATTTTGCTCGTGCTTGCGGTCGCCGTTTGCGTCTCCACCGGGGCGTCCGCGCGTCGGCCGGTGCAAGCCGACGGTTTTGCCGATCTCGGTCGGATCGATGGCGATGCGACCATCGTGGAGGCTCCGCTGTATTTCGCAGCCGGTGTCGTCACGCCGGAATTCGCCCGCGATCGCAGGATCGGGATCGATGCGCCCATCGCCTCGGAAAACCCAATCGATCCGCTGCCATAGACACAAAAAGGGGGGCACAAGGCCCCCCTTTCGGCAATCGCGGCACGCTTGGTCAGTCGTGCAGCAGATCCATCGCGCCGGTGTAGTTTTCCATGCTTTTGCCATGGGAAATCGCGGCAGCCTGGGCGCCCGCGATCACATGCAGGTCGCGCCAGGGCGCCCGCGTGGCATGGTATTCTTCGACAATCGCCTGATGGTGCTTGTAGGCATGCATCTCGGTGAAGTTGTCGCGGCAGACGATCTGTCCGAGGCGCTTCATCATCTGCTCTGCGCTGTAACCCAGGCTCATATACTGGGTGGCCAGATTGAGAGTGATTTTGACGTCCGGCACCGCCCGCATCAGACCGAGGTTGGTCACTTTGGACCAATCCGTCGGCGGTTGGTCGTAGATGCTCTGGCAAACCGCGTTCAGCAGGTCCTCTTCCGACTTCCACGGCAGGGCGGCGATCGTTTCGGGGGTCGGTTGCGGCGGCGGTTCCATCCGGCGTTGGGTGGATTTCACCTCCGGCCCGGTGTGCCAAAACAGGATGGACAGGATTTTATTGCGCAGGCTGAAGCCTTCCAGCCCGACCAGATAGCGACGCAGGTTGGCGCTGGTATGCAGATGCACATCCATCGGATTGCCGGTGAGGGACCGCATGAACAACCCGGCCGCGCCGATCGACATCGCTTCCGCCGTGCCGTCCAGCGACAATCCGCTGGCCAGGGCCTCGGCCAGGATGACCGGAATACGGGAGAAATCTTCGATCGCCCGGATCTGTTCGCCCAACGCCCCGATGACGGCGGTTTCGTCGTCGCCGGTCTTCTGCCGCGTGACCTTGTTCAGCAGGTCCAGATCGTCGATCAATCCCTCGATCTCCGGGCTGTTCGGCGCCTTGGGGAAGCGCGCGACATAGCGAACGGCGGGGCGCATCAGTACGGCGGTATGCTCCTGGCCGATATCTTCCAGCGCCCGCCAGGTGAAGGCGGGGTAGATGAAGTAATGGTCGTCCAACACGTTCTTGGGGATCGCCACGCTCATGAGCAGGTCGAACGCCTCGATCGCGGGGATGTTCTGCCAAAGCCACAGGAAGAAATGGTCGGCCTTGTTGGTTTCTCCGCGGGTGCAGGAATGCAGGAAGGCGGCCTTGGTTGCCTCCACCCCGCCGGCATCCAGCGGTTTGAAATCGAGCAGGACGTAAGGCCCCATTTCCGGATGGTGGATGTGCTTATTCGATAGCGCGACGTGTTGCAGGATCGGCAGGAACCGCTGCTCGCCTTCCAGCCGGTGCGACAGCATGTTGATCGCATGCAGCCCGGCGACGGGGTGCAGCGGGCCGCCGTGATGGCCGGGGGGCAGATCGGACGAACGGGTCACGGCCAGCGCCGAAGCCGTCAGCATCGTCGTCATCGGCACCCCCGCGCGCAGCTTCTCCATCGTGCGTTCGAGGATTTCGGTCGGCGGCGTGTCCTCGATCAACCGGACGAGCGGTTCGAGGTCGGCGGAGTACTGGATCGGTTGTTGCACGGGACTCTCCTGATGATTCGATTTTCTGCGGATTTTTCCGCTAGGTTCCAGCGATCGACGGCAAGGCGGTGGCGCACCCGGCGCCCTGGCCGGGGCGATATCGCCACACCCGCCAACGCCGCGTTTCGGGCGCAATTCGGGTGTCGCGAGGTGGCCCCAGTGTCGGAAATGGATGCTCCACCCCGGTTCCATATCTGTCAATAGTTTCGCATCGGCCGGCGCCGCATGGTTCGCGGTAGCGCAGGGGGGAAAGCCGCGCGATAGTGCCAGGCATGAGCTTCCGATCCCTCTACCGCCACGGTTTCGCCCGCGTTGCCGCCTGTGCCACGCACACCGCAATCGCCGACCCCGCAGCGAACGCTGCCACCATTGTGCGCGTCGCTCAGGACTGCGATCGGCAGGCGGTGGCGGTGGCGGTGTTTCCGGAACTCTGTGTCTCCGGCTACGCGATCGGCGATTTGTTGCAGCAACGCGCGTTGCTCGATGCGGTGGAAGCCGCGATCCGCACCATCGTCGCAGCATCCGCCGAACTGATGCCGTTGCTGACGATCGGCGCCCCGCTGCGGCATCGGGGGGCGCTGTACAACTGCGCCGTGGCGATCCATCGCGGCAGCATTCTCGGCGTCGTGCCGAAAATACACCTCCCCGGATATCGGGAGTTTTACGAAACCCGCCATTTTGTCGGCGGCGATGGGGAAGAAGGCGGGACGATCGCGGTTGCCGGGACCCGAGTCCCCTTTGGCACCGACCTGTTATTCGCCGCAACCGACTGCCCCGGACTGGTCGTTCACGCGGAAATCTGCGAGGATTTGTGGGTGCCCGTGCCGCCCAGCAGCGAGGCGGCGTTGGCCGGTGCGACCGTGCTCGCCAACCTGTCCGCCAGCAACATCGTCATCGGCAAGGCGGAAACCCGTAAACTGTTATGCCGGTCGCAATCGGCGCGCTGTCTGGCCGCCTATATCTACGCTGCCGCCGGGGCTGGGGAGTCGACCACCGATCTGGCATGGGACGGTCAAGCGTCGGTGTTCGAAAACGGCGTTGTGCTGGCGGAAACCGAACGCTTCCCGACCGAGGATAGGGCGGCGATCGCGGATATCGATTTGGACCAACTGCTTCAGGAACGGTTGCAGATGGGCTCGTTCGACACCAACCGCCGCCGCAATGCGCGCAACTACCGGACGATCGAATTCGCCCTGTCTCCCCCAACCGCCGATGTCGGCCTGCGACGCAGCTTCGAACGCTTTCCCTTCGTCCCCGCCGATGTCGCCCGATTGGAGCAAGATTGTTACGAGGCCTACAACATTCAGGTTTCCGGCCTGGTCCAGCGCATGCGTGCCACGGGGCTGAAGAAGGTGGTAATCGGGATTTCCGGCGGCCTCGATTCGACCCAGGCACTGATCGTCTGTGCCCAGGCGTTCGACCAACTCGGCTTGCCGCGCGAAAACATCCTAGCCTTCACCATGCCGGGCTTCGCCACGTCGGACTACACCAAGGGCAATGCCTGGGATCTGATGACCGCACTGGGCGTCTCCGCCACCGAGTTGGACATCCAGCCCGCCGCCATCCAAATGCTCGGCGATATCGGCCATCCCTACGCCGACGGGGCCAACCAATACGACGTCACGTTCGAGAATGTGCAAGCGGGTTTGCGCACCGACTATCTGTTCCGCCTCGCGAACCATAACGGCGGCATCGTGATCGGCACCGGGGATTTGTCCGAGTTGGCGTTGGGCTGGTGTACCTACGGCGTCGGCGACCAGATGGCGCATTACAACGTGAATGCCGGGGTGCCGAAAACCCTGATTCAGCATTTGATCCGTTGGATCGTTGGCACCAAACGTTTCCCCGACGCCGTCTGCGCGACGCTCGACGCGATCGTCTCGACCGAGATTTCGCCGGAGCTGATCCCCGCCGCCGCAGGGGAGGCGCCGCAAAGCACCGAGGCGCGCATCGGTCCCTACGCGTTGCAGGATTTCACCCTGTTCTATCTGTTGCGTTACGGTTTCCCGCCGTCGAAAATCGCCTTCATGGCGCTGCATACCTGGGAAGATGCGCAGCGCGGGGCATGGCCGCCGCATTTTCCGCCGGAACGGCGCAAGCAATACGATCTGGCCACGATCCGCCATTGGATGGAGGAATTCCTCAAGCGGTTTTTCGCGTTTAGCCAGTTCAAGCGCAGTGCCATGCCGAACGGTCCGAAAGTCTCGGCCGGGGGTTCGCTGTCGCCCCGCGGCGACTGGCGCGCGCCGTCGGACGGCAATGCCGCTGTCTGGCTGGCCGAACTGGATCGCAACGTGCCGAAGTCGCTGTGATCGAGCATGTTCCCCTGCTGATCGGCGCTGGGCTGCTGGCCGGCGCGATGAACGCGATCGCCGGCGGCGGATCGTTCGTGACCTTTCCCGCTTTGGTGTTCGCCGGGTTGCCGCCGGTGCTCGCGAACACGACCAGCACGGTGGCGCTGCTGCCGGGCACCCTCGCGAGTTCCTGGGCCTATCGCGCCGGCATGACGGGTATCGGCGGCTTGTCGCTGCGGACGCTGCTGCCGATCACGCTGGTGGGCGGGCTGATCGGCGCGCTGCTGCTGCTGTTCACCCCCGGCCGGACCTTCGATGCGGTCGTTCCCTGGCTGCTGCTGCTGGCCACGCTGGTGTTTGCCGGCGGGCGGGAAGCGATGCACGCGCTGTCCGGCAAGCTGCATATCGGCAAGGCGCCGGTCCTGATCGTGCAATTCCTGATTGCGATCTATGGCGGCTATTTCGGCGGCGCGGTCGGGCTGATGATGATGGCGATCTGGAGCTTGTTCGACGCCGCCGATTTGAAATCCATGGCGCCGGCCCGCACCTTGCTGGTCAGTGCGGCCAACGCGATGGCGGCGGTGTGTTTCGTGCTGGCCGGAGCGGTGCGGTGGCCGGAGATGCTGACGATGCTGCTGTCGGTAATTGCCGGCGGTTATCTGGGGGCAAGAGCGGCGCAGTTTTTGCCGCCGAAAATGATCCGAGGGGCGGTGCTGGTGCTGAGCGCCGGTGTAACGGTGTATTTTTTCCGACGGTAAACCGCCCACCCCGGCCTATTTCTTGAACCAATCCAGATCGATCGCCGCACCCATCGCGGCATAGCCCGCACGGTTCGGGTGCAGCCCATCGCCGGGGCCGCCGATCGATGAGCCCGGTTTGAACGCCGCCTTCAACCCTCCGGTCGTCGGATCCAACGTCGCCGCGTCGAAATCGGCCACGCCGTCGAACAATTTTTCCGAGCGGAACCAGGCGTTCAGCGCCTGTCGCTTGGCATCGACCGCCGCTGTGCCATGTGTCGGGGTGCTGTTCAGCGCGGTGGTTAGGGTCGCGACGTAGATTTTCACCCCCGGCATGTTACGCCGCAGATAGGCCACGCCGTCGCGGTAGCCTTGCATCGCGGCTTCGACCGTTGTGCCGGCGGTGCCGAAATCGTTGATCCCCTCCAGCCAGATTACCGCACCGACCCCGGGCAGGCCGACGATATCGCGGTCGAGCCGGCTCAATGCCGAAGGGCCGCCGGCGATCGGTTTCGCCGGCGTGTATTCCGCCGGGCCGACCACTTGGTTGCCGCCGATGCCCTGGTTCACGACGGCGTATTTATTGCCATACAGAGCATGCAGGCGGCGGGAGAAGACATCCGGCCAGCGGTCGTCGCCGTTGATCGTCGAGGCCGTGCCGTCGGTGATGGAATCCCCGAACGTCACGATCGCCTTGGTGCCGGCCGCTGCGGACATCGCAACCGCGTCGAGGAAATACCAGGACGTGGTGGAGAAGGGGAACGCAGTTTCCGTTTCGCTATCCGTCTGCACCGCGCCGGACTGCGCCAGATAGGATGTCTGCAACGCCTTGGCGTGCCATGTCATCGGCCCGCTGTTGCCCTCGACATGGTAGCCGATGGCCAGCTTGCGCCCGACCAGCAGGGGATCGGCGGGGTCCTTCACGAAGGTCAGCACGACCGTATCGCTCCACACCGATCCGCCGGGTGGCACGGTGACGCTGTTGCGACCGTTGAACGTGACCACGCGGTTGCTGTCCGCCAACAAGGCCGCGCCCGAGGTCTGCAACCCCACGCGCACCCCGGCGAATGTGACAGGCTTCGTGCCGAACGCATTGGACAGCCGGAACTTCGCCTCCCGCCCCCAAATGTCCGGGCGCACAATCGCTCGGAAACTCAGATCCGTCGCGCCCTGTTCGGGGATTGGAAAGACGAAGGACAGATCCGGTTGGGCGGTCGGATTGCCGGTGGGGTAGGGGCCCTGAACGGCGCCGGTCCAGGCGACGACCCAGTTGCGCATATCGGCGGCCTCCGTCGAAGCCGAGCAGGCGACGAGCAGGCTTAGTCCCAGCAGGATAAGCTTGAGTCGCGGCATCGGACGTTCCTTATGATCGTGGTGTCGTCGCGTATACCGATACGTACCGATTCGCCCAGCCACCCCATCAGTACCGCCACCCCATCAGTACCGCCAGCGTTGCGGTGCGGCGGCGACGAGCGGGGCCGGTCGGCCGAACAGCCAGCCTTGTCCGAACTGCACGCCAAGCCGCATCATCAAAGCGGCTTCCGCCTCGGTTTCCACCATCTCGGCGATGGTTTCGGCGCCGCTGGATGTCGCGAGTTCGCGCATCGACGCCACGAAGGCCTGCCCGCGATTGCTGTGCGTCGCCGCCTGCACATAGGTCCCGTCGATTTTGACCATGTCCACTTTCAGGTCCCGCAAATAGCGAAACGATGCGCTGCCGGCGCCGAAATCGTCCAGGCACACGGGCGCTCCGGCGGATCGCAACTGCGCGATGCGGGCGGCAGCGGCGGGAAGGTCGGCGATCTCCGCAGTTTCGGTCAATTCCACCAGCAGCCGTCCCGCCGGCACTCCCGCTGCCGCGTCGATGAGGCGATCGACGAAGGCATCGTCGGCGATCGACAAGCCCGACACGTTTACGGCCACCGAAATACCGGACTCCCGAATGGCAGCCAAAGCGCGGCGAAGGACGGCGTGATCCAATGCCGTCGACAGGCCCACGGCTTCGACCATGGTGACGAATTCCTGCGGATTGGACGTCGGATTTTGCTTGCCGGCTTCCGGTCGCAACAACGCCTCATGATGATGGATCGAACGGTCGGTCAAGGCGACAACGGGTTGGTATTGCAGGGCGAATTGTCCGCCGTCGATCATGCTCGCCAGCGCCCGCTTGTTATGGCTGGCTTGCTCCAGGATGTCCGACAGCCCGCCCGTCAGGCCGGCGGCGTTCAACCCATCATTGCCGGCGGTGCCGAAGCGCGACAGCACGATGCGCAGCGCCTGGACGGATTCGGTCAGCGTCAGCCCGCCGGGATCGAGGTCCACCCGGCTGCCTTTCACATCCGCCCGCCCACCGGGCGAAAACCCCGCGACGAGGTCGCGCAGGGCCTCGCCGAGCCGCGTCAGATCGGTGCCGGCGGGACCGAGGATGCCGAACCGGCCGTCGGCGACCTCCCCCACCACGACGGCGTCGTTGTTGTCCTCCCCGGCCAACTTGCCGATTTCGCGTTTCAGGTGATCCAGATGGATTTTGTCCATGCCGGCCGTGGTTTTGTCCCAATCGCCGACGTCGAGCAGGCCCAGCACGGCGGACTGACCGCCGCGCACCCAGTTGGCGGCTTCGATGCCGAAATCCTTGCCGGGTTTCAGCGTGGCATCCGGTTCGGTGGTTTGCGGCGGGCGGCCGATGGTGATGAAGAAGCGCTTCTGCGGGCCTTCCAACGCCAACCCGGCGACCACGCAGCGCGTTTCCGACGCATTCGCAAGCCGGAGGATCGTTGGCGACACCCGGCCACGCGTGCCGGTGGCGAGCGTCTTGGCCAGGGCTTCCCGATCGCGAGGGGCGATCAAGGAACTGAGCGGCTTGCCCACGACCTGACGCGGTGTTCGGTCGAGCAACGGCCCGAGCGCGCCGCCCGCCCAGCCGATGGTGCCGTCGCCGTCCGCGTCGATCAGCAGGTCGGAACCGGCGAAGGCGAAGGTTGCCATGTCGGTCAGCCGGGTGATGTCGCGCACGACGGCCATGCAGGTCGTCGGTCCGATCCGGGTCACGCTCAACGACAGCACGATTTTACGCGGCCCCGCCCGCCCGTCGATCCGGCGTTGATCGAGGATCGTGCCCGTCGGTTCCTTATGGGCGCCGACCGAGGCCGCCAATTCCGGACAAAGATGGCGCAGGGCGTAGAAGATATTGTCCAACGCCTGCTCGCCCAGCAACGGCAGCAGAAGCTGGTTCGCCACCATATTGCACAGACCGACCGTGCCGTCCGAGGCGAAGGTCAGCACGCCCACCGGCAACAACTGCACCACTTGCGAGAGTTCTTCGTAGGCCGCTTGGGTTTGGGCCATCCGCGTACGCGCCTTCCATGCTGGGCATGGAGATTGTCTATCAGCCGCAGGTTAACCAATGGTTAACGCTGCAACGGTTTTTCCCAAGCGGGGGTTATTTCAGGCCTTCTCCACCCCCCAGAAGACCGGAGCCGATCCTTTGACCAGACCAGACAAATTCGATCGCCATGCGGCATGCGGCAAATATTGGCCGCAGGGGATAATCGGCACCGAATCGAAGGCTGCGCGCTGGTAATCGGCCTCGATCTTGCGGCGTTCGGCGTCGGAGGTCGCGTCGATCCAGGCGGCGTGGGCGTTTTCGATCCGCTCGTCCTCCGGCCAGCCGAACCAGGCCTTGGCGCCGTTGCTGCGCATTGGGTTCGACAACAGCGGGTCGGCGAACTCCGGCCCGGGCGCGCCGGCGGGGAACATGCCCCAACCGCCCTTCGACGGCGGTTCCTTCGACGGGCGGCGCTGCACCACTGTGCCCCAATCGACCAGTTGGTCGTCCACCGTCATGCCGATCTTGCGGAATGCGTCCGCCGCGACGGTGGCCACAGCGTGATACACCAACTGATCCGTCGGATGCAGCAGCACCAGCGGTTCCCCGGCATAGCCGGCTTTTTCCAGCATGCGCTTGATCTCGTCGGTGGTTTTGCGTACCCGCACCGTGTCCATCCCCGCTTCGGAGGCGGACGGCGAGCCGGGCACGATATACCCCATCGGCGCCTTCCAGGTGCTGGTATCGTCCCCCATCGCCGCCGTCATCGTCTCCCGCTGGTCGATCGCCGCCATCATCGCTCGGCGTACCCCCGGATTATTGGTGGGGCCGTGCAGGTGGTTCGGTCGCAGCAGCGCCACGGTGCCATAAAGGTCCAGCAGCCCGGTGGTCACGCCGGCCGCCTTCTTGAGCATCGGCAGCAGGTCGGGTTGCGGCAACTCGACCCAATCGACTTCCCCCGCCGTCAGCGCGGCGGCGGCGGTGGCGGAGTCCGGAATCACCCGCCATTCCACCTTGTCCACATGCACCCGATGCCCGCCGGCGGTGTAGGACGGCGGTTCCTGGCGGGGGTTGTATTTGGCGAAGCGGACAAACGACGCGCTGGCGCCGGATACGAACTCGTCCTTCAGGAATTGGAACGGCCCGCAGCCGACGATTTCGGTAACCTGCTTGTACGGGTCGGTGGCGGCGAGGCGTTCCGGCATCATCACCGGCTGCGGCTGCACCTTCGACAGGAAATGCGGCAGCAGCGGGAACGGCTTCTTCAGACGCCAGACCAGGGTCTTGTCGTCCGGGGCGGCAATCTCGGCGACCCGGGCTTCGACGATGACGCTCGTGGGGTCGCGTTTCAGCCAGCGCTGCAACGACGCGAGGCAGTCGCGCGCCAGCACCGGCGTGCCGTCGTGCCAGAACAGCCCGTCGCGCAGCGTCATCGTCCAGCGCAGCCCGTCGTTGTCGATCGTATGGCCGGCGAGCATTTGCGGCTGCGGTTCGAAGCCCTGGTCGCGACCGTACAGCCCCTCGTAGACCATCAGCGCGAAATTGCGGGTGACGGTGGCCGTGGTCCACACCGGATCGAGGCTGGTGAGATTGGTTTGCGGCACGAAGATCAAGGTCTTGGTCGGGGCAGCGACGGCGGGCCGAGCGAGCATGGCCGCGCCGGCAGTGCCGAGCAGGGTGCGCCTTTGCATGTTTTTTCCTCCCGTTGACGACATACCGCTCTATTCGGCGGCTTGCGCGACCCCTGCGACGCGGGTGCGGGTGCGCATGGTGACAAATTCCTCGGCCGCCGTCGGATGGATGCCGATGGTGCGATCAAAGTCGGCTTTCGTCGCGCCCATGACCACGGCGATGGCGATGCCCTGGATCAATTCCGGCGCATCCTCCCCCAGCATATGGGCGCCGACCACGACCTGCGACGCCTGATCGACGACCAGTTTCATCGTCGTCTTGCGGGCGCGTCCGGACAAAGTGTGGCGCATCGGGGTGAATTTCGCGACGTAGATATCGACCGGCCCGTTGGCGGCGGCCTGTTCCTCGGTCAGGCCGACGGTGCCAATCGGCGGGGTGGAGAACACGGCGGCGGGCACGTTGTCCAACGAGACCGAACGCGGGTTCTTACCGAACAGGCTATCGGCGAGGGCGTGACCCTCGGCGATCGCGAAGGGTGTCAGGTTGATCCGGTCGGTGACGTCGCCGATCGCGTAGATATGCGGCACGGCGGTCCGCAGCTTGGCATCGACGAGCACGGCGCCGGCTTTGTTCACCGCAATGCCGACGTTTTCGAGGCCCAGATTCTTGGTCGCCGCGCGTCGGCCGGTGGCGAAGAAGACGGTGTCCATATCCAAGGTCTGGCCGCCGCCGTAAGTCAGAATGCGGCGCTCGCCTTTGGCTACGACCGATTCGGGGCTGCACGAGGGGTGCAAGATCACGCCCTGCGCGGTCAACGCCTCGGCCAAGCCTTCGCGCATGTCTTGGTCGAAACCGCGCAACGGCAAGGGCTGGCGGTAGATCAGATGGACCTCGGCGCCCAGGGCCTGGAAGATGCCGGCGAATTCGACCGCGATGAAACCGGACCCGACGATCGCAATCTGCTTCGGCATGGTCGGCAGATAGAAGGTATCGTCGGAGACAATGCCGTGTTCGGCGCCCGGGATCGGCGGCCGTTCCGGGTTGCCGCCGGTGGCGATGACGATGTGTTCGGCCGTGATACGCTGCCCCCCCACATCCAGCGTATGCGCATCGACGATCGTCGCGCGTGCATCGAAGATCTGGCAGCCGGCGCCGCCCAGCAGCCGACGGTAGATGCCGTTGAGGCGTTCGATCTCGTGGTCCTTGGCGGCGATCAGTTTGGCCCAATCGTGCGGGCCTTTCTCGATGGTCCAGCCGAAACCGGCCGCATCGTCGGCCCAGGCACCGTATTCGCCAGCCTGCACAAGCAGCTTTTTCGGCACGCAGCCGACATTGACGCAGGTGCCGCCCCAGAACCGTTCCTCGGCCACGCCCACGCGGGCGCCATGCCCGGCCGCAATGCGCGCGCATCGCACGCCGCCGGAACCGCCGCCAATCACGAACAGGTCGAAGTCCATCGTCCGTATCCCTCATATTGCTGGGCTCAATTTGTGGCCGGGGAGGGCGCGTGGCAAGGTCGCACCGCCCATACAAAAGGATCGGCCATGCGTCGTCGCGATTTGGCAGCCGCCGTGCTCGCTTTGCCCACCCTGATCCGCCCCGCGCGGGCCGAAGCGCCGGTCGTTCGCATCTCCAAGCAGTATGGGCTTGGCTATATGTCGATGATGGCGATGGAACGGCAGGGGCTGATCGAGCGGCACGCCGCCCGCGCCGGCATTCCCGGCCTGAAAGTCGAATGGTCCGTGCTGGGCGGACCCGGTCCGCAAATCGACGCATTGCTGGCGGGGCAGGCGGATTTCATCGGGCCCGGCGGCACCACCCTGGCGACGCTGTGGGACAAGACCGCCGGCACGCCGCAAGAAGTGCGGGCGCTGTCGGCCCTGCAATGCATGCCGTTCGTGATGGTGACCCGGCAGGACCGCATCCGTTCCATTGCCGACCTGACCGAGAAAGACCGCATCGCGCTGCCGGGGGTAAAAATCACCGGCCATGCCCTGACATTGGAAATGGCGGCGGCGCAGAAATGGGGCTTCGACCAATACGCTCGGCTCGATCCATTGACGGTGACGCTGGCGCATCCCGATGCGATGGCGGCGGTCGTCGGCGGGCTGTCGGAGATTACCTGCCATCTCGCGAGTTCGCCGTTCTACTATTACGAACTGGCGATGCCCGGCATGCATTCTGTGATGAAATCCTACGATGTGACGGGCGGTAAGCACACCAACGGGGTGCTGCTCGCGACTCGCAAATTCCACGACGCCAACCCCAAAATCTGCGCCGCCGTGCTGGCCGCGCAGAAGGAGGCGAATGCGTTTATTGCGGCCGAACCGCGTAAGGCTGCCGAACTGTATTTGGCGATGGCCGGGGACAAGCAGGTGGGGATCGACCGGTTCACCGAATGGGTCAGAGACCCCGATGTGGAATATACCACCGTGCCGCTGCAAACTTTGGCGTTCGCCGAATTCATGAAGAAGGTCGGCCGCATCAAACGCACGGCGCCGCGTTGGCAGGACATGTATTTCGAGGAATCGCACGACGTCGCCGGCAGTTAGATCGCTCGATCGGCCGTTCGCCGCGCCTGCCAGTCGGGGCGGAGGATCGACAGGATCAACTCGTCCCGGTGCTGGCCGTTCAGATAGATGTTGCCGCGCGCGATGCCCTCGGCCACGAAACCGACCGCTTCGTAGACCCGGCGGGCGCGGGTGTTGTCGGGGAACTGGCCCACCCAAAACCGATGGCACGCCGTCTCACCGAACACGCGATCCAGAATGCGGCCCAGGAACGCCGTGCCGTAGCCCTTGCCGGGTTCGGCCATGGCGATGCGCATCAGCAAGGCGATGCCGTCCGGTGCATGCCAATCCCGCACGATTGCGAAGCCGACGGGCCGATCGTCGGCGCGGGCGATGAAATGGGCGCAGCGTTGGTTCGCCATGCGCGCCCGATGCCCGGCCGCATCCGACCGAGCAACAAGAGCGTCGTAACCGGGCAAACGTTCGGTGCGGAGGATGAACGGGATATCGGCGTCGGTGGCGCCGACGACGGTCATCGACGGTTCCATGGCTTGTTGCCCGGCTCCGAGAACCCTAGACCATGATCGTTTGAGGTTGCACGCGATCTCGGCGTTGGATCATGGTCTAAGCCTTTGTTTGAGAGGGTGATTCACGCCCGAGGTTGAAGTCAACCTCAGGCGATCACGCTCTAGCTGTCGAGACCGCCGAGCGCGATGTACTTGATCTCCAGGTAGTCCTCGATGCCGTATTTGGAACCCTCGCGGCCCAGGCCGGACGATTTCATGCCGCCGAACGGGGCGACGTCGGTCGAGATAATCCCCTCGTTCACCCCGACAATCCCGTATTCCAGCGCCTCTGCGACCCGGAAAATGCGGCCGACATCGCGGGCGTAGAAATACGACGCGAGGCCGAATTCGGTATCGTTGGCCAGACGAATGGCTTCCTCCTCGGTGGAGAAGCGGAACAGTGGCGCCACCGGGCCGAAGGTTTCCTCCCGGAAGATCAGCGCATCGCGCGGCACGTTGGCCAGCACGGTCGGTTCGAAGAAAGTGCCGCCCAGCGCGTGGCGGGCGCCGCCGGTCACAACATGCGCACCGCGCGCCACGGCATCGGCGATGTGCTCTTCGACCTTCGCCACGGCATCGGCATTGATCAACGGCCCCTGGCTGACGCCGGGTTCCATGCCGTTGCCGACTTTCATCGCCTCCACCGCGATTTTCAACTTGGCGGCGAAAGCGTCGTAAACCCCGTCCTGCACCAGCAGCCGGTTGGCGCAGACGCAGGTCTGTCCGGTGTTGCGGTATTTGGACGCCATCGCGCCCAGCACCGCTTTGTCGAGGTCGGCGTCGTCGAACACGATGAACGGCGCGTTGCCGCCCAGTTCCATGCTGGTTTTCTTCACCGTCGGCGCGCACATCGCCAGCAGTTTGGCCCCGACCTCGGTCGAGCCGGTGAAGGACAATTTGCGCACCAGCGGATTGCCGGTCAGTTCCTCCCCCATCGGTCCGGACGGGCCGGTCAGCACATTGCATACCCCAGCCGGCATGCCCGCCCGTTCCGCCAGCACAGCGATGGCGAGGGCCGAGAACGGAGTCTGGCTGGCCGGGCGGATCACCCCGGTGCATCCGGCAGCCCAGCCGGGGCCGGCTTTGCGGGTGATCATCGCGGCGGGGAAATTCCAAGGCGTGATCGCCGCAAACACCCCGATCGGTTCCTTGGTCACCAGAATGCGGCGCCCTTTGGCATTCGGCGGGATGGTGTCGCCGTAGACCCGGCGGCCTTCTTCCGCGAACCATTCGATAAAGCTGGCGGCGTAGGCGATCTCCCCCTTCGACTCGGCCAAGGGTTTGCCCTGCTCGGCGGTCATGATGGTGCCGAGGTCGTCGGTATTGGCCAACATCAGGTCTGACAGTTTACGCAGAATCGCGCCCCGATCCTTCGCCAGCATCCCTCGCCATGCCGGCCATGCCTTGTTCGCCGCTTCGATCGCGCGGCGGGTTTCGGCCGTGCCCATCGCAGGGACGGCGCCGATCGGCGCACCGGTCGCGGGGTTCCTCACCACGATGGTCTTGCCGTTGTCGGCCTGCACCCATTTGCCGTCGAGGTAGTTGGCCTCCCGGAAAAGGGTGGGATCGGCGAGATTCAGCGACGAAACAAGGTTCAACATGGTGCGATTCTCCTCGGCGCCCGACCGCGATAGGGCGGTCCGGCTCTGTGTTCGGTCGCGCGATTCAGACCTACGGCGATTCCGCCTTCGGTCATCGCGGTCCAAGATAGACGTCGGCGCGGCATCAATCCAGCGTTTCGCGGTACGAGCGAACCGCGACGGCGGTCGCGATTGCGGCAAAGACCGCCATCGGCCAGACATCGGGCAGAATGTCGGCAAGCCCGTTGCCCTTCAACAGGATGCCGCGACAAATGCGAATGATATGGGTCAACGGCAGCGCTTCCCCGATTGCCCGCGCCCAGAGCGGCATGCCGGCGAAGGGGTAGATGAACCCCGACAGCATCATCGACGGCAGCAGGGCGAATTGCGCCATTTGCTGCGCCTGCATCTGGGTCCGAGCGATCGTGGAAAAGGTGAATCCCAGCGCGAGATTGCACGCGATGAACAAGCCGAGCACCGCGAGCAGCAAGGGGATCGATCCTTGCATCGGGACGCCGAAGACAGCGACCGATACGGCCAGGATCAGGAACACCTGCACATAGCCCAGCCCGACATAGGGCACGATTTTGCCCAACATCACCTCCAGCGGGCGGACCGGCATCGACAGCAGGTTTTCCATCGTGCCGGCCTCGCGTTCCCGAGTCATCGACAAAGCGGTGATCACCAGGGTGGAGAAACTCAGGATCACGCCGATCAGCCCTGGCACGACGTTGAGCGCGGTAATCGCCTCGGGGTTGTAGCGGGCGTGAACGACGGTTTGGAACGGCGCGGCGGCCGGCAGATCGCGCAGATTCGCCGGCAGGTCGCGTTGCAGCGCGGTGCTGTTCAGGGCCAACACGGCGGCGGTCGCCTGCGCCACAGCAGTCGGATCGGTGGCATCGGCATCCATCAGAATGGTCGGCCTGCGGCCGGCATCGACGTCGCGGGTGAAGCCGGGGGGGATGTTCAGCACGAACAACACCTCCCCCCGCGCCAGACCGCGATCCGCTTCCGCCTCGGTTGCATACCGCCGCAGGTCGAAATAGCTGGTGTTTGTCAGGGCAGCTTCCAGATCGCGGGTATAGCGCGACTCCTCGCCGGCGATCGTGCCGGTCGGCAGATGTCGCGGATTGGCGTTCAGGGCATAGCCGAACAGGAAAAGCTGGATCAGCGGCAGCATCGCCACCAGCCCGATGGTGGCGGGATCCCGCCGCATCTCCAGCATTTCCTTGAACAACACCGCCAGGAAGCGGCGGAAGGAAAACCCGCTCATCCGCCGATATCCTGTTCGCGCAGCAGATGGATGAACACATCGTCGAGCCGCGCCGGCACCGGCTCGATCGCGATGCCGGGCCGATCGCCGAGCGCGCCGATGGATGCGGCCAATGCTGCGGGATCCAGCCCGACGACACGCAGCGCCTGGCCGAAAATCGTGGCGCTTTCCACCCCCGGCGCGCCGCGCAACTGCTTGGAGATCGCGTCGATTCCGCTGCCGGTCAGCTCGAACACCGCCAGCCCGGCATCGCGCACCACTGCCTCGGCCGTGCCCTGGACGATCAATCGGCCGCCCGAGAGGTAGACGATCCGTTTGCAGCGTTCGGCTTCGTCCATGTAGTGGGTCGAAACCAGCACCGTCACGCCTTCGCCCGCCATGTCGTTGATCAGGTCCCAGAATTCCCGCCGCGCCTTGGCATCCACCCCGGCGGTGGGTTCGTCCAGCAGCAGCAGTTTCGGCCGGTGCATGATGCAGGCGGCCAGGGCCATGCGCTGCTTCCACCCGCCGGACAAATTCTGCGCCAGCCGATCCGCCCGCGCGGTCAGTGCCATCCGCGCCATCGTATCGCGCACGATCCGGCGGCGATCCGGCAATTGGTAGAGCCGAGCAACGAAATCGAGGTTCTCCTCGACCGTCAGATCGCCGTAATAGCTGAACCGCTGGGTCATGTAGCCGACCTGCAACCGGATCTCCGCGCTTTGCTTAACGACATCCAGCCCGAGGCAAATGCCGCCCCCGCCATCGGGTTTCAGCAGGCCGCACAGCATGCGGATCGTGGTGGTTTTGCCGCTGCCGTTGCCGCCGAGGAAGCCGCAGATCTCGCCTTCCGGCACTTGCAGATCCAGCCCGGACACGACCTGGTTGGTGCCGAAACGCTTGCTCAGGCCATGCACATCGATGGCCAACCCGGTCATGCCCAAACTAGTCATTGAAGCAGCCGGACGGTGACCGGCTGACCGGGATTGAGTGCGCCGTTCGTGGGTTGCGCGGGGCGCGCTTCGACCATGTAGACCAGCTTGCTGCGCGCCGCCTCGCTATAGATCACCGGCGGCGTGTATTCCGCTCGGGGCGACACATAAGCCACGATCGCCGTCAGGTCGGGCCGGCAGGAATCGCAGCCGATGCCGATCCGCCCGCCGCGATGCATCGTCGCGAGGGCGGTTTCCGGCACAAAAAACCGCACCAGCAGGTTCTCCGGCGGCAACAGGGACACGACGGGCACCCCCGCGTTCGGCGTTTCGCCGGCCCGGGCGTATATATCCGCAATCGTGCCGCCGGTCGGTGCCATCATTCGGCGCTGCGCCACGCGCCACGCGGCTTGTGCCAGTTGCGCCGTGTTTTCGGCCAGCACCGCCGTTTGCGCGCCGATTTCCTGCGCTCGCCCGGCGGGGGAGCGGCGCAACGCCAAAACCGCCTCTGCTGCTCGTACCTTCGCCGCCGCCGACAGCATATCCGCCTTCGCTCGGTCGCGCTGTTGCGCGCTGATCGACTGGGTTTTGACCAGGATCTCGGCCCGCACCAGATCGGTTGCGGCGCGCTGCAAAGCGGCTCGGTTGTCGGCGAGGCTGGCATCCGCCTGGGCGATTTCCTCCTCCCGCCCGGCAGCCTGCAAATTGGCCAGACGGGCGGTGGCTTCCATCACCCGAGCGGCGATTTCGTCGCGGGCGGCGTTGTCGGCGATGTCGTCCTGGGCGAACAGCAATTGTCCGGCCACGACGACGTCGCCGGCTTTCACCGCCACCTGCACCAGCAATCCGGACAAAGGGGGGCCGATTCGGACGAACTCGGCGTCGGCATAGCCTTGCCAAGTCTGGCTGTCGGCCGGGCGCGGGTACCAGAGCCACAATCCCCCGGCCACCCCTAGCCCCCCGGCCAGCACCACGAGCATCGCGATCAAGGCGCGGCGGTTCACGAACGCGGCTCCAAACCGAGCAGCAGGATGTCCATGTGGGTTTCCATGACGGTTTGGGGGTCGAGGCGGATGGCGGTGTGCTGCCCCAGCGAATGTTTCCACAATGCCATCGTCAGAAACGGCCCGACCAGCGAGGGGATGGCCGCGAGGGCATCGACCGCACGCAATTCGCCGCGCGCCACGCCGCGTTCGACGATGCCGGTCAGCAAGGCGATGCCGCGCGCGACGACCTCGTCGGCATACATTCGGGCGATGGCGGGAAAATTGCCGGACTCGCCGAGGACCAGCTTGGGGATTGCCGTCAGATCGGTTTCCAGCACGGCCAGCAGACGACGCGCGAAGCTGCGGAGAAGGGCGGGCGCGGGTTCCTGGCTGGCGGCGACGGCGGCTTCGATCTCGGTCAGATTGGGCAGCAGCTTTTGCCGCAAGACGGCGCGAAACAGGTCTTCTTTGGCAGGGAAATATAGATAGAGGGTGGCTTTACCGATGCCGGCGCGGGCGGCGACATCTTCGAGTCTTGTCGCGGCGTAACCGCGCTCGCTGAACAATGCCAGGGCGGCATCGGCGATCTCGTGGGGGCGCGCGTTCTTGCGGCGTCGGCGCCGGGTTGCGGTCTGCGGGGCCTGCATGACCTCCAGTTAATGACCGGCCGGTCGGTAATCAAGGCGCGCGCGGCTGAATTGCGCGTCGCCGGGGGGGCTGGGCCTGTTAAGCCTTTGCGCGTCCCCGGCGTGTCAGTCCAAGGCCCAGGAGGCCGATCCCGAACGCTGCGATGCCGGCAGGTTCGGGCGCATCGACGGTATCGACCTGAATGGGGACCTGCACCGGCGGCATGGGCGGATCCAGCGGCAAGGTCACGGTCGGCGCGGTTGCTCCGGTTTGGGTGCCGCCGCATCCGGAAATCGTGTCGGCCACGCAGAGTTGGTATGCGGTGTGGAAGGTATTTTCCGCCACACCCGCGCCGCTCTGGGTGATATCGTTGTTATAACTATTATAATTGAAGCCGGCAGCGACGCCGGTCCCGGTTGTCCGCGCGTTCATCGCCCAGGCGAATTGCGCGTCGCTTCCGATGCCGCTGGATAGTTCGACCCAATAGCGATCCCCGGGCGCGAGGCCGGCGACGGTCGGAAACAGGCTGATGATGGTCGGGGTACTGCCAATCGATCCGGCGCTGAAGGTCTGCGACCACAATGTGGTGCCCAAGGGTGCGGGTTCCCCGTCGTCGCCGACAATCGAGACGTTGTACACCGCGCTGGAGTGATTGGGATTGATGAGCGTCAGGCTGATCTGTTGGATGGCGCCGCTGCTGCCGATGGTGAAACTATCGCCCAGCGG
>JANXMB010000078.1 GCA_025354865.1 Acetobacteraceae bacterium | reverse complement strand
CTTGAGGGGGAAGTCCAGAACACGGAATATCCCCCTTCTGGACGCCCACCGCCCCACAATCCCCACCACCCAAAAACCACCGAGGAAACCGCCACCATGCTCGAAACCCGCGAAGGCGGCTGTCACTGCGGACGGGTGCGGTTTCGGGCGACCGTGGACCTCGATCTTCTGTCGCAGTGCAGTTGCACCGTCTGCACCAAAAAGGGCATCCTGCATCTACCAACCTTCCCGGCCGATTTTCAGCTCTTGCGCGGCAAGTCCGCTTTGACCGTCTACACTTTCGAAACCGGAACGGCGCAGCATCCGTTCTGCGCCCATTGCGGCATGCATCCGTTCTACATCCCGCGCTCCCAGCCCGACAAAGTCACCGTCAACGCCCGCTGCCTCGACGGCATCGACGGGCCTGCCCTGAAGCCCACTCGTTTCTTCGACGGCAAGCATTGGGAGGATGCGCAGAAGAACCGCATCGCCATCGGCGGGCACGTCTCCCCCCCGAGCTTCCAGGGCGCAGAAACGTTCCGGCGCATCTGCGAGCACGCCGCGCCCTGAACCAACCACCGAGCGTCGGAACAGCTTTCGGCGGCGTTGCACCGCATTTTTCGTAGTGCGCACGCAGCCAGCAACACGGTTTTTCGTGCAAGCTGAGATGCGCGGGTCGGCTCGGCCATGCCGAAGGATAGAATACGGCCCGCGTTCGATGCGGTCGGAAACCGCTCTACCCCTTGGCGACGAACGCCTTGGCCTGGGCGATCTCCGGACGCGGGGTGTCGGCGTTTTTGGTCAGCGCGATCAGTTTGCGGTAGTACAGGGCGGCGGTTTTGCGATCCCCCGCCGCCTCGGCCGCGCGTGCGGCGCCGTAATAGCCGCGGAAGCGGTTGGGCTCGCGGACCTGGGACGCCTCGTATTCCTTCAAAGCGAGCGCGGGCTTGCCGGCCTCCAGCAGCATGTCGCCGAGCAGTTCGCGGGCGGGCAGGATGCGGCCGGGGGTGACGATGTGCTTTTCGGTCTTGTCCTCGGCGTCGGCGGCGGCGCGCATCAGGGTCAGCGCCTCCTCCGGTTTCTTCTGCGCGAAGGCGATCCAGGCGGCGATGGTGGTTTGCTGCACCTCGACCTCCTTGGCCCAGTAGGTGTTCTTCGCGTCCACCAGCGCCCGATGCAGCGCAGCGAGTTTGCCAGCACTTTCCTCCGCCGCAGCGATGTCGCCAGTGCGGGCGGCGCCCAGGCCGCGAGCAAACCAGGTCTGCGCCTCGGTGAAGGGCGTCTTGCCGGCGGGCGGTTCAAGCTGCATCGCGGCATGCCAATCGTTCCGTTCCACCGCCAAACGGGCCGGGATGGCGGCCGAGGCATAGAACGCCGCGACTGCCAAGGTTGCCGTGGGCGACACCGGGACTGCGAACACGGCGGCGCTTGCGGCCCGGGCGGCGGCGTCGCGGCCCAGTTGCAGGTCGGCGTACACAGCATAGTCGGTGGCGTGATAGGCTTCCCCGACTTCATTGGATTTCGTCGCGACGCCGAACGAGCGGAGGTTGGTGGCGGCCGAATCTTCCCAGGCGCCGACGCGGGTGAAGATGTGCGACGGCATGTGCAAGGCGTGCGGCGCGTCGGGCGCGAGGCCGGCGTAAAGCCGAGCCGCCTTCAAGCCGCGTTGCGCCAGCGGCGGCGCGTCGTAGACGTGGATCAAATAGTGCGCGATGCCCGGATGGTTCGGGTATTTCGCGAACTGCTGTTCCAGGATCGTGGCTGCTCGGCCATAGGCGGCGAAGGTCTGATCGGCCTGGGTCTGCGTTCCCGCGATGTAGAGCGCGTTGAAAATCCGCGCCTCATCGTCTTGCGGGTAATGCACCGACAGAGCCTCATACGCTGTCGATCGCGCCACCTGCCGCTCCCGTTCGGTGTGGCTGCCCCAGTCCTTGTAATAGGCTGCGACGGCTTCGATGTATTCGCGCTCCCTGGGGGTTTTGGCGCCGATCTTGCGGCCTTGCTCGATGGCGGCCTGGGCCTTTTCGGCGTCCTTCGGCGTCGATCCATTGCCCGCGAGCGGGTTCGACATCAGGATCGAGGCGATGCCCCAGGTCGCGATGGCGCAGGTCGGGTCTTTGGCGAGCACGTCGCGGAAGGTTTGCTCCGCCGCCGAGTACCAGAACGAATGCAGCATCGCGACGCCGCGCAGGAAATCCGTCTGCACTGCGGGCGCGCAGGAATTGGCGAAGGCGACCTTGCCGACCAGATTGTGTCCGGCGTGGCCCTCGTGTTCGTCGTGCGCGCGTGCGGCGCCTGTCGCCAGGCAGAGCGCGGCTGCACCCGCAATCAATATCCGTACCGTCATGGCAACCCCCAGTTTCGCGCTTTCGCGATGCATACATTGGCACGGCTTCGTTGCCCGATGCGAGGCCATTTCCGTGGTTCGTTTAGGCGGCTTTTGTCGATATCGGCAGGCCCCTCGTCGCCATCGAGGCAAAGCCGCCCGGCGCGCAGCGGCGAAAACGATCAGCGCGCATCGACGAAAACGAATTGACACCTTGGCGAGCCTTCGCCAGTTATGCCGAACCAGGGACAAGGCCCGGTCAGGGCCGCTGCACGGCATGAGGGAACGCATGAGACGCAGTCAGACACGGGCTACGCCACCAACGGCACGCGACCGCCGATGACAGCCGATTCCGACCAGCCGCTTCTGCGAATCGCCGGGGTGAAAATGCGCTTCGGCGGGGTCGTCGCCCTCGGCGGCGTGTCCTTCGATGTGGCGCACGGCCAGATCCGTGGCCTGATCGGGCCGAACGGGTCCGGCAAAACAACCCTGTTCAACTGCATCAGCGGCATTTATCGCTTCATGGAGGGCGATATCCTGTTCGAAGGCCGCTCCCTCGCGAAAGTGGCCCGCCACAACATGGCCAATGTCGGCCTCGGCCGCACCTTCCAGAACGTGGCGCTGTTCAAGCCGCTGTCGGTGCGCGACAACATCCTGGTGGGGGCACATCACCTCGCGCGGTCGGGCTTCATCGCCAACGCCCTGCGCCTGCCGGGCGTGCGCCGGGAAGACGCCGCCGCACAAACCCGCCTGAACGACCTGATGGACCTGCTGGACCTGCACGCCGTCGCCGATACCCCGGCCGGTTCCTTGCCCTTCGGCACCCAGAAACGGGTCGAAATGGCCCGCGCGCTGATCGGCGCTCCCAAGCTGCTGCTGCTGGACGAACCGGCCGCCGGCCTCAATCATTCCGAAGTAGACGAACTCGCCGAACTCATCCTGCAAGTGCGCGACCATTTCAAACTCAGCGTGTTGCTGGTCGAACATCACATGAGCTTGGTGATGCGCGTGTCCGACAAAGTCGTCGCCCTGGAATTCGGCCTGAAAATCGCCGACGGCACCCCCGACGAAGTGCGGGCCGAACCGGAAGTCATCCGCGCCTATCTGGGCGACACCCATCAGGAGCCGGTGCATTGACCGCCCTACTGGAAGCCAAAGCCCTGCATGCGGCGTATGGGGAGACGAAGGTTCTCCACGGCCTCGACTTCGCAGTCGAACAAGGCAGCGTCACCGCGCTGCTCGGCGCCAACGGGGCGGGCAAAACCAGCACCCTCCGCGCCATCTGCGGCATGGTCCGCACCCAGGGCGAAATCCTGCTCGGCGGCAAGCGCATCGACGGCATGGCGACCGAGGATATCGTCCGCCTCGGCGTCGCCCATGTCCCCGACGGCCGTGGCACCTTCATGGAACTGACGGTCGAGGAAAACATGCGCCTGGGCGCCTACACCCGCCCGGCGCGCGCGGCGACGGCCGATTTCGACAAGATGTTCGGCTATTTTCCGCGCCTCAAGGAACGCTACCGCCAGCAGGCCGGCACTTTGTCGGGCGGCGAACAGCAGATGCTGGCGATTGCCCGAGCGCTGTTGCTGCGCCCGCGCTTGTTGTTGTTGGACGAACCGTCGTTCGGCCTCGCGCCGCTGATCGTGCGGGAAATCTTCGGCATCATGCGCCGGATCCGCGACGAGGAAGGTGTGAGCATCCTGCTGGTCGAGCAAAACGCCAGCATCGCGCTGGAATTCGCCCACGACGCCTATTTGCTGGAAACCGGCCGCATCGTGGTGTCCGGGCTGGCCTCGGACATCGCCAAGGACGAGAGCGTCCGGCGCTCGTACCTCGGGTATTAGCGCGATCGGACATGCAATCGAACGGGGCCGCGCGCCTTTGCCGGCGGTCGGATAAACAATAGGAACGCGGTACGGTCGCACAAGCGAACGCATCGCGCTCTCGGGAGCGGACGATGGAAGGTTTCATCCACCAGATCATCTCGGGCATCGCCACCGGCGGCATTTATGCCAGCGTGGCGCTGGCCTTGGTCATGATCTATCAGGCCACCCACCATGTGAACTTCGCGCAGGGGGAGATGGCGACATTCTCCACCTATATCGCGCTGGTGCTGATCAACATGGGCCTGCCCTATTGGGTGGCGTTCGTGGGCTCGTTCGCCATTTCCTTCGTGATCGGCGTCGCAATCGAGCGACTGCTGATGCGCCCGGTGGCCAATGCGCCGGTGTTGACCTCGGTCGGCGTGTTCGTGGGGTTGCTGCTGATCGTCAACAGTGTGACCGGTTGGTTCTTCGATTACACCATCAAGCAATTCCCCAGTCCTTTTCCGGACAAATCGTTGCTGGGCGGCTTCGTTTCGGGGCATGAGCTGGGATCGACCGGCGTTACCCTGGCGGTGCTAATCCTGGTCTATCTGTTCTTCCGCCACACCAGATTGGGGCTGGCGATGCGCGCCGCCGCATTCAATCCTGCGTCGTCGCGGCTGGTGGGCGTGCGCGTCGGCTGGATGCTGGCGCTGGGCTGGGGGCTGGCGGCGGCGATCGGGTCGGTGGCCGGCTGCATGGTGGCGCCGGTCGTGTTTCTGGACCCCAACATGATGTCCGGCATCCTGCTCTACGCCTTCGCCGGCGCCCTGCTGGGCGGGATCGACTCCCCCCTCGGCGCCGTGCTTGGCGGCTTCCTGGTGGGGGTGATCGAAAACCTGGGCGGCGCCTATGTGGTGGGGACGGAGTTGAAGCTGACCCTGGCGCTGGTCATCATCATCACCGTGTTGACGTTGAAACCATCCGGCCTGATGGGCCGCAAAGTCTATAGCCGGGTGTAGGACGATGCCGAACAAAACAGCGTTGCCCTTCGTGCTGTTGCTGCTCGCGGCGGCGATTTTCCCGACCGCGATGTTCAGCGGCTACCACTTGTTCCAGTTGACGATGGTGGTGGTCTACGCCATCGCCATCCTCGGCCTTGCGATGCTGACCGGCATCAACGGTCAGATCTCCCTCGGCCACGGCGCCTTCTATGCGATCGGCGCCTACTCGACCGCGATCCTGATGGCGAGTTGGGATGTGCCCTACTGGGTCACGCTGCCGATTTCCGCTTTGGTCTGTGCCGGCGTCGGCTTCCTGGTGGGGTTGCCGGCCTTGCGCCTGGGCGGGTTGTATCTGGCCCTGACCACCTTCGCCCTAGCCGTCGCCATTCCCCAGATCCTGAAGCACAAATTGTTCGAAGACTGGACCGGCGGCGTGCAGGGTCTGGTGATCGACAAGCCCGAGGCCCCCTTCGGCCTGAACCTGACATCGGATCAGTGGCTCTACCTCTTTGCCCTCGGGGTGGCGACGATCCTTTACGTTCTTGCAATCAACTTGACCCAAGGCCGGATCGGCCGAGCGATGCGGGCGGTGCGGGATCATGCCGTGGCGGCGGAGGCGATGGGCATCGACCTCGCGATGCTGAAAACCCGCACCTTCGCCGTCAGCGCGATGTACACCGGGATCGCCGGATCGCTGGGCGCGATGGCGGTTGCGTTCGTGGCGCCCGATAGTTTCACCGTGTTCCTGTCGATCACGTTCTTCGTCGGGCTGGTTGCCGGCGGCGCCGCGTCGATCGGCGGCACCGTGCTGGGCGCGGTGTTTATCGAGTTTGTGCCCAACCTCGCCGACAAAGTATCGAAAGCGGCACCCGGCGCGGTCTACGGGGTGATTTTGATTGCGATGATGTTCCTGATGCCGCAGGGCGCCGGGGGCTTTGTCGCGATGATCTGGCGCAAGCTGATGCGAGCGGGCGGGCGGTAGGCGCGCGGACGCTTCGCGGTCCGGCGGTTTCGTTCGGGCGGGAAGCGTTCTAGGATACGCCGAACGCACAGGAGGAAACGCATGCTCAGCATGGCGGGTAAAGTCGCGATCGTCTCGGGGGCGGGGCAGGTCGGGCCGGTCGATGGCAAGGTTTGGGGCAACGGCAAGGCCACGGCAACGTTGCTGGCGCGACAAGGGGCGTCGGTGTTCCTGCTGGATATCAACAAAGCGGCAGTCGAAGCGACCCGCGCCGGGATCGAGGCCGAGGGCGGCACCGCAGCCACCCATATCTGCGACATGACCAATGCCGCCGATGTGCAGGAAATGGTGCAGGCCTGCCTCGATCGTTTCAAGAAAATCGATATTCTCGTGAACAACGTCGGCGGCTCGGCGCCCGGCGATCCGGTTTCGATGACGGAAGAAGTGTGGGATCGCCAGATCGATTCGAATCTGAAAACCGCTTTTCTGGGCTGCAAATATGTCATCCCCGCGATGCTGGAAAGCGGCGGCGGGGCGATCGTCAATCTGGCCTCGGTGGCTGGAATGCGCAACGACTTTGCATCCGGCCGATCGCATGTCGGCTACAGCGCGTCCAAAGCCGGGGTCATCCAATTGTCGCGGTCGGTTGCCGGCACCTATGCCAAGAAGGGCATTCGGGTGAACACGGTGGTGCCCGGTCTGATGCATACCGCGCTGGTGGAATACCGGCTGGCGGCGACGGTCGGGGGCAACGATTTGGATAAATTGATGCAAGCCCGTCACAATGCGGTGCCGATGGGGCACATGGGCGACGCCTGGGATATCGCGCACGCCGTGCTGTTCCTGGCGTCCGACGAAGCCCGTTACATCACCGCCACGGAAATTATCGTGGACGGTGGCCTGACCTCGTTCATGCCCTGACAAACAAAGGAGATTCCAACATGGCTCAACGTTATCCGCAATTGCAGACCGGCGATTACACGCCCCGGCAGAAAGAAGTTGCCGACGCCATTCAATCCGGCCCGCGCGGCGGCGGACTGCGCGGCCCGTTCAACGCGCTGATGCGCAGCCCGGAGCTGTGCGACGTGGTGCAGCGCGTCGGTGCCTATATTCGTTACGGCTCGTCCATTCCGGCGGCGCTGAACGAAATGGCGATCTGCATGGCCGGCCGCAAATGGACCGCGCAGTACGAATTCTATGCCCACCGCAAGCTGGGCATCGATGCGGGCCTAAGCCCGGCCATCCTGGACGCGATCGCCGACGGTGAAACCCCCGCGAACATGAGCGCGGATGAAACCATCGTCTACAATTTCGTCACCGCCCTGTTGTCTAACGGCAACGTTCCGGATGCGCAGTACCAGCCCGCGATGAATCGTTTCGGCGAAAACGGCGTCATGGATCTCGTGGGTGCCGTCGGTTACTACAGCCTGGTTTCGATGGTGCTGAACGTCGCCGATGTGCAATTACCGGCTGGCGAGCCCACGCCGCTGAAGCCGCTCTGACCCGAAAGCGCCGGCAATGACCGAGCATATCGCCCTCATTGCCGGCGCAACTGGCGCGGCCGCCTCGCGGCTGACGGCGCTGATTGCGCGCACCCAAGGCTGGCAGGCGGTCGGCTTGTGCCGCAACCCGCCCGCCGAGGCCCCGCCGGGCAATGTGCGCTACATCCGCACCGATTTCACCGACCCCGCATCCTGTCGAGCAGCGGTGGCGGCGGCCGGTACGGTCACCCATATGGTTTATGCCGCCCGCGCCCCGTTCGGCGAAGGCGGGGTGGAAGACGTGCCCGCCAACCTCGCGCTGTTGCGCAATGTGCTCGATGCCGCCGACATCCCTTCGTTGCGGCATGTGCATCTGCTGGAGGGCGGGAAATGGTACGGCCTGCATATCGGGCCGATGCGTTCGCCCACAAGGGAAGACGATCCGCGCCACATGCCGCCGAATTTTTATTACGATCAGCAGGATTTGCTGACCGAACGGCGCAAGACACGCGGTTGGACATGGTCCGCGAGCCGGCCGCAATATCTGGTCGATGTCGCACCGGGCCGGCCGCGCAACCTGATCGGGGTGGTCGGCGCCTATGCCGCGATCTGCAAGGAACTGGGCGTGGCCTTCGATTTTCCCGGCGCGCCGGGGGCTTATACCGCGCTGTCGGAAATAACCGATTGTTCCGTCCTCGCCGATTTTGTGTTCTGGTGCATGATTGAACCGAACGCCGCTGATCGCGCGTTCAACATTACCAACGGCGATCTGTTCCGCTGGTGCAATCTGTGGCCGCGTCTGGCGGATTATTTCGGCCTCAAAACCGGGATCGTGCGGCCGATGAAGCTGGAACGCTGGATGGCCGATAAAGCCCCGGTCTGGCGGAAAATCGCCGAACGCAACGGCTTGCAATATGCCGATATCGACGATGTCGCGCTGTGGCCGTATGGCGATTTCGTGTGGAACATCGATTGGGATATCGTTTCGTTGATGACACAAGCGCGTCAGGCTGGATTCCACACGGTCGAAGATACCGAAGACCAGTTCCTCCGCCACCTCGCGGCCTATCGCACATTGAAGGTGCTGCCGTAATGGCCTTGCTGGGCAAAGCAATTCTCGGCGTCTGGAACGAAGTCGCACCGTCCGACGAGGCCGATTTCGCCGGCTGGTACGTCCGCGAACATCTGCCCGAGCGGACATCGGTGCCCGGCATGCCGAGGGGGCGGAAATATCGGGCGATCGAGAACGCCAGCCCGGCCAATATGGCGCTGTACGAGGCAGCCGATTTGGACGTCCTGACCTCCGGCGCCTATCGCACCCAACTCGACAATCCCACCGCCTGGACCGCCCGCATCACCGCCCGCTTCACCTTCATGCGCCGCGCCATCTGCTCGGTTATCGCCGACGCCGGGGCGGGCGTTGGCGGCTTTGCCACAGTGTATCATTTCCATCCCGCACCGGATGCGGATGCCCGGGTGCGCGTCTGGGCCGAGAAAATCGTTTCGGAATTGGTGGAAATGCCGCAAATCGTCGCCGCCCATTGCTGGGTCGGCGCTGCGGGGGAACCGGAAACCCCGACATCGCGCCTGTCCGCCGCTGCCGTCGCCGAAAAACCGGTCGGCTGGGTCCTGGCCATCGAAGCCGCCGGCGTCGCAGCACTGAAGGCGGCACAAGCCCGCCTTAATCTTGTCGATATTGCTGCCACGGGGATCGCGGACTGGCAGCCCTATCCGCTGTATGCATTGTCGTATGTACTGACGGCGGGATAACCGCCAAAATCAATTGTAACCCCAGAATTTGCCGTTCCCGGTATTCGGCCCCGACTGCGGAACCGCGATATCGCCGCCCGGCACAAACTCCTGCGCCGCTTTCGGCTGCTCGATCTTCCCAGGCCCGGTGATACCCAACGCCTTCGGGTCCGCCCCGCAGGCCGTCAGGCACAGCATCAACGCCAAAGCCCCAAAACGCATGATCCACACTCCGACAGCGCGCCGGTCAATCCGCCCGCTGCGGACGAACGACCGAGAATTGCTCTAGCACCTCCGCCGTGTGTTCGCCCAGGCGGGGGGCAGGCAGCCGGACCGAACCGGGGGTTTCCGACAATTTCACCGTCACCCCCAGCGTATGGAACGGCCCGGTCGTCGGATGATCGGTGCGCGCAACCATGTCGCGGGCGAGGATATGCGGATCGGTCAGTACCTCATCGTAATGCAGCACCGGCCCTGCCGGAATGCCCGCCGCCTCCAGCGCTGCCAGCCAATGCGCCGAGGTCTGCTGCCGCATCTCCGCCTGCAACATCTCCACCAGCACGGCGTTGTGCTTCACCCGTTCGGCGTTCGATGCGAAGCGGGGATCGTCGAACAGCGCCGGGCGGCCCACGATCGTGCACAAATCCTTGAAGAATTTCTGCTGCGAGGCGCCGAACGCGATGTAGCCGTCCGCCGTTTCGAAACACTGGTACGGCGCGCTGCCCCGGTGCGCCTGGCCGATCCGCTCCGGTCGGGTGCCGGTGGCGAAATAATGCGCGGATTCGTAAACTGCCAGCGAGGTCGCGGCTTCCAGCAGGGAGGTTTCAACATACTGGCCGACCCCCGAACGATGGCGGGCTTCGACGGCTGCCATGACCCCGAACGCGAGGAACATGCCCGCCGCCACATCGGAAATGGCGATCGGCAGGCGGTGCGGCGGTCCGTCGGCGGGTCCGTTGGTGCTCATAAGGCCCGACATCGCCTGGGTGATCAGGTCGAAACCGCCTCGGCTGGCATAGGGACCGGTCTGCCCGAAGCCGGAAATGGACGCCAGGATCAGCCTAGGGTTGCGCGCATGCAGCAGGTCCCAGCCGAAACCCAACCGCGCCAGCACGCCCGGCCGGTAGTTTTCGATCAGAATATCGGCCTTATCGATCAACGCCCACAGCGCGTCCTTGTCCGCAGCCTGCTTCAAATCCAGGACAGCCGAGCGCTTGTTTCGGTTCCAGGTCATGAATGGCGCGCTCTCGCCGTTGACGAAGGGCGGCATATTGCGGGCGGAATCGCCGGTCGGCGGCTCGATCTTCAGCACCTCCGCCCCGTGGTCGGCCAGCAGCATCGCGCAGTACGGGCCGGACAGATGGCTGGTGAGATCCAGCACCAGCAGATGGTCGAGCGCGCCGGGCATCGATGACTCCATGTATTTTCGCGCCCCGGGGTGTCGGGACCGCGCGTTTCGCGGCATCATGGGGCTATGGACCAGATCGTCAAACCCCGCCTCGACCTTGCGAAATTTCGCGACCCCGCCGTCACCCTCGACGGCAGCACACGGGCAACCGTCGCATTGCGGACGTTGGAGACGCTTTGGTTCAACACCGGCACTTTGTGCAATATCGCCTGTGCTGGGTGCTATATCGAATCCTCCCCGCGCAACGACCGCCTGTCCTATCTGACCCGAGCGGAGGCGCGATCCTATCTGGACGAAATCGCCGCCGATCGCCTGCCCACCGGCCTGATCGGCTTCACCGGGGGGGAGCCGTTTATGAACCCCGACATCGTCGGCATGCTGGACGATGTGCTCGGCGCCGGCTTGCAAGCGCTGGTGCTGACCAACGCGATGGCGCCGATGCGCCGCTTGCGCGAACCGCTGCTGGCGCTGCGCCGCACCCATGGCGACCGGCTGAAAATCCGCGTGTCGCTGGATCATTATACAAGCGCGGGGCACGAGGACGAGCGCGGCCCGAACAGTTGGCAGCCGACGATCGATGGGCTGGTCTGGCTGGCGGCGCACGGGTTTCCGATCGATGTCGCCGGGCGCAAACGCACGGCCGAGGCCGAACCCGCCCTGCGCGCGGGCTATGCGGCATTGTTCGCCGACCTGCGATTGCCGATCGACGCCGCCGATCCCGTGCGCCTGATGCTGTTCCCCGAGATGGATCCCGCCGCCGATGTGCCGGAAATCACCACCGCCTGCTGGGGCATCCTGCACAAATCGCCCGACGACATCATGTGCGCGTCGGCTCGGATGGTGGTCAAACGCAAGGATGCGGCCGCCCCGACGGTGATGGCCTGCACCTTGGTCCCCTACGATCCCGCCTTCGAAATGGGCCGAACCCTGCGCCAAGCCGCCCGCTCGGTTGCCCTGAACCACCCCTATTGCGCATCGTTCTGCGTATTGGGCGGCGCTGCCTGTAGCCGTTAGCGGCCCGCTACCCCCCCGCCGCAGCCATATCCCGCAGCGGCTGTCCGGCAGCGGCGATCGCCGGGGCGCAATCCGTCCATCCCGCCGTCAGGCAGCGATCGAACGCCGCCGAAAACCGCATGGCGCCGGCGGGATTGAGGTGAGCGAACCCGTCGCCGAACCACCGATCCTCCCAGGGCACCACGACCGGGCCGACGACCTGGAACGACGGATAGCGCTCGGCGAAACCGGCCAACCACACGGCAAATGCCTCCGGCACCGCCGGACGAATCGCTCGGGCCGTCGTGTCGTTGATCGGCATGGCGACAAAGACGCTGGGAATGCCGCGCGCTTCGAGCAAAGCCAGAATGCGATCGAAATAATGCGCCAGCACCGGCAGCGGGCGGAACGCCTCCAGCTTGCCGTCGGCCGCGATGGCGGTGGATCCGGCCTCGACACCGAAATAATACTGCCCCCGGTCGGCCAGCGCACGGGCAAGGTTCGTCCGATTGTGCTGCCAGCGCCATAGCAGCCGGCCCTCGATCAAGCTGCCGAAGTAGAACGGCGGGAAATGCGCGAGGTACAGCCGATCGCGCAACAAAGACGGAATGCCGTCGGTGTGGCGTTCCTCGTAAACCGAATAATCCCCCAGCGCCTGCGACGCATCGCGCAGCGCCGCCAGATCGGCGGCATCGAGGAAGCCGAACCGCATCGTTCGTTCCCAGAACAGGTCCGGTCGCGCGAAATGCACCGCATCGAGGGAGAGCACCACCAGTTTCGGCTGCGTCGGGCAGGCCAGCGCGCGGGACAGGATGGCCAGCGCCTCCACCGCCTCCCCCCCGCCGACCGCGAGGTTGGTGGTCCGCACACCCAGGCGGGCCGGCACAAACCCCACGTTCGCGCGGGAATCGCCGAGCACGAGGACATCGCCGAGGTCGCATCGTTCGACCATGATCTGCTTGGCGCGCCAGGATGCGTATTCCGGCTCCAGGAAGGCCAGCGGCATGGCCAGCACCCAGGACCAGACGGCGGCGAAGCTCAGGACCGCCGTCGTCACCAAGACCATGGCGTATCGGCGCAGCGCCCCTCGGGCAATCGGGTCAGAATTGGAAGTAGACGAATTCATGCGTGCCCCCCAGCGACAGCAAGCCCAAGGTGGCGGCGCATCCCGCGGCCATCGCCCAAGGCAGGGTCGGGCGCCAGATCGCGCCATCGACGATTTGTTGGCTGTTCGGCATGCCCCAGACGATCGCGCCCAGCCCCGCCAGCCACACCGCATGCAACGCCCCGTGCAAATACGGCCCGCCTTGGTGCCACCCCAACATCCCCGCGAACAGCGTCCCCGCGACATCCAGGCTCGGCGCTCGGAACACCACCGATGCTAGCAACACGCATAAATAGGTCGCCGCAACCCGGCCGGCCACCGCATGCCACGCCTGCGATCGCGGCCCCGGCCGGAATGTTCGCCACGCATGGTTGACGCCCAACCAGAACGCATGCAGCAGCCCGAACACCAGATAGGGCAGCGTCGCCCCATGCCACAGCCCGGCCAGCAGCATCGTCGCCACCAGCGGGCCCAGCAGCATCGCAGCGAACCCGCCCGCCGTCCGCTGCGCCGCGCGATCCACCCCCAGCCCGCGCGCCCGCCGCCGCCGCATCGCCGCCAGGGCCAGCGGGTTGTAGACGGTGCTCATGAGGAAATGGGTCAGCGTCATATGCCAGCGCTGCCAGTATTCGACGACGCTCTGCGCCTTGTAGGGGGAGGCGAAATTGACCGGAAACCGCACCCCGAACATCCGCGCAAGGCCGATCGCCATGTCGGAATAGCCGGAGAAGTCGAAATAGAGTTGGAACGACCAGGCCAGCGCCGCCGCCCAGGCGGGCAGCAGCCCCAGGCTGGCGGGATCGGCAAAGCCGGGCGTCACGAGGGCGCCGAGCGGATTGGCGAGCAAGGTTTTCTTCAACAACCCGATCAGCAGCATCGCCCCCCCTGCCGCCAGATTGCCGCCGCTCGGCTGCCACGTCCGGGGATCGGCGCATTGCTCGGCGATATCGCGCAGCCGCAGGATCGGGCCGGCCAGCAGATGCGGGAAGAACAGGATCGTCAGCGCATGGGTCGCGGCGGTCTGCCGGCCATCGGCGTCGGGCGGGCCGCCGCGCTGGTCCAAAAGCCAGCCGATCTGGCCGAAGGCGATGAAGCTGATCCCCGGCGGCACCGCGTCCCAGCCGCGCGCGACGGCCAGGCCGACAAGATTGAGGCCGATGCCAAGTGCCAGGATGCGGGATTGGGCTTGAGTGCCCTCGGTGGCGCGGATCCAGCGCCCCAGCAGCGCGTTCCCCGCCATCGACACCGCCAGCACCGGCCAATGCGCCATCGGGTAAAAGGCGACGGAGCAGGCGAGCAGCCAGGCGATCGCCGCCCCCGCCCCCCAGCGCGCGGCGAGGCAGAATCCGGTCAAGGCGATCGGCAGAAAGACGAACAGGAACCCGAAGGAGGCGAACGACATCAGTGTCGCGATCGGAAGCGGGTAAACGCGAGCGGACGGAATGGCATGGCGGCCCCTGGGCATGGCAACTCGGGGCATTCTGCGCATCGATCGATGAAGGAAAGGTTAACGCCGCGACGGTTTTCGGGCCTGCCCTCCACCGGACCGATTGCCGGTTGTTTTCCGCCTGCCCTCTTGTCATCCGGCGCGTTTGGCACGATGTAGCGAACCAGCGTCCAGGACCGCAGCGGTCCTGTTTCCAACCCCATGCGTCAGGCAGGTCCCCATGTTCATCGAAACCGAAGGCACGCCCAACCCCGCGACCCTGAAATTCCTGCCGGGGCAGGACGTGATGGGGTTCTCGACCGCCGATTTCGCCTCCGCCGAGTCCGCCGGCCGCAGCCCGCTCGCCCAAGCCCTCTTTGCCCTGCCCGGCGTCGCTCGTGTATTCCTGGGCGGCGATTTCATCACCGTGACCAAAACCGACGCCATCGTGTGGCAGTCGCTGAAACCGCTCGTGCTCGGTGCGATCATGGAACATTTTGTCGCCGGTCGCCCGACGATCGAAGGCGGGCACGATCCCGATGCAGAGGAAGATACCGACCCCGCCGACCAGGAAGTGGTCGATCAGATCAAGGAACTGCTCGACACCCGGGTCCGCCCGGCAGTGGCTAGCGATGGCGGCGACATCGTGTTCCGCGGCTACCGCGACGGCATTGTCCGCCTGCACATGCAGGGCGCCTGCTCCGGCTGCCCGTCCTCCAGCGCGACGCTGAAGCATGGGATCGAGAACATGCTGAAACACTACGTCCCCGAAGTGACATCCGTCGAACAGGTCATGTACTGAACGAAAGGTGCGGTCGGTCCGCTGCCGGATCGGCCCCGCCGGACCATCGCCGAGAAACCGCCTCGCATACCCGACCCGGAGCACTCCATGACGATCGACGATGCCACCATCGACGCGCTGTTCCGCGAAGCCCGCAACAACAATAAGTGGAAGGACGAACCGGTCTCGGACGAAACCCTGCACGAGCTTTACAATATTCTGAAGTTCGGCCCGACCTCGGCCAATGCGTCCCCGGCGCGGTTCGTGTTCGTGCGGACGAAGGAAGGCAAGGATCGGCTCGCGCCCGCGCTTTCGTCGGGCAACCGGGACAAGACCCTGGCCGCGCCGGTCACCGCGATCGTCGCCTACGACCCGAAATTCTACGAGAAACTGCCGCAACTGTTCCCGGCCAATCCGGACGCCGCCAAATGGTTCACCAGCAACGACTCGCTGGCCGCCACCACCGCCTTCCGCAACGGCACACTGCAGGGCGCCTATTTGATGATCGCGGCGCATCTGGTCGGCTTGGATGTCGGCGGCATGTCCGGTTTCGACAACGCCAAGGTCGATGCCGAGTTCTTCGCCTATAATGGCTGGCGTTCGAACTTCCTGGTCAATCTCGGGCATGGCGACCCGGAAGGCGTGATCCAGCCGCGCCCGCCCCGGCTCGACTTCGACGAGGCCTGCCAGTTGGCATGACGCATCGCGTCCTCGCGCTGGACGCTGCGCTGGCCCGCTGCTCTGCGGCCGTGGTCGCGGATGGGATCGTGCTTGCGCAGCGCAGCCACGACGCCGCACGCGGCCATGCGGCGCTGCTGCCGGGCTTGGTCCGAGCGGTGTTGGATGAGGCAGAGGGGCGGCTGGATTTTGTGGCGGTGACCGTCGGCCCCGGCAGTTTTACGGGTATTCGGGCGGGGGTGGCTTTGGCGCATGGGATCGCGCTGGGCCTGGGCATCCCGGTGGTCGCCGTTTCCGTGGGGGAGGCGTTGGCCGCCGCCCTGCCGAACCTGGGGCGTCGGGTGTCGGTGTTTGATCGCGCGATTCAGACCTCCGGTGATTCCACCTCCGGTCATCGCGCTCTGTGGTGCGCGACCGATAGCCGCCGCGCGCGCGTTTTTCTCGAAATCGGCACCATCCAGGCCGGGGATGCGGCGGCGCGTTACCGGTTCGCGGCACCCGTGGCCTACGATCTGGCTGCTCTGCCCGCCCCCGGCGGTCCCGTCGCGGTTGCCGGCGATGCCGCGATCGCCGTCGTCGCCCGCCTCGCCGCCCGGGATTGCGACACGATGCTGACCGATGCCCGCCTGCCAACCGCCTGGGCGGTGGCTGCCGCCGCGGTGCAACGCTTCACCGGGCACCTGCCCCCGCGGGAGGCGCAGCCGCTCTACGTCGATCCGCCGGAGGCGAAACAACCGGCCGGCGGTTTGCGCCCCCCGCCGGTTGGCTGAATCAGGGTCGCCGATGACCCTGCAAGCCGTCTCGTCCGCGCATGCCGAGGCCCTCGCCGTCCTGCATGCCGCCGCCTTCCCGCCGGAGGAAGCGTGGTCCGCCACCGTCATCGCCCTGCATACCGGCCTGCCCGGTGGCTTCGGCTTCCTCGACGAACGCGGCGGCATGGTGCTGGCCCGCACCGTCATGGACGAGGCAGAGATCCTCACCATCGGCGTCCTGCCCGAGGCAAGGCGCCAGGGCCTCGGCCGCAGCCTGCTGCTCGCCGCCATGCACCGCGCCGCCGAAAACGACGCACGCAGCCTGTTTCTGGAGGTGGCGGAGGACAACGCTGCGGCCCGCAACCTGTATTGCAGCCTCGGCTTCGTCGAGGTCGGGCGACGCCGACGCTACTATGCCAACGGCGACGATGCGCTGGTTATGCGGGTGGGGCTTGGAGCGCGATGACCGCAGGCGGCACGCCGGAGGTCTGAATCGCGCGGCCAAACACCAAGCGCGATGACCGCAGGCGGCACGCCGGAGGTCTGAATCGCGCGGCCAAACACCAAGCGCGATGACCGCGGGCGGCACGCCGCAGGTCTGAATCGCGCGGCGATTCGCGAACGACAGCGGCCTGCTACGCACCCCGTTGCAAGTAAAGCACCGTCATGCCGTCCGCGCCGGTTTCCAACGAAAGCACCCGATGCCCCTGTTCCGCCGCCGTGCGCGGGACGTTGCGCAGCGGTTCCGCCCCGCGCAGGCGAACGCGCAAAATCTGGCCCGGCCTCATGCGATCCAACGCCAGACGGGTTCGCACGAATGTCATCGGACAGAGGTCGCCGGTAATATCGATCTCCCGATCCGGCTCGGCCACCGCCGCCGGGCCGCCCGGCATCGTCGGTTCGTTTTCTTGCATCGCAGTCATTCACTGTCCTCGTGCACAAATCGCTTGTGTTGCTATTGCCGTCGATCGCTTCTCTGTCTTATATGGAACAAGTGCATTGTGTCGAAAGGGCAAAAAATGGACAACTCTTCCGACAACACGACTGTTCTCGCATTGACCGCTCGTATCGTCGTCGCGCATGTCGGCAACAACGATGTCGGTGCGGAGGCGTTACCCGATCTGATCCGGGCGGTTTACCACGCCCTGAGCGAAACCAGTGGCGAAACCCGCCCCGAACCGCGACCCAACAACCAGCCCGCGCAGGCTGCCCTGGTGCCGGCGGTGCCGCTGGAAGCGTCGGTGTTCAACGACCATATCGTGTGCCTCGAAGACGGCAAGAAGCAGAAAACCCTCAAGCGGCACTTGCAAAGCGCGCACGGCCTGACGCCGGAAGCCTATCGCGCGCGTTGGGGCCTGCCGTCCAGCTACCCGATGGTCGCGCCCGACTATGCCGAAACCCGGTCCGCGCTGGCCAAAAGCATCGGCCTGGGAACCAAACGCACTTCTCGACGCTAACCATAGGGCGCTAACCTTGGGGCGGTAACCATAGCGCGGTTTCGCCGCCGCCCGGTTCCGGGCTACAAACCGGTATGCGCCTCGATCCTCGCCGCCTCGTCCGCTCGATTCTCGCATCCCTGGCCCTGCTCGGCGCCAGCGCCGGGGCACTCCCGAACGCCGGGGCGCGGGCCGAGGCACCCAATCCGCTCCCCGCCATCAAGGCCGATCGATGGGCCGAGGCGCAGGCGATCGCCGATGCCCTCGCCGATCCCGTCGCCGCCAAAATCGTGCGCTATTACCGAGCAATCGCGCCCAATGCAGCGAGCGCGGCCGAAATCGCCGGCTTTGTTGCCGCCAACCCCGACTGGCCCGGTCAGGCACTGCTAGAGCGCAGGCGTCAGGACGCGTTGGCGACCGAATCCGATCCAGCCGTGCTCAAGCGGCTGTGCGCGGCCCCGATCCCCACGCAAGCCGCCGCCCTGCAAAATTGCGCCGACGCGATCGGTTCCGCCGACTACGCCCGCCGCGCCTGGATTGCCGGGATCGTCGGCCCAGCGGCAGAAACCGCGTTCCTCGCCCGCTGGGGCACCGCCCTGACTGCCGAGGATCATGCGGCGCGCTACCGAGCGCTGACATGGACGGATGCGACGGCGGCGCAACGGCAGGCGGATCGGTTGGACGCGAAGCGACGCGGCACGAGCGATCTCGCGACGGCCGAAGCCCTCGGGCAGGCGAAAGCGATGCGCACGGCGGCCGATTTCGCCGGCGCGGTGGCGTGGTGGAAACAGAGCGGCGCCGCTGCCCAGCAGGCCGCGCCCGATCGTATGCGGCAGTTCTGGAACGAACGCTCGACCCTGATCCGCGCGCTGATCGCGAACGGGCAGGACCGCGACGCCTTCGATCTGGCCAAGGCGCATGGCCAGACCGACAGCGAATACGCGACCGACGCCGAATTCCTCGCCGGGTTCCTAGCGCTGCGGCGGCTGCAACAACCGCAGGAGGCGTTGGCCCATTTCCGCGCCCTCGCCGCCTTGTCCCCCGCCGCGATCACCCAGGGGCGGGCGTATTATTGGCAGGGCCGAGCGCTGGCGGCGCTGGGACAGGACCCGGCTCCGGCGTATCGGCAGGCCGCCGCCTGGACCACGACATTCTACGGCCAGCTCGCCGCCGTGGCCTTGGGCGATAGTCCCGCCGCGCTCAATGCCCGCATCGCCGCCTTGCGCGACCCCACCTGGACGCGGGAAACCGCCCAGGCCTTCGCCGGGCACGAGGTCGTGCGCGCCGCATCCTGGCTAGTCGCCTGGGGCGATCCGGCCCGCGCTCGGGTGTTCCTGCTGCGCATGGACGAGTTGGCCCCCACCCAAGGCGAGCGCGCACTGAACGCGGACCTCGCGCTCAGGCTCGGCGTGCCGGACGCGGCGGTGTTCGTCGCCCGGCGCATGGGGCGGGACGGCATCGCCCTGCCGCAAGCCGGCTGGCCGGCGCCGTTCCAGCCGCCGCCCGCGCCCGACGCCGCCGCCGCGCTGGCCATCATGCGGCAGGAAAGCAGCTTCGACATCGGCGCGGTTTCGCCGTCGGGTGCGCGCGGGTTGATGCAGTTGATGCCGTTCACCGCCAAAGAAGTGGCCCGCAAGCTGGGCGTGCCGGTGTCCATCCCCGCTTTGACCGTCGATTCCGGGCAGAACATGCAACTCGGCACCGCCTATCTGCGGGAGGTTTTGGACCGTTTCGGCGGCACAATGCCGTTGGCCGCCGCCGCCTACAACGCCGGCCCGCATCGAGTGGACCAGTGGCTGGCGGCGTATGGCGACCCCCGCACCGACGCGATTTCGATGACCGATTGGCTGGAGTTGATCCCCTTCGCCGAGACCCGCAACTACGTCCAACGGGTGATGGAGAACGTCGCGATCTACCGCGCGCGCACCGGCTCCGTCACCCCGGCGCTGCTGGCGCAATGGGCGCGGTGAACTGGCCCCGCACGATCGCGAGCGGCTTCGGCACCGGCTATTGTCCCATTGCCCCCGGCACGGCGGGATCGCTGGCGGCGCTGGCAATCGGGGTGCCGCTGCTCTGGGCCTCCCCTTGGCTGTTGGCCGCAGCGGCAACGGCGGCGGCGTTCGGCGGCCTATGGGCGGTGCGCGCGGCGGAGGCGAAGGGCGATCCCGGCTGGATCGTCGTGGACGAATTCGCCGGCCAGTGGATCGCGATGCTGGGCCTGGGCAGCATCGACCCCTCCGGCTTGCTCGCCGCCTTCGCGCTGTTCCGCCTGTTCGACATCTGGAAGCCGGGGCCGGTGGGCTGGGCAGATCGCTGGCATACCCCGGCCGGGGTGATTGCCGACGACGCGATCGCCGGGGCGCTGGCGGCGGGCCTGCTGCTGGCGGCCCGGGCGGCGTATCCGGGGTTATTGGGGTAATCCGGCCCCGCCGGCCGGATCGGGCAGGCAATGGATGCGGGCCGTAACGACAAAGTCACCGAACGATGGCAGAGTCGGAAACGGCCCGGTACTGTATCGCCGGCCCTCCGAGCAACCGGCCGCCCGCACGATCGGGCAGACCCAATCTGGAACCGCGCATGACCCCCGCACGAACCGCCGGCCGGCTGCTTCGATGGACTGCGATCTGGGCGGCGCTACTGCCGACAGCCGTATGCCAAGCCGCATCGTTTCCGGCGACGGAGGGTACCTCCGGCATGGTCGTCTCAGCGCAGCGACTGGCCGCCGAGGCCGGGATCGCCATCCTCAAACAAGGCGGCAACGCGGTGGATGCCGCCGTCGCCGTCGGATACGCCGAGGCCGTGACCAACCCCTGCTGCGGCAATATCGGCGGCGGCGGCTTCCTGGTCGCGCATCTGGCCGATGGGCGGAACGTCTTCGTCGATTTCCGGGAAACCGCGCCCGCCACCGCGACGGCGGATATGTATCTGGATGCGCAGGGCAACCCGATCCGCGACGCCAGCCTGCACGGCTGGAAAGCCGTCGGCGTGCCCGGCACCGTCGCCGGCCTGGATGCGGCATTGAGCCATTATGGCTCGATCTCCCGCGCCGCAGCGATGGCCCCGGCGATCGCCTTGGCTCGGGATGGCTTTGTGCTGACCCGGGGCGACGCCGACATCTTCGCTCGGGGCGCCGAGCGGTTGCGCCTCGACCCCGCCGCCGCGCAGATATTCCTGCGGGCGGATGGCACCGCATTGCCGGCCGGGGCGCGGCTGGTGCAGCCGGCGTTGGCGGCGACCTTGCAGGCGATCGCCGATCGCGGGCCAGCGGCGTTCTACCAGGGTGCAATCCCCGCCGGGATCGCTCAGGCATCGCAAGGCGCGCTGACCTCGGCCGATTTCGACCGCTACCGCCCCAACCTGAGCGAGCCGCTATCCTGCCGCTATCGCGGCTATACCATCCTGTCCGCGCCGCCGCCGTCGTCGGGCGGCACCGCGCTGTGCGAGATCCTGCTGGTGCTGGAGGGCTACGACCTCCGCGCCTCCGGCTTCGGGTCGGCCCGCACGGTGCACCTGATGACCGAGGCGATGCGCCACGCCTTCCTGGACCGCAACACGTTCCTCGGCGATCCCGCCTTCGTTTCGAACCCCGTGGCGTGGCTGCTGTCGGACGAGCATATCGGCGCGATCAGGGCGGGAATCGGGGAGCGAGCGACGCCGTCGGCGGATTTGCGGCCGGGGGTGGCGCCGCACGAAAAGCCGGAGACGACGCATTTTTCGACGATCGATCGGTTCGGCAATGCAGTGGCGGTGACCTACACGGTGAACGGGCTGTTCGGCGCCGGGGTGGTGGCGCCCGGCGCGGGGTTCCTGTTGAACGACGAGATGGACGATTTCGCGGTCAAACCGGGCAGCGCGAACTTCTTCGGTTTGGTGCAGGGGTCGGCCAACGCGATCGCCCCGGGCAAACGGCCGTTGTCGTCGATGGCGCCGACGGTGGTGCTGCGGGACGGCAAGCCGGTGCTGGTCACCGGGTCCCCCGGAGGATCGCGCATCGTCACCATCGTGCTGCAAACCATCCTCAATATCGTCGATCACGGCATGGCGCCGCAGGCGGCGGTGGACGCGCCGCGCATTCACCACCAATGGCTGCCCGACACGATCGCCGCCGAACCCTATGCACTATCGGCGGATACGGCGGCGGTGCTGACAGGGATGGGCTATCGGATTCAGGAGCAGACCCCATGGGGTGCGGCGGCGTTGATCGCGGTCGGCCAGCCGGCCCCGCTGCGGGCGGCAAGGGGCGGTGCCGGACGCGCCGCCTTGCCGTCGTCGGGCAACGATTCGACTGCGACCGGCGACGCGGCTGCGGGCCTGTTCCACGGCGCCAACGACCCGAGGCGCCCGGCCGGCGCCGCGATCGGGTATTGATACCGTTCGGCCGAACGGTAGGCGCGCAGGGTTGGCGTAGCGGCTGCGCGCGAAAGCAAGAGGATACCGGTCCGGCTTACAACCGCCGCAGGAAATCCAGCAGCAGGGCGTTGAAAATCTCCGGCTGTTCCCAATACGGGGAATGCCCGGCCTCCGGCACCACATGCACCTCGGCACACGGCAGATGCGCGGCCTGCATGCGCAGCAACGACGGCGGCACATACAAATCCGAATCGCCGGTCGCCAGCAGCATTTTGTGGCGAATGGCTTCCAGCCGCGCCCAGGTCGGGGTGGTGCCCAGCACCGGGGCGATGCGCTTGCCGGTCACCGCGCGATCCTCCTCGGCGTGCCAATCGGCGACCCCCTGCGGATTGCCGGCGCGGTAGGACGGGCACAATTCCTGGAAATCGTGCGGCAGGGAGGCGAAGAACGGCGGCCGCAAGCGTGCATTCGCGGCGGCGTAATCCGCCTCCTGTATCCCCATATACGACGACACGATACCGACCCCCCGCACCCGTTCGGGATGCGCGAACAGGTAGTCCAGGACCACGAAACCGCCTTGCGCCGCGCCGATCAGATCGACCGTCGGCAAGCCCAGATGCTCAATCAGGCAATGCAGGTCGCCGCCCACGGTCCAACCGGGATCGGTGCCGGAGTCGGATCGGTAATAGCCGCGCCGCGAATAGCCGATCGCCCGAAACCCCGCCGCCGCCAGCGCCGGCTGCTGGTAGACCCAGCCGGCCGCGCTTTGGGTGCCGGCATGCAACAGGATGACCGGATGGCCCGGCCCGCCGGTATCCCAGTACCAGAGTTTGGTGCCGCGCACATCGACATAGCCCTCGGTCGTCGGGGCCTGCGCGGGGATCGGCACCGGGTGCCACATTGCGTTTGCCGTCGGGTTGTTTGCCATCGCGTCGTCCTCCGTCGCCCATCAAGCCCGCCCGCGCGGGGTTCGCGCAAGCCCCATCGATCGGCCCCCCCTTGCCCCAGCCCGCCGCCGCTGGCACCACGCGGCGGATGGTCAAGAATGTCGCTCTGCTGGACCGGGTGGCGCTGGTCTCCACCCTGATAACCCCGCTGCTGCTGATGCACGCGCATGGCTTCGCCGAGGCATCGTTCGGCCTCGCCGGCCTCTGCTTCCTGCTGCGCAGCGCCGCAACCGGGGACTGGGCCTGGCTGCGCACGCCCTGGGTGGCGATCGCGCTGGTGTGGTGGGGGTGGACCTTGTTCTGCTCGCTGCCAATCCCGTCGCTCGGCCTCGGCGACGGCGGGCGGAATTCGTTGATTCAGGGCGTGCTGGCCATTCGCTTCCCGCTGTTCTCGGCCGCGCTGGCCTTCGCGGTGCTGCGCCCGGACCAGGAGCGTCGGCGGATGTTCGCGATTATCGCCGCATCGACGATCTATGTGACGATCCATCTGGTGTTCCAGTTCGCGTTCGGGGTGAACCTGTACGGCCAACCGAAGGCCTGGGACACGCTGCTGACCGGGCCGTTCGGCACTGCCCGCGCCGCGCCGCTGATGGCGCGCATCCTGCCGCCGGTGCTGATCCCCTTCGCCGCCCGCTACTTGGATCGCCGCCTGCTGCCCTACGCGATCATGCTGGGCGGCATCGCGGCGGTGACCATCGTCGGCCAGCGGATCCCGGTGCTGCTGGTCATCGGCACCCTGGCCGTCGCCGCTTTCCTCATCCCGCGGATGCGCCCGATCGTCTTGACGGCCGTGGTGCTGGTCGCCGTGCTGATCCCCAGCTTCGCCGTCATCTCCCCCAAAACCTACCATCATATGGTCGCTCGCACGCAGGAATTGGCCTCGGGGTTTGCCGTCGGGTATTATGGCGAGATGTACAATCGCGCCTTCGAGATCGGGCGCCAGAAGCCCTGGACCGGGACGGGATTCGACGGCTTCCGCGCCAGCTGCCCGAAACCGCAATATTTCCGCCCCAGCTTCGACGGCTCGGTTGCCAACGGCGGCGGGGCGGAGATCTGTTGGGTCCACCCGCACAACTTCTACTTCCAGGCGCTGGTCGATGGCGGGCTGCCCGGGCTGGTCTTGTTCTGCCTGTTCGGCGCCGCCTGCCTGATCCCCCTGGGGCGCGGCCTGTGGCGCAATCCCGATCCGATGCGGGTCGGGCTGTTCGCCGTCGTGTTGGCGCAGTTGTTCCCGCTGCAATCGACCCCGTCCTACTGGTCCATGCCGATCGGCGGCTGGTTCTATCTGCTGCTGGGCTGGGCGATGGCGGAAACCTACGGCCGGACCGAAAAACCATGAGGGTCGCGGTCGTGCAGCCCCTGCCCGGCATCGGCGATACGATCTGGCATCTGCCGCATATCCGAGCAATCGCGGCGCATGTAGGCGGGCCGGTGACGTTGATTGCCAAGCCGCGCTCGGCTGCCGACCAGATTTTCAGCGCCGAGACCACGGTTTCCGATTGCCTCTGGATCGATCGCAACCCCGAAAACCGCCGAGGCCACGACGAAGGCCTCGGCGCGCTCGGCTTCGTCGCCCGCCTGAAAGCGCGGCGGTTCGATCGGGTCTACCTCCTGCATCACAGCAAAACCCTGGCGCTTTACACGTGGCTGGCCGGCATTCCGGAACGCTACGGTTACGGATTCGGGGTGCAGAAACTGTTCCTCAATCGCCGGCCTTTTCTCGACGCGCCGGACCTTCGGCTGCACCCGTTCCGGCAGGCGACGCTGTGGCTGGAACGCGCCTGTATACCGCCGACCGAGGCCGAACCCGTGCTCCCGGTTGCGGCGAAAGCCCGACAGGCAGTGCTGGATCGCATCGGCCCCACGCCCTACGTGCTGCTGGGGATCGGCAGTTCGGAGCCGTACAAGCAATGGGGGGCGGAGAAGTTCGCCGGCCTCGCAGCCGCGCTGCTGGATGCGGGCTGGCCCCGGGTGGTGCTGGTCGGCGGGCCGGCGGAATCGGCGCTGGCCGATGCGATCGGCATGGGGCTGGATGGCGCGGTCAAAGCCATCGGCTGGAATTTGGGGGAGGTCGCGGCCCTCTGCCGCGAATCGGCGTTTTACGTGGGCAACGACACCGGGGTGATGAACATCGCGGCAGCGGTGGGACGGCAGACCTTCGGCCTGTTCGGGGCGACCGAACCGATCGCGCATAGCGGGCGAATCGTGCCGATCGAACCGCCGGGCGG
>JANXMB010000036.1 GCA_025354865.1 Acetobacteraceae bacterium | reverse complement strand
GGTGGAACTCCGCCGCCTGCTCGCACTATGGCGGGTCGAAGGCGTCCCCCGGCTCGGAACTTCCCCCAGCAAGGCCAATCCATCGGGCTTGACCGATCTCGACGCAATCGAGGCCGGTTGGATCGCGCGCGGGCTGGATTTGCGGCTGCGGCGGTAATTGGATGGGGGTCGCGCTTTACGCCCCCATTTCCTCCCGCCGCATTTCCAGTTCCAGCCATTGCTCCTCCGCCGCCGACAGGTCGGCTTGCGCGGCGGTCAGGGTCTGGGAGATCGCGGCGAATTTGACCGGGTCCTTGGCATAAAGCTGGGGATCGCCGAGTTGGCGGTTGAATTTGGCGATGTCGGCTTCCAGGCCGGCGATCCGCGCGGGCAGGGTTTCCAGCGCGTGCTTGTCCTTGAAGGTCATCCGCTTCGGTGCGGCCCGTTGCGGCGCGGGGGCGGCGGGCTTCGCTTTCGCCGACGCGGCCGGGCCGGTTGCCAGTGCCGGTCCGCGCTGCACCAACATGTCGGAGTAGCCGCCGGCATATTGCGTCCAGACCCCGTCCCCGTCGGATGCGATGACCGAGGTCACCACGCGGTCCAGGAAGTCTCGATCGTGGCTGACCAGCAGGACCGTGCCGGCATAATCGGCCAAGCGTTCCTGCAACAACTCCAGCGTTTCGAGGTCGAGGTCGTTGGTCGGTTCGTCCAGCACCAGCAGGTTGGACGGTTTGGCGAAGGCGCGCGCGAGGGTCAGGCGGCCGCGTTCCCCCCCGGACAGCACGCCGACCGGGGTATTCGCCTGTTCGGGGCCGAACAGGAAGTCCTTCATATAGCTCATGACATGGCGGGTCTGGCCGCCGACATCGACGGTATCGCCGGCGCCCCCAGTCAGCGCTTGCGACAGGGTTTGCCCGGAATCGAGGTTTTCGCGCCGCTGATCCAGGGTGACCTGTTGCAGGTTGGTGCCGATCTTTACCTCTCCGGTGTCGGGTTCGATTTCCCCGGTCAGCAGGTTCAGCAGCGTGGTTTTGCCCGCACCGTTCGGGCCGACGATGCCCACCCGATCGCCGCGGATGACCCTGGCGGAGAAATCGCGCACGATCGGCCGGTCGCCGTAGGATTTGCTCACGCCCTCGGCCACCATGACCAGCCGCCCGGACAGGTCCGCCTCGGCCGCTTCCATGCGCACTTTGCCCAGTGCGCCGCGCTGTTCGCGATGCTTCTTGCGCAGGGCATGCAGATCGCCGAGTCGCTTTTGATTGCGCTTGCGGCGGGCGGTGACGCCGTAGCGGAGCCAATCCTCCTCCATGACGATTTTGCGGCCGAGCTTGTGGCGGTCGATTTCTTCTTGTTCGAGGACGGAGTCGCGCCAGGGCTCGAAATGCGCGAAGCCGCGATCCAACTGCCGGGTGACGCCGCGATCCAGCCACAGGGTGGCGCGGGAGATACGTTCGAGCAGCCGCCGATCGTGGCTGATTAGGACGATGCCGGATCGCATGCCCGCCAGTTCCTTTTCCAGCCACTCGATTCCCGGCAGATCGAGATGGTTGGTCGGCTCGTCCAGCAGCAGAATATCGGGTTCGGGCGCCAGGACGCGGGCCAGCGCGGTGCGCCGAGCCTCCCCCCCCGACAGGGTTGTCGGGTCTTCGGCGCCGCTGAGCCCGAGTTGTTCCAGCAGGTAGACCGCGCGGTAATGATTGGTGGAGGCGCCGTCGAACCCGGCCTCGACATACGCGAGGGTGGTGGCAAACCCGGCAAAATCGGGTTCCTGCGGCAAATAGCGAATGGTCGCGCCGGGTTGGGCGAAGCGGCGTCCGGCGTCCGGCGGGATCGAGCCGGCGGCGACCTTCAGCAGCGTCGATTTGCCGGAACCGTTGCGCCCCACGAGGCAGATGCGGTCGCCGGTGGACACGCCGAGGCCGGCGCCGGCCAGCAGGGGCGCGGTGCCGAAGGTGAGGTCGATATCTTGCAGGAGCAGCAGAGGAGGAGCCATGCGCGGGGGGTTAGCACGTCCGGTGCTCGGGACATAAGCGGTGGGATCGCATTTGCTCCCCGGTCGGGTTCTGTTCGCACCGACCCCGTACCCGCCGCTAAAATACCGCCATGCCGGCGAATTACGCCTTGCGGCTGGCGAAAGACCGTGTGACAGCGCGAATGCCATAACCGGGAAACGGACATGAAGATTTTCGCCGCCGTCCTGCTCAACCTTGCGTTGGTCCTCCCCGCTTGCCTCTCGCCGGCCCAGGCTGCCGATCCCTTGCGGCTCGGCTTGCTCCACACTCTGTCCCCGGCGCCATTCTACATGGCCCAACACAGCGGCTATTTTCGGGAGGCAGGCATCGACCTGACCTTCCGCTTTTTCGATGCCGCCCAACCGATCGCCGCCGCTGCCGTCTCCGGCGACCTCGATGTCGGCGTCACCGCGCTGACCGGCGGGTTCTTCAACCTGGCGGAAAAAGGCACCCTGAAGGTGATCGGCGGCGGCTTGCACGAGCAGCGGGGCTACGAAGGTTCCGCCATTCTGGCATCCAATCAGGCCTACGACGCCGGCTTGACCGGGATGGAAAAACTCGGCGGGCGTAGTTTCGGCATCACCCAGTACGGCTCCTCGTTCCATTACATGATCGGGCGGATTGCGGAGGCGAAGGGCTTCGATCTGAAAACCGTCACTCTGCGGCCGTTGCAGCAGGTGTCCAACATGGTCGCCGCCGTGGGCAGCGGGCAGGTGGATGCGACGATCGCCATTGCCTCCCAGGCGAAGGCGCTGGTGGCGGCGAAGCAGGCGCATATCCTGGGTTGGGCGGGCGATGTCGTGCCGTATCAGTTGACGGCGGTATTCGCCCCCACCGCCACGATCGACGGCAAAACCGATGTGTTGCAGCGTTTCGCCAAAGCCTATCAGCGCGGTGTTGCCGATTATCGCGCCGCGTTCCTGCGGCTGGACGCGCAGGGACGGCCGATCGCCGATGCCAACACCGACGCGGCCATCAAGGCGATCGTCGAATATGTTTTCGTCGGCGACCCCGACGCGCGCACCAAGATCCTGGCCGGCGTGGGGTATTACGACGAAGGCGCGGCGCTGGACGTCGCCGATGTCGTCGCGCAGATCGTCTGGTTCAAAGCGCAGGGCCTCGTCAAAGGCGACGCCGATCCGAAATCGATCCTCGATACGCGCTTCCTACCCACGCGATGACCGGCCTGCGCCTGACTCTGACCGGCATTTGCCACGCGTACCGCGACCTCACGGTGCTCGACGGGATCGATCTGACCGTCGAACCTGGGGAGGTCACGGTCCTAGTCGGCCCCTCCGGCTGCGGTAAATCGACGCTGTTGGGGATTGCCGGCGGCTTGTTGCAACCCTCCGCCGGCCGTGTCGCGGTGGACGGCGATATCCCGGACGATTGCCTCAACCCGCTGACTTACGTTTTCCAGGATTTCGCGCTGTTGCCCTGGCGCAGCGTCGCCGACAACATCGCGCTGGTGTTGGGCAAATGTCCGAACCCGGCCGCGCGGGTGGCGGAGGTGCTGGCCCTGACCGGTCTGACCGAGTTCGCCGATGCCTGGCCGAAGCAATTGTCCGGCGGCATGCGCCAGCGGGTGGGGATTGCCCGAGCCCTGGCGGTGCGCCCGGCGTGTCTTTTGATGGATGAGCCGTTGTCGGCCCTCGACGCGCAGACCCGCGATCTGCTGCTGGAGGAGTTTTCCGCCATCGTGGCCCGCGCCGGCACCACGACGCTCTATGTCACCCATAATTTGGCCGAGGCAGTGCGCCTGGGCCAACAAATCGTGGTGCTGTCCCGCCGGCCCGGCCGGGTGCGGGAAATCGTCCGCATCGATCGGCCGTTGACCGGTCGCACCGCCCGCGATCCGGATCTGGTTGCGATGGAGGAGCATCTGTGGCGGACGATCCGCGACGATGCGGCGGCAGCCGAGCGGGAGCGTATCGATGGCAAGGCTTGACGGTCCGGTCCGGTTTCGCGGCGGCGGGTTCGCCCCGCGCGACAATCGCTGGGCCTCGGCGGGAACCCTGCTGGGGTTGGTGGGCCTGTGGCAAATGGCGGCCTCGGCCGGGTTGATAAAGTCGTTGTTCCTCCCCCCGCCGATCGCAATAGGTGCGGCGCTGTGGCAACTGATCGTTAGCGGCGTGCTGTGGCAGCATCTGTCGGCGTCCCTTGTGCGGCTGGCTTGGGGCTGGACCAGCGGCACGTTCTTCGGCATCGGCATGGGGCTGGCGGTGGGGCTGTGGTCGGCGTGCCGATCCCCCGGCATGGCGGTGGTGGCGGCACTGTTCCCGATCCCGAAAATCGCCTTGGTGCCGCTGTTCATCGTCTGGTTCGGCATTGGGGAGGGTTCGAAGATCGCAACCCTGGCCTTCGGTGTGTTCTTTCCCACCGTCATCGCGACGGCCGGCGCGGTGGACAATGTGCCGAGGGGGCTGATCCGCATGGGCCAATCGTTCGGCCTTTCGACCGCCGCCATCGTCCGAACGATCGTCCTGCCCGGCGCCCTGCCGGCGATCCTCAGCGGCTTTCGCGTCACGTCCTCGATTGCCATCGTCTTGCTGGTGGCGGCGGAAATGATCGGCGCCGAGCAGGGGATCGGGGCATTCGTGCTGTCGGCAGGAAATCTTTACGACACCGACAATCTCCTCGCCGGCATCGTCGTCCTCTCGCTGCTCGGCTTGCTCGTCGCCTGGGCGATCGGACAGTTGGAGCGGGCGTTGCTGGCCTGGCGGTAGCCGGACCGCAACGCCGGGAGCGGTTACAAAGCCGGCAAGCCCACCGCCATCAGGGTGCCGTCTTCCAGATGGTCGGCGATGCCTTTGACCCCCATGGTGTTTTCCGCCGCAACGATCAGCGCCCGGCGATGGTCTTCGCCGCGCACGATGCCCCACAAATGCACCACGCCGTCGCGCACGGTAATGTCGAATTGTGCGACCCGACCGGACCATGCGTGCTGGCGGAATTCCTCCAGCAAGCGGATCTGGATCGAGCGATCGTCGCTATCGATCGGCCCGGGTTCGGCGTGTAACCGCATGGCCAGCGCCTTCAGCAAATCCGCCCGTGCGACGATGCCCAGAACCTTGCCGGCCACAACGACGGGAACCCGCCTGATCCGTTTCGTTTCCAGGATGTCGGCGATCTCGGCGATCGGCGTGTCCGGCCCCACCGTCGTCAGATCCGTCGTCATAATCTCCCGCGCCCGGCGTCCGTGGGTGCGGACATAGGCGGCGGCATCGGCGGCGGTGCTGCCGAACAATGCCAGCAGATGGGATCGCGGCTTTTCGGTGCCGGTTTCGGCGCGGCGCAGCAGATCGCCCTCGCTGACGATGCCGACGACAATGCCGTTATCGACGATCGGCAGCCCGCTGATGCGGTGTGCGAGCATGGTATCGACGAGTTGGTCCAGCGGCGTATCGGGGTGGGCGACGATGACGTCTGGGGTCATGATGTCGGCTGCGTTCATGGCGTTTCCTTCCGCTCCGGTGGCGTCCCTTGCTGCTCCGTTGAACCCGTTTTGCCGCCATCTCCTTGATGCAAATCAAACGCCGCCAGACATAGGGCCGGTGCATCGGGAAACGATCGATGCCCGAACGTGCCGAGGATGTGTCGATACTGCGCCCGATCCAGCCCATAGCCGTGCGCGACCCTTGCATCGACTGCCGCACGCACGTCCCAATGCGCCGCCGGATTGCCCGATAGCAGCGCCGTTGCCTGCGCCAGCGCCGCATAATCCGCAGCCGAGAGCGCCGGCATCGGCATGCTGTCGAGGATATACAGACTGAGATGGGTGGCCGCTCGCTGCCGCACCAACCAATCGAAACCGAAGCTGTTCATCACCGCGCACAACACTTGCGCATGGGCCAAGGGCCGGCCGCTCGGTTGTTTCTCCACCGTTGCGGTATGGCCGAACACCGAACCCGGCGGTGCGATCGTGGCAATGGTCGTGCGCTCGTCGGTGGATCGGGCGATGTCGCGAAAGGCCAACCGTGGATGGCGCGCGGCTTCGAGCAATTTCGGCTTGTCGGCCAGCGCCGCGAGCGGAACGGCGTAGCGCGGTGCGGTGTCCCATCGATCGGTAAATTGATGGAACGTTTTGCCCTCGTGCAGGACGAATGGTGCCGATCCATCGCGGTCGCTTCCACGGGCTGGGGCGACGAAGCAACCGGCATCGGCGGTCATGTGCAGGTCGCAACCGAAACGGATGCCGTGGCTGCGACACCATTGGCCGAATGTTTCCGCGCCGGCAAACAGCGTGCGCGCGACCGCCATGTCCGTGGCGCCGCGCAATTCCAGCGGGGCGCCGCCGGTCGAGGCCAGAAACGCGGCGTCGTATTCCACGATCCGTCCGGGTTCATCCAAATCGGCGATCGATGTCAGATAGAACGCGCAGCGTAAGGATTGGGTCGGTCCCGGCTTGCGTGCGACGATCAAGGCGAATTTGAAGCGGCTGTCGATGTCGAACAGCTTCTGCCGGTTTTCGAAAGCGTAGCAGCAGGCGATGCGGGTTTCCGCAAAATAGCGCCGGCGCAGATCGGCGGCACTGTCGTTGGCATGGAAAGCCGATGGCAGCAGCGCGCCGATCGATCGTCCCAGATCGAGGTAACGTTCCGCAAACAGATGGAACGCGTCGGGGGTGCCGGACGGTCGTTTGCGAAACAGCCGGTTCGCCAGACGTTTCTGCCGTTCGTAGCCGGATTTGTACTCCTCAAACGCCGCAGCCACATCGGGATCGGCCAGAACCCGGCGTTCGATGGCAACCCGAGCCGCTCGGGTGGGCGCATCCAGCACCGACAGATCGTAGCCGGCGACGAAATCCTCGGTCCGGTATTGGATGACATCCCAGGGCGGGTTGCTCAGCACCGCATCGAAACCGCCCTGCTGGAAGGCTTCGGGAAAGGTCAGATCCCAGGGCAGGGCAGCGTCCCCGGCCTGCATTATATCGGCCTGGCGTCGCGACACCCGCGTTGGCCAGCATCCGGTCGCCGCCACCGATTGGGCCAGCGCCTGCCATTCGTCGTCGCAATCGCGTTCTCCCAAAGCGACCGCACCGGACCACGCCTTCGCCAATTGTCGCACCGGCGCCAGCACCCGATCCAGCCGAGCTTTTGCGGCATCTTTCAGCGCGAGGTCGGCGATATCGTGGCCGATGCTGGCATTCAACGCCCCGACCTCGGCCAGGGCTGCGCGCACGGACTCGGCGAGGCGATCTGCCACCCCGCGCGCCAGCAACGGGTCCAGCGGCCGATTGCCGACCGGCAGCGTCGCGAGATCGGCCAGAAACGGGCTGCCGACCGAATCCCCGGCCACCAGACGGTGATCGAGGAAAGTCAGCGGCAAACCCTCGGCATAGGATTCCAACCACAGCGCCAGCTTCGCCAGCTCCACCGCCAAGGGATTGCGATCCACGCCATAGAGGCAATGCACCGCGACCAGCCGGCGGCAGATCGCCAAAGCGCGGGTGGGCGCGATGCCCTCGGCGGCGTGGCTGGGAAGATAGGCCGGCAAGGCCGCGTCGATCGCGCGCAACGCCTCCAACCGCGCGCGGTGCTGGGGCGGGCCTTCGTCGCACAGGCGGCAGGCGGCATAGAGCGCATCGCCGAGGAAGCGGCAGGCCTCGATCAGGAAATGCCCGCTGCCGGTCGCGGGATCGACGACGCGCAGCCGCAGTATCGCCAGCGGATCGGGATCGCAGTCGGGGCTGGCGGCGGCAACCAGGGGGCCTAACGTCTCCCGCACCAGGAAGCGCACCAACGCATGCGGCGTGTAGTAGGACCCGGTGCTTTTGCGCCCGGTGCCGGTCCGCAGAAAGAAGCGGCCGGGCGGGATCGGGTCACCCGCGCCCTCCCCCCCGCCCTCCCTGGGCACCACGATTTCCCGCTTCGCTCGGCGTTGCCGTACCATCGGTTCGGAGGCGATGCCGGGTTCGAGTTCCAACAGAGCTTCGTAAATATGCCCGAGGTCCTCGACATCCAACGACCCGTAATGCACCCGTTCCCGAGGCTGACCTTTGGCGGTCGTCCACAAAAGCCGGTCCAGCAGCACCGCGACCGCCGGATCGCCCCAGCCGAGCGAGTCCAACGCCGGGGTGGTGCCGCCGCCGAACAGCGCCCCGCCGAGCGGTGCGATCGACAGCCCGCCGCAGTCGATGCCGTCGCGGAAGACGCCGAAGACGGTGCGCAGGCCGTCTTCCAACATCCGGCCGGTGTCGTGCCCCTGGTCCAGATGCCGGCGAACCAGCGGCCCCAACGCCAAATTGGGCGACAAAGCACCCCGCCACAACGGCGTCGCGGCGAAACTGAATGCTCTTTCGGCGGAACTTTCCAGCTTCAGCACGAACAACAGCCGGTAGACCAGGATCAGCCCCTCTGCCCATAGCGTGGCGGCGTTTGCTCGGTGTCCTGGATTGCGCTCCAGCACGGCGCGCAGAAATCCTTCGATCGCCGCGCGCGCCTGACCCTGCAACGCCTTTGCCAGCCGCGCCTGCCCGAGGCGAGCGGCATCCAGCACGGCGGGCAGCGCTGCAACCCCCGCCGGGCCGGCCAGCGCTGCCAACACAAGCGCGGCGTCGGGCGGGGCGGCGGCGTCCCAGGCAGACAGAGGCATGCTCAGATGGCTGTCGGGTTCGATGGGATCGCACAGCAGCAGCCGCATCGTATCGCCATCGGTCAGCAGGCCCGCCCGTTCGTTGCGGGCGCGCAGCACGCGTTGCGCGGACCGGGTCGGGCTGAATCGATAGGCGCGGCCGGCGCGGCGTGGGGCGTCCAATGCGGCGTCGGTGGCGATCGACCAGACCCTTAGGCCGCCGTCCGCATTGGGCAGCAGCCAGCCGCCGTCCTCCGGCCCTTCCCGCGTTGGCACGGCGTCCTGCCGTGTGGGCGCGCGGTAGCCCAGCATCTCGGCCAGGGGCGCGACGATGTGGTTGTGCACCCGTTGCGGCCCGCCGACGCGGCCGAGGCTGCGAATGCCCCGGCGCAGCGCCGACCATCGTGCCGGATCGGGCGGGTGCAGCAGGCCGAGCCGCTGCAACACCGGTTCTAGGCCGAAGCGCAGAAAGGGTTCGGGCAGGGCCGCGCCGCTGGTGGTGCAGTCCCGCAGATCGAGCGTCATGCGTCGGGCACCAACATCAACAGGCCAACGCGGTGCAGCACCGGGTCGGACAGGATCGGCCTTTCGCGCTGCCGGCGGCGATCGATCCCGAGGACGCTCTCGGCCTCCCGCCGGTCGGGTGCGGCGTTCGATGGGTCGGCGGCGAAAGCGGCCAATCGCTCCAGCGGGCTGGCCGCCAGACGCCAGATCGGCGCGGTGGGGCGGTTGCCGAACAGATCGGCAGCGGCGGGTTGGCGCGCGCCGCACAACGTGTTCGCCCGCCGGCACAGCCAGCGCTCAAAATGGGCCTGTTCGGTATCCAGCATCGCGGCATGGCGTGCGGCGAAAACGGTTGCCATGGCGTGCATGGCGTCGCTGGCAGCGGCTTCCGCGTCGGCCATTCGTGGCGGCGCCCAATCCGCAAACCGGCGCCAGGGATCCGCGACCTCGATCGCCCGTTCCGGCGCCGCAAGCTGCAGCCATTCGTCGCTGTCCGAAAGCACGCGCGGGGTGCCGGCGGGTTCCAGCAGCACCGCGAGCGGACATTGGAAGGCGATATGGCGCTGGGTGTGGATTTCGGCGGTGTAGGTCAGCAACAGCGAGAGATTGTGGTGCCGAGCGACTGCGACCCGCCCGTCGCCGGTCTGACGGACGCGGCCGATGGCTTTGCGCACGATGGGATCGACCCGCCCGATCGGGGGTTGCGGGTCGGACCCCTCCGCCGATGCTTGCGCCACGAAATCCGCCAGATCGACCTCGGCCGCGCGACGCGCCGCAGATCGGCGGGCATGGATCGCCGCGCGCAGGGGGGCTGGATCGGCGTTCGGGTTCTGCCCGGCGAACCAGCCATGCCGCACGGCCATGCCGTCGAACCCCTCGTAGGCGCGATCGATCTCGTGCAGCAGGGTGCGATACGCCTCGGTCTGCGCGTCGGTGGCGGCGGTATCCAGGGTTCGGACCGTTGCAATATCGTCGGCAAACAGGCTGGTTTGTTCCTCGGCCAAACCGGTCAGCCAACCGGCATCCGGCGCCGTGTCGGCGAGGGTGATGCCAAGCGTATCGGGCATAAAAGTGAGCTGGGCGCGGGCTTTTTCGTATTTGGCGATCAGGCGAAGCAGCAATCGTTCCTCGAACGTGCCGGCCAGACACAGATAGCGGATCTCGGGATCGAGGGTTTGTCCGTACCGATCGATACGGCCGTTGCGCTGTTCCAGCCGGTTGGGGTTGTACGGCAAATCCAGATGGATCAGATGGTGGCAGCGCTGTTGCAGGTTCAATCCTTCCGCCAGCGAATCCGTCCCGACCAGGATCGCATTGTCTTCCGCCGCACAGCGCTCGGCGGCCCGCGTGCGGGCTTCGTCGCTGTCCTGCCCGCCGATGCTCAGGATCGTGCCGCCGATGTCGCGCAGCGCATCTACGGCGGCGGCCTGACTGTCCCCGTACTCCGTATAAACCAACACATTCGCGCGCGGTTCCGCCGCCCGGATTGCCCGAATTTCCGCGACCAACGCTTCGAGTTTGGGGTCGTTCTCCTGTGCCGCCTCGCCTAGCCGGATCAAGTGCCGCAACGCTTTTTCGGTGTCGCCGACGGCCAGGAGCTGGGCGGCAATATCCTCGGCTTCCAGGCGTTCCACGTCGGTTTCGGTGCGGGAGTCCAACACGCCGAACCGGATCGCTCGGCGGCGGCAAGTTCGTAGCGTCCGCGCGCGGTCCCGCCGTTCCGCCTCCGTTTCGGGAACGCCGCCCAGGCTGGCGTAACGATCGGCGACGACGCGCAACGTCGCAACGCAGGCGGCAATGGTTGACACCGAACGCTTCAGCAAGCCCACAAAAGCGAGGGCGTCGGTGAATTGTTTCGTTTCGCGGGCATTGTCCAACCGTGGCGCCACGAGGGCCGCCAGCGCGCGATGGAAGGATCGCACCGTTCGGTCGTCGATCGGCACTGGCACCGGCACCACGTGGCGTTCGCGAAACAATGGCCGCCCGGTCGCGGGATCGGCGATATGGGACTTCAGCCGCCGGACCACGTGCCGCCGGTATGCCAGCCCCAGCAGACCGCCGCGCCCATCGACCAAACTGGGGTCGAGCAGCGCCATCAACGATGCGAAATGCGGGTCGTAGCCATCGTGCGGCGTCGCCGTAAGCAGCAGCAACCCGTCGGATTGCCGAGCGACGACTTCGGCGAGGCGGCGGCGCTGGGTGTCGTCGCGTGCTGTGGTGTCGGCGGCGCTGGCGCAATGATGGGCCTCATCGACGATGGCCAGATCCCAACTGGAGCGTTCCAATTCCTCCAGGATCGGTTCCTGTTTGGCGAAATCGAGCGATGTCAGCACGAAAGCGGCCGTGCCGAACGGGTTGCCGCCCAGTTCCAGCTTGCGCCGTTCGTCCCGCAACGCCGCGCTGTCGGCCAGAACCGTGAAGCGCAGCCCGAACCGCAGGCGCATTTCCTGCTCCCATTGGCGCAGCAACGGGCCGGCGGGGGCGACGATCAGAATCCGGTGCGCCCGCCGTCGTGCGATCAGTTCGGCCGCGATCAGCCCGGCTTGCACGGTTTTGCCGAGGCCGACGCCGTCCGCGAGCATCAACCGGGGCCGGGGCATTTCCAACGCCCGCATCAGCGGCACGAGTTGATACGGTTCGATTGCGACCCGGCCGGGTGCGGCGGCAACCATCTCCCCCGTGTCGGTCACCCGTTCGAGCAAGCAGGCTCGGTGATATTGCCGCCACGCGGCCAAGCTGCCCGGCCGATCCCGAATAAGGGCATCGCGCAAAGGCTGCACCGGCTCGCGCGGGTGCAACATATCCCATTCGAGCCCGCGCAAATCGTCGGCCACGCAGCGCAAGCGCAGGCGGTCCTGCTCGCCCAGCGGTTCGCGTTCGAGCACATCCCAGATCAGGCCCCGTGCCATGACCCGGGTTCCGGTTGTCGGTTGCATATCGGTCCTGCCATCGAAAGCGTTTTGCTTGCCGGGACCAGGGGATCATGGTTGGGTTAAGAAAGGGTTAACGGGGGACGGAAAAGATGGATCGCCGATTTCGCGGTAAGGTCGCGGTCGTCATGGGCGGCGCTTCCGGCATCGGGCTGGCGATCGTCCGGCGCCTTCATCGGGAGGGCGCGAGCCTCGTCGTCGCCGACGTCGCGGCCGAGGCTCTTGCAGCCGTGGAAGCCGAACTCGGCAGCCGCTGCCACACGATGACAGCAGACGTTACCCACGAGTCGCATGTGGAAGCGGTTGTTGCTGCGGCAACGGATCGGTTCGGATCGGTCGATACCGCCTTCAACGTCGCCGGCTCGTCCCGCCCCGGCTACATCGTCGATCTGGCCGAGGCCGATTGGGACTTTACGGTGGACCTCTGCCTCAAAGGTGTATTTCTGGGCATGAAGCATCAGGCGCGGCAGATGATGCGGCAGAAGACCGGCGGCACGATCGTCAACATCGCTTCCCTGAACGCGCATGTGCCGATGCACGCCGGGTCGGCTTACGTGTCCGCGAAGGCGGGGGTGGAGGCTCTGACCAAGAACGGCGCGCTGGAATTTGCCGAACACGGCATACGGGTGAATGCGGTGCTGCCGGGTTTGGTGCAGACGCCGCTGACCCGTCGGCATTTCGACAATCCCGACGCCTTGGCCGCTTTCGTCGATCGCATTCCGATGGGGCGAGCGGCGCAGCCTGAGGAAATCGCCGCTCCCGCCTTGTTTCTGGCAAGCGAGGATGCGGCCTATGTGTCCGGCGCCAGCTTGCTGGTGGATGGGGCCTGGGCGGTCAGCGGCTACCCGGATATGCGGCCCTTCCGCGGCCCGGTGCGCTGGAACGGTTGAACCGATTGCCGGACGCTAGCCCCAGTGGCCCGCCGACCAATATGGCGGCCGCGTTCCTTGGCCGGCCCGAAAGCAACCGGCGTCCCAACCCTGGATATGCGGCTGGCGGTACCGAAGCGATCTGCCGTGCGGCGATTGCCTGCCCGCCGAACCCGATGCTCCGATCGAAAGCCCGGCTGATGGCCGCAGCGCCGCGTTGCGAAAATCGGAAACCGCACCGAGCGCACAGGCTCGGGTCATTGTGGCAATCGGTGTTTGTGCGTTCGGGGGGAAGTGTGGCAGTCCGAGGTTCCATCGACAACCGAGGAACCAACCATGCCCGCCACTGTATCGGTCGTCCGCGACACGCGCGGCGTCGCCACTGTTTCGATCGACAACGCGGCGAAAGCCAACAGCCTGAGCATGGCGACGATGTGCGCCTTCGTCGACGCCGTTGCCCGCCTGGGCGACGATCCCGATCTGCGCGTGCTGATCGTCACCGGCCAGGGCGAGCGCGCTTTCATGGGCGGTGCCAACCTGTTCGAACTCGGCGCGCTGAACCAGGCCACCGCCCGCATTTTCATCACGCAGGTGCATCTTATGAGCAAGGCCCTGCGCGATCTTCCGGTACCCGTCATCGCCAGGGTCAACGGCGTATGCCTCGGCGCGGGGCTGGAGGTTATGGCGGCCTGCGACATGCGGGTGGCGGCCGAACATGCGATGTTCGGCATGCCGGAGGTGAAGGTCGGCTTGCCGTCGGTCGTCGAAGCCGCCCTGCTGCCGCAACTTATCGGCTGGGGCAGGACCCGGATCCTGCTCTACACGGCTGAGAATATCGACGCCGCGACCGCGTTCCAATGGGGATTGGTGGAGAAGATCGTGCCGGCGGTGGACCTCGATACCGCTGTCGCGCACTGGGTGGATGCGATTCTGGAGGCCGGTCCTCGCGCCATCCGGTTGCAAAAGGAACTGATCCGGGAGTGGGAGACGATGTCGGTCGCCGACGGCATCCAAGCCGGCATCCGCAATTTTGCCCGCGCGTACGAGACGGACGAGCCGAGCCGGTTGATTGGCGAGACGGTGGCTCGTTTGCGGCGGCGACCGCTCTAACAGGCTGCTGAAAAAATCCGGCGGACCGGCAACGATTGGTCAAAAAGAATCGCAGATGCCGCTTGGGCGACCGAATGTTTCGTGAGGTCAGTGCGCTGCGACTCAATCTTTCGTGACAGGGTGTCGAGAAGAGTTTTTCAG
>JANXMB010000029.1 GCA_025354865.1 Acetobacteraceae bacterium | reverse complement strand
AAAATCCCGATATCTTACCGAAACATTGAAAATCGACGCGGCGATCGATTACAAGGCGGAACCGGATCTCGCCGCCGCGATCGGGCGTGCCTGCCCCGACGGGGTGGACGTTTATTTCGACAATGTAGGCGGAAAAACCCTAGACGCAGCCTTGCTCCATCTGCGCATGGGTGCTCGGATTGTGAGCTGTGGCCGCATCTCTCAGGCTGGCGCAGAGGAGCCTTATGGCGTCCGCAATCTTGGGGCGATGGGTGGCAAACGGGTGCGGATGCAGGGCTTCCTAGTGTTCGATTATCATGACCGTTACTCGGAGGCACGCGCATTCCTAACGCATCATTTGCGGGCCGGACGGTTGCAACAGAAACTGCATGTGGAACAGGGGTTGGACCGCGCACCAGCCGCGCTGGCGATGCTGTTTTCCGGCGGAAACACAGGGAAATTGGTGGTTGGGGTTGGGGATTGCGCATAACAGGTATGCGCTGTTAGAATTCTCATGTGGTGTTCGGTCGAACGGGCGCCCAGGGGAATCGAAACGAGAACACGAGAGGGAATCTTAATCGATGTCTGGATATGCTAGAACCGGCGCGCAGGTTCCGTGGTGGAAAGAACCCACTAAGGACCAATGGTACGCTTACACCGCCGCGTGGCTCGGTTGGACGCTGGATGCGTTCGATTTCACCGTCTTTCTGCTCATTATGTCGCCGATCGCGCAGGAATTCGGGGTGCCGCTGATCGCGGTGACCGGCATCTTCTCGATTACCCTGATCACGCGCCTGGCTGGTGCGACGGTATCCGGCTGGATGGCCGATCGCATGGGTCGTCGTGCGCCGCTGATGATTTCCATCCTCTGGTATTCGATCTGCAACTTCGCCGCCGGGTTTTCCCCGACCTTCACCTTCCTGTTCGTGACCCGGGCGTTGCTGGGCATCGGCATGGGGGCGGAATGGCCGGCCGGTGCGGCGCTGGCAATGGAATCCTGGCCGGCCCGGTCGCGCGGGCTGATGTCGGGTGTGTTGCAAGGCTCCTGGGGCCTGGGCTTTGCCTTATCGGCGCTGGCATACGGCATGTTGTACGCGCCGCTCGAAGTCTGGCACAAAGGCTACGGCTGGCGCGGAATGCTGATCCTGGGCGTGCTGCCGGCACTCGCCTGCGTCTGGATCCGTTTCTACGTCAAAGAGCCGGAAGTATGGGCCGAGAACAAAAGGCAGCAGAATGAATCGAACCAGCAGGTCACGCTGCCGCTGTTCGCCATCTTCAAGCCGAAATATCTGTTCAACACGCTGACCGGTTGCCTGTGGATGGCCGCGAATTTCTGCGTCTATTATGCCATCTGGGCCATGCTCGGCACCTACCTGACCAAGGAATTGGGCTGGACCCCGGCGCAGGTCTCGGTGCCGGTGTTCTGGGGCAACATCATCACCTTCTTGGCCAGCACCTTCTGGGGCGCGATGTCGGAGAAAATCGGCCGTCGTTGGGCACTGATGATCCCCTGCACCATCGCCATTCCGCTGGTGCCGCTCTACCTCAATACCGTAGACCCGGACTGGTTCCTCGCGCTGTTCATGCTGTTCATCTGCTTCGTCGGCGGCAAGGATGCGTTGAACCCCGGCTGGTTGTCGGAACGCTTCCCGACCGAGGTCCGAGCGACTGCGGCCGGCTTTGTTTACCATCAGGGCGCGGTGTGGGCGGCGGCGGTTGCGCCGATCCTGACCTACTTCGCGGTGGATCAGCACATGGGGTTCGCCAAGCCGATGATGTACACAACGATCGGTTGTTTGGTGGTGTATGTGATCGCGGTGTACCTCGGGCCGGAAACCCAGGGCAAAGTGATGACCGCCGATCTGGAGGTCATCAAGAACGAAATCGCCGCCTGAGGGTCGCGATACGGCACAAATCGAACGGCCGGGGCGCGAGTCCCGGCCGTTTTTTTATACGTTCAGCACCGCCGCCGCTTCCCGCACCGCATCGGCCAGCGCGTTGCCGGCGAAGGGGGACGCCAGGCCGGCGGATTGCACCAGTTCGCCGAACGGTGCCGACCCGCCTCGGGCGCACAAGGCGGCGTAGGCATCCATGGTGGCGGCACGGTCGTTACGGGACCGCACCCAGAATTGCAACGCGCAACACTGCGCCAAGGTGTAGTCGATGTAGTAGAAGGCGGTGCCGTAGATATGCTGCTTCGCCTGCCACCGGCCGCCCTTCGCCGGATAATCCAGGTCGCCGTAGTCGGTCCACGGCATGTACAGCTTCTCCAACCGCGCCCACATCGCATGCCGCTCGGCCGGGGTGGCGGTGGGGTTGGCATAGACCTCGTGCTGGAAATGATCGACGCAGACCCCGTACGGCAGGAACGCCAGCGCCCCGATCAAGTGCATGCGGCGGAACCGCTCGGCCGCTGCCTCCCCGACCATCAGGTCCATATGGGGGTAGGTCAGGAATTCCAGCGCCATCGAGTCGATCTCGGCCGCTTCCATCGTCGGCCAGAGGTAGTCGATATTGGGCTGGTTGCGGCTTTCCCAGTTCTGGAAGGCATGCCCCATTTCGTGGGTGAAGACGCCGATATCGTGGTGCGTGCCGGTGAAGTTGGCGAAAATATACGGCATGCCGACGGTCGGGAACGACGTGCAGAACCCGCCGCCCGCCTTGCCCGGCCGGTTCGGCAGATCGAGGAACGCGCCCTCGTGCATGCGGCGGTAGAAGGCGCCCAGCCTCGGGTCCATCCGATCGAACATGATCTGCGCCTGCTCGGCCAGTTCCGCCGGCCCGCCCAGCGGCTGCGGGTTGCCGGCGGGATCGATCAGTGCCTCATCCCAGAAGCGCACCCGATCCCACCCGAACGCAATGCGGCGTTGTTCCAGCAGGCGGGCGACGAGCGGCACGACATGGGTGCGCACCTGCTCCCGATAGCGCGCCACGTCTTCGGGTCCGTAATCGACCCGGCGCAGGCGGCGATAGCCGAGCGGGGTGTATGTGGGGTAGCCGAGTTTGGTGGCCATGCGGTGGCGGACGGCGACCAGATCGCTGTAGATCGCGTCGAGTTCGTCGCCGTGCTCGGCGAAGAAGGCCCAGCGCTTCTGCTCGGCGGCGTGGCGGACGGCGCGATCCGTGTCCTCCGCGAAGGGGGCGAGGCCGGCGAGGTTGACGGTTTGCCCGGAAATTTCGATCTGCGCGCCGGCCATCAGCGCGGTGTAGCGGGCCGAGAGGCGGGATTCTTCTTCCAGGTCCGCCTTGATCGCGGGTTCGAAGGTCGCGATGTCGCAGGCCCAAAGGCGCACGGCATGCGCGCCGGCGGCCGCTTCCAGTCCGGCGCGATCGGGATCGGCCAGCAAGCGACGCTTGATCGCGACCTCCAACTCGGTGGCTTCTGGCGACAGGGCGTCGGCGTAGTCGCGATCGGCGATGGCGGCGGGATCGGCGGTGTTCTGCGCGAATCGCAGGTGGACCAGCGCGGCCCAGGTGTCGTAGCGGCGGCGGGCGGCATCCCAGGCAGCCAGCGCGCCCGGCCGATCGCCGCGATCCAACAGCCCGGCGATCGTTGCGTGCTCGGCCGTCAGGCTGTCGCGCGTGGGTCGTTCGGCGGCGATGTCGGCGAAACGAACGGTCATCGATCGGTATCCTGTTCGAAACGAACGACGGCGAGCAAGGTGCCGGGCGGGGCGGACAAGGCCTCGGTCAATGGGATGGTGTCCATTGGGCCGGCGTCGCCGATCCGGCCCTGAAGGACGGTGGCGAAGGCGTTCGGCCCGCCCGGCACGGCGCCGCCGGTTATCGTCATCGTATGCGACCAGCCGGGATAGGCGGAGATCGCGTTCAGCACTCGGCTCGGCCCGCGCACCCGACACGCCATCGGCCCGGCGCCATCGAACGCCGTCGGCACAAACCGCGCGGTGGCCGTCAGGGTGGATCCGGCCGGTAGATCCAGGGCGAAGCCCGGCCCTTCCAGCAGCAGGATCGTGCGATCGTGGCCGCTATAGTCGGAAAACGGCGCATCCCGATCCAGCCACGCAAAGCCCAGCAACCAGCCGTCGCCGGTCGCGATGTCGGCCTTGCGCCCGGCCCCGTTGACCCATTGCGAAATGGGCAGGTCGGCTGCCCGGATTATCGTGCTCATGACGCCAACTTCACCAATGCGCCGATTTTGCCGCCGACCCGTTGCAGGTCCAGCCGGGTTTCGTGCAGTGCTGCGACGGATGGGCGGTGGGCGATGGATACCAGGGTCGCATCCGGCAGCCGCGCTTTCAGCACACGATAGAGATCGGCCTCGGCGTCGGGGTCGAGGCTGGCGGTCGCCTCATCGAGGAAAATCCACGACGGTTTCGCCAGCAACGCCCGCGCCAGGGCGATCCTTTGCTTCTCGCCGCCGGAAAGCCGAGCGGCCCAGTTTTCATCGACGTCGAGTTGATCGGCGAGGGCGGGGAGACCGGCCTGGGTCAGGGCCTCGGCCATCTCGGTGTGGCTGAAATCCGCTGCCTTGTGCGGATAGGACACCGCATGGCGCAGCGAACCCAACGGAATATAGGGCAACTGCGGAAGGAAGAAGGCGTTCGGCGGCACGGCGATCCGCCCCTCCCCGAACGGCCAGATGCCGGCGATCGCGCGGAACAGGGTCGATTTGCCCGATCCCGAACGCCCGGTGACCACGACGGAATGGCCCTGCGTGAGGGTGAGGTCGGCGTTGTCCAGCAGTTTGGTCCCATTCGGCAGCGCGATCGTCACGCCCTGCAGATGCAGCGCCCCATCCGCCGATGGTCCGATGACGAACCCGTTGTTGGCCTGCGCGCGCGCTTCCTGAATGGCACGATCGAAGGTGGTGAGCCGGTCGACGATCGCCCGCCAATTGGCGAGGTCGGGGTAGCGCTCGACGAACCACGACAGCGCCCCCTGCACCCGACCGAAGGCGCCGGAGGTCTGGGTCAGGCCGCCGAGTTGCATTTTGCCGGCGAAATACAGCGGGGCGGCGACAATGATCGGGAAGACATGCGCCACTTGCTCATACCCGGCGGTCAAGGCGGACAGGAGTTTGACCCGCTGCATGATGGCCCACCAATTGCCGGCCAACGCTTCGAAGCGGTTCTTGAAGCCGGCATTTTCCTGTTGTTCGCCGCGATATAGGGCCACAGCCTCCATATTTTCGCGAAACCGCACCAGGGCGTAGCGGAAATCGGCCTCCACCCGTTGTTGGCGAAAGCGCAGCGACGCGAGCGGCCGGCCGACGAGGTGGGTCAGCCAGGTGCCGATGACCGCGTAGGCGACGGCGATCCATACCATGTAGCCGGGGATGGCGACGCCGAAGACGTCCATCGTACCTGACAGACCCCAGAGGATGCCGACGAAACTCGCCAAGGTAGCGATGTTGGCGATGAAGCTGATGCCAAGGGTCAGGGTGCTATCGACGAAGTCGCGGATGTCCTCGGCGATGCGCTGGTCGGGATTGTCGGTGCCGGCCTGGACCGGATCCTGTGCCATGGCGATGCGATAATAGGCGCGATCGGCGAGCCATTCGTCCAGGAAACGCCCGGTCATCCAGCGGCGCCAGCGGATTTGCAGCCATTGGCTCAGGTAGGTGAAGTAAATCGCGACAACGATGTAGACCAATGCCACCTCGCAGAAGCCCGGCATGAACCCGCTATCGGTGTTGCGGTACCAGAACAGCAGCGCGAGGAACGCATCCCAGTTTTTTTCCTGCAAGGCGTTGAAGAACTCGCGATTCCAGTAGCTCAGAACCACGCTCATGCCGACCAGGCCGAAGCGCAGGCCGAGGACAGAGGCCAGCAGGATCAGCGCCGACCAGCGTTCTTCCGATCGCCAGAAATAGGGTTTCGAAAGTTGCCACGCGCCGTTGAGGAAGGGTCCCAGTCCACGCATGTCGGTTCTATCTCTCGGTCTTCGCGGTCAAAGCAGCCAGCCAGGATTCGATCCGTGCCAGATTCGCGCCCAGGTCGGAACGACCGTAGACGCTGCGGGAATACAGGACCAGCGTGCTGGGACCGGCGTCCGGTCCCGATACCGATACGGTCACGAGGTCGGGATAGTTCATCAGCGCGCTGCGCACCACCCAATGCGCCTGCCGCCGATCGTCGAATTTCGCGGCCGGGAAGGTGCGCGGCTGGGCGGCGGCCACGGCCTTGATCGCGGCGAACAGCCGGTCCGGCGGCATTGGGAAAGCCGGGGTGACGATGTCTGGCGGCGGCGCGAATCCGGCCGGCGCGGCCAAAGCGGTGTTGGGGGAAGCCGGCCGCACGATTGCGGCGATGTCCATCGGCGGCGGCGTCGGCAAGCCGAGCGCACCGATGGCACCGCAGGCTGGGAAAATGAGACTGGCGAGCCAGGGCAGTGGGTTCATATCTATCGACATGGGCCGGTTCGCGCCCGCCGGCAAGCGGAGAAAAACGCCGCCGTCCAACATTCTCGTGTGGGGTTAACGGTTTGTTAACCTTGCCGTGTCTATCCTTCGGTATGACCGACGCGACCCCAGATAGACCGACCCATTGCCTGCTGGGGCATCGCATGTTCGCCTTGTTCGAGCAGCCTTTGTTCCGCTGCACCGACAACGACGCGGCGCCGGTCATGGTGGTGCAAATGGGGGACCGGGAGGCGTCGATGCCGCTGCGGTCCATCCAGCGCGAACTCGGTATTGCCGACGACAGCCCCGATGGGCGCATGTTGGCCTTGATCGGGGAGGCGCTGGACTTTGTGCCGGCCCTGCATCTGGGCGACAAATTGCCGCAGGAGGTGTTGACCGGCGATGCCAGTTGGCAGCCCGGCGCCGAACACGTCCATCGGGCGCTCACCCGGCTCAATCTGCAACTGGTTGCCTGGATGCGCGGCACCGCCGGATCGGAACCCATCGTCCTCGACGCCGACGCCTTGGCTCGGGCGGATGCGGACCCGAGCCTGCGGCAGACGGTGCAGGAAGCGTTTCAACGCGCGGCGGCGTTCTTGAAGCTGCCATCGAAGGAGTCGGTGATCGCGCAACTCGAAGTTTTGGCGTCGGAATTGTCGTATATCGAGGCGTTGCGGGACCGGTTCCTGGACCGGGTGCGGGCGCTGGCGGCGCGGATCGAACGGCTGGTGCGGGCAGCCTCGTCGGATATCGGGCAGCGCGGGTCGTTGGACCGGTTGCGGTTCCTAAGCGCGGTGGCGCTGGCGCAGTTGAACCGGCGGTTCGACGAACAGGACGCCCAGGTGGCCGAGGTCATGGCGGTGCTGCGCAATCTGGACAGCCATCGCGGGTTCATTCGTTCCAACCGCGATTGGCTGTATCGTAGCCACATGGCGTGGGAGCCGCTGCTGGCCGAATGGGAAAAATCCGGCGGTTTGTCCCCCGACGCGCTGCGGCCGTTGCTGGCGCGGACCTATCAATTCCTGGCGCCGCGCTTCATGCCGGTCACGGAATGGTTGAAAGGGGCAAAGGCGCCGAAACCGTCGGATCGGGGCGGGCGATCGATGGTGTGGTGACGGCGGGCGCTGTTCGCACTCCGCAGTGACCTTTCGCGTCAGTTGCGGCCGATGATCCGGCGCGCGATTGCCATGCGGTGGACTTCCGAGGGGCCCTCGTAAACCCGCATCGTGCGCACTTTCTGCGCCATGAGTTGCAGCGGCAGTTCCTTTGCCACGCCCATGGCGCCGAAGGATTGTTGCGCATGGTCGATGATTTCCGTTGCGGCTTCGGTGCCGTACAGCTTCACCATCGACGCTTCGGTGCGCACGTCCTTACCGGCATCCGCCTTCACCGCCGCATCGTAGACCATCAGTCGCAGCGCATGGATTTTGATGGCGGCGTCGGCGATCCACCATTGGATGGCCTGCCGATCCGCCAGCCGCTGACCGAAGGTCACCCGCTGCTTGGTATGTTCCACCATCATATCGAGCGCGCGGCGCGACATGCCAACGCACCACGCCCCCATCTGCAAACGGCGCACGGTCAGGCGCAACTGCATCGGCGCGTAGCCCTTGCCCTCCACGCCCAGGATCTGGGAGGCGGGGATGCGGCAATCGTCGAACACCAGCTCGTAGGTGCGCTGGCCGCCGATCATCGGAATTTCGCGTTCGATGATGAACCCTTTGGTGCCGCGTTCGACGATGAAGGCGGTCACGCCATCGGCGCGTTTGCCTTCCCCGGTGCGGGCCATAACGATAACGAAATCGGCGGCGGGCACCCGAGACACCCAAATCTTCCGCCCATTGATCACCCAATCCCCGCCGTCCTTCACCGCGCGTGTGGTCATCCCCGCAGGATCGCCGCCAGCGCCGGGTTCGGAAATCGCGATGGCCGAGTGCGCTTCGCCGCGCGCATAGGGTTCGAGGTATTTGGTCTTTTGCTCATCGCTGGCGGCAGCGATCAGCATGTGCAGGTTGGGGCTGTCGGGCGGGAAGGTGAAGGGCACGCAGGTGCGGCCTTGTTCTTCGTAGACGCCGACCAGCGCGGCGTAGGGCAGGTTCGCCCCGCCATAGGCTTCCGGCACGTCCAGGCCCCAAAGGCCGAGTTCCTTGCATTTTGCCATCAGCCTGGCGTCGTCTTCCGGCGGTAGGCCGGATCGTTGGCCGGAGGCTTCTCGTGCCAGGGTCGCTTTTTCCAAGGGCATGACATCGCGGTCGATAAACTTCGCGACCAGGTCCTGGAGCATGCGGTGTTCTTCGGGGATTTCGAACATGGGGCGGTCCTATATCGTCGTGGCGCCTGCGGTCGCGCGTTGGGCTTTCATTGTCAAGCGCTCTATGGGCTGACGTGGCCGACGAATTTCTCTGGCGGGCGATCGCCCCATTGGGAGCGTAGGCCTTCCTCGGCCGAAACCAGATTGCCGCCGTTCGCTGCATTCAGCCGGTCGGAATCGGCCCAATGTTCGTGTACTCGTCCGTGCGCATCTGCCCAGTAGTCGTAAACCTGGGAGCCGAGCAGATGGCGGCCGATGCCCCACATGTGTTCGTATTTGCCGGCGGATTTTAGGTGTTCGTGGCCGATGAACACGTCGTCGATGTCCTGTACTTCGAAGCTGAGATGGTTCAGTCCGGCGCGGCCATTTTTGATGCAGAAGAACGCGTGGTGATCGACATATTCATCCCCGGCATCGATCCGGCTGAACTGCCCGAGGATGTTTTCCTGTGTTCCGGCATAAATATCGTCCGACTGTATCAATCCCAGAACGTTCCGGAACCATTGCACGGTTTCGACGTTTTTGGGGGAGCCGAGGACCGCGTGACCGATTCGTTTCACCCCAGACGGGCCTTGGTGGAATCGAATGACCTCCCCCGCTCGGGCCAGCGGTTGGGTGCCTGAATTGATGGCTTGGCGGGTGACGGGGATCGGTGCGATCGGTTCGATACCGTGGACGATTTCGATGCAATATCCGTTCGGTTCGGTCAGACGCACGCGCTTGCCTCCACCGGGTTCGTCGCGGCTTTCGATGCCCGAGGCGCCGGGATGCGCGGCGATCTTTTTCAGATCGGCTTCGTCCGCCACCGCCCAGGCGAGGCCGATGAATCCGGGATCGCCCTTTTCGGTGATATGGATGGTGCGCGCGGGATCGGTGCCGCGCATATACAGTGCGGTTGCGGTTCGTTCCGCGCGGATCATGCCGAAATCGGTGAGGAATTCTTCCTGCACGTCCAGATCGGGCGAGCGTAGGCGACCGTAGGCGATGTCGCGGACCTTTATGACGGGCATCGGGGCACTCCTTCGGCGTGGGATTGCGGTGCGTTGTCAGTAAATCGCGGGCTCGACCACCGGGGCGCCGAAATCGGTGCGCAGGAAATCGAAGTCGCAACCTTTGTCGGCCTGCTGGATGTGTTTGGTGAACACGTAGCCGTAGCCGCGTTCGAAATGCGGCGCAGGCGGCACCCAGGCGGCGCGGCGGCGGGCGAGTTCTTCGTCGGATACTTCCATGCGGATGCTGCGGGCATCCACATCGATGCTGACGATATCGCCGGTTTTCAGCAGCGCCAGCGGCCCGCCGATATGGCTCTCGGGGGAGACATGCAGGATGCAGGCGCCGTAGCTGGTGCCGGACATGCGCGCATCGGACAGCCGCAGCATATCGCGATGGCCCTGTTTCAGCAGCTTCTTCGGCATCGGCAACATGCCCCATTCCGGCATCCCCGGCCCACCCTGCGGCCCGGCGTTGCGCAGCACCAGCACATGATCGATCGTTACGTCGAGGTCTTCGTTATCGATGGCTTTTTTCATCGACGGGTAATCGTCGAACACCAAGGCGGGGCCGGAATGTTTCAGGAATTTTTCTTCCATCGCCGCCGGTTTGATCACGCAACCGTCGGGTGCGAGGTTGCCGGTGAGTACGGCCAACGAACCCTCGGCATAAATCGGCTTGTCGAGCGGGCGGATGACGTCGTCGTTGTACACCTTCGCGCCGGCAATATTCTCGCCGATCGTTTTGCCGCTGACCGTCAAACAATCCAGATGCAAAAGCTTCTCGATATTGACCATCAGTGCTCGGATTCCACCGGCGTAGAAAAAATCCTCCATCAGATAGTGCGAGCCGGTGGGCCGAACGTTGCCGATAACCGGCACAAGGCGGCTGTATTTTTCGAAATCCGCCAGCCCGATATCCTGCCCGGCGCGGCGCGCCATGGCGATCAGATGGATGATGGCGTTGGTGGAACAACCCATCGCCATCGCCACGGCGATCGCGTTTTCGAAAGCCGGACGGGTTTGGATTTTATGCGGCGTCAGATCTTCCCACACCATTTCGACAATGCGACGACCGGATTCGGAAGCCAAACGAATATGCCCGGCGTCGGCGGCCAGCACGCTCGATCCGCCGGGCAATACCATGCCCACGGCTTCGGCGATGGCGGTCATGGTGCTGGCGGTGCCCATGGTCATGCAGGTGCCGTAGGATCGGGCGATGCCCTGTTCGACACCGAGCCAGTCTTGGTCGGTGATTTTGCCGGCGCGGAGTTCGTCCCAGTATTTCCAGCTATCGGAACCGGAGCCGAGGAATTTACCCTGGAAATTGCCGCGCAGCATCGGCCCGGCGGGCAGGAAAATGGCGGGGATATTCATGCTGGTCGCGCCCAGCAGCAGGCCCGGCGTGGTTTTGTCGCAGCCGCCCATCAACACCGCGCCATCGACCGGATGGGACCGTAACAATTCTTCGGTCTCCATCGCCAACATGTTACGGTACATCATCGTCGTCGGCTTGACGAAACTTTCCGATACCGAAAGGGCGGGCAATTCCACCGGGAAGCCGCCGGCCATCAGAATGCCGCGCTTGACGTCGTCCACCCGCTGCTTGAAGTGGGAATGGCAGGGTTGCAGGTCGGACCAGGTGTTGACGATGGCGATCACCGGCTTGCCGGCCCATTCTTCCGGCGCGTAGCCCATCTGCATCGCGCGCGACCGATGGCCGAAGGATCGCAGATCGGCCGGCCCGAACCAACGGGCGCTGCGCAGGTCGGCGGGGGATTTTTTGGGCTCTGTCATGACGGTTCCTTCGGCCGATGGTATCGTTATCTTTCCTCGGTCATAACCGGTTTCCCGCCGGTCGTCCAATCCTAACCCTACCCCTTCATCGTCAACAAAGCGTCGGCCACGGTTAATCCGGAACCGTCGGCATGCACGATGACGGGGTTCAATTCGAACTCCGCGACCTGACCGCACAGGGTTGTAGCAGCACGCGACAGCGCCGCGATCAGGCGGGCGATCGGGCCGAGGTCGATCGGTGCCGCGCCGCGAAACCCGGTCAGCAGGCGGGAGGATTTCAACGACCGGATCATGCGTTCGGCCTCGGCCTCGTCGATCGGGGCGGGGCTGTGCACCACGTCGCCGAACAATTCCACCGTCACGCCGCCCATCCCCACCATCATAATCGGGCCGAAGGTGGCGTCGTCCACCATGCCGATGACCAGCTCGTGGCCTTTGGGCGCCATTTTCTGCACCAATACACCGTCGATCACGGCATCGGGCTTGTGGCGCGCGACCTCGGCCAACATGGCATCGTATGCGGCGGCGACGGCAGCACGATCGCCCAGGTGCAGCCGCACGCCGCCTACCTCGGTCTTATGCGGCAGGTCCGACGATTGGACTTTCAGGGCGACGGGAAAGCCCAACCGGCCGGCAGCTTCGGCGGCGTCCTCGGCCGATGTCGCCAGGGTTTCGCGCTGGTCCGGCAGCCACGCCGCCAGCACCTTTTTGGCCAGATATTCCGGCACCACTTTGGGCAGACCGGGATACAGGGCGCCCGCCACCGGGGTAAACGGTTCGGGCAATGGGCGCGCAATAGCCTCGGCGTATGAGGCCAATTTACCGAAGGCCAGCCCGCACGCCCGCAGATCGCTGTGCACCGCCAAACCGCAACCGGCCGCCGCTTCCCGCCCGAACGCGGACGGTAATGTATAGGTCCAGGCCGTCATGGGCTTGCCGCAACGCGCCAAGGTCGCCTTGACCCGTTCGGCATCCAACGAGACCCTTGTGGTCGACGCGAGGGAGCTGACGATCGCCAGCATGTCGATTTCGTCGCTGGCGGCGAGGTGCTCCATGACCGTCATCATCGCCGGTCCGGTGTTCGAACCCTGCGCGGTGACATCGACGGGATTGCCGGACGCACCGTAGGACGGCATCAATGGTCTCAACGAAGCCTGCATTTCGTCGGAAAGGCGTGGTACCGTTAGCCCGTGCGCCGACATCGTGTCGGCCATCCAGGCACCGCCGCCGCCCGAAACCGTCACAATGCCGACCCGGCGACCGCGCGGCAGCGGGCAGGTCAGCATGACCCCGGCGATGGCGACGGCTTCGTCGGCGTCCTCGGCCTCGATGGCGCCGTAGCGTTCGAAAATGGCGCGATAGGCCGTGTGGGACCCGGACAGGGATGCCGTGTGCGACGCGGTGGCGCGCCCGCCGGCGTCGGATTGGCCAACTTTCACAACGATCACCGGCTTGCCCTTCAGGCGCGCTTTTGCCAGGGCGGCAACGAAGGCCGAGCCTTTGCGGATGGCTTCGCAGAACAGCATGACGACATGGGTATGCGGGTCCTCGATCATGTAATCGAGGAAGTCGGCCATGCCCAAATCGGCCTCATTGCCGGTGGAAATAACGTAGCTGAACGCCAGTCCGGCGGCCTTGCCGCGATTGAACAGCGCGAAGCCGATGCCGCCGGATTGCGCGATCACGCCCACCCGCTTTTCCGACACGAAGACCGCATTCGGGTCCTGTTGGGTTTCCACCGTCGGGCTGAAGGTCGTCGCCACCTTCCCCATCGTATTGAAATACCCCTCGCAATTTGGTCCACATGCTCGGATACCATACCGCTGAGTGACTGAGACCAATTCGTCTTGCATGCTGCCGGCCGAACCGCCCTCCTCGGCGAAACCGGACGAAATAATCAGGGTGTTTTTCACCCCGGCCTTGGCGCATTCCTCGACCGCCGCCGCCACGCCGGACGCCGGGATGGCGATCAGCGCCAGATCGATTGGACTGCCAACCGAGCCGATGCTGGGGAAACAGGGCAGACCGTCGATCTCCTGGTAGCTGGGATTGATCGGCAGAATCCGGCCGGGGAAATCGTTCTGCCGCAGCTGATGCAGCAACCGCCCGCGTATGCGGTGCAAATCGGGGGAGGCGCCGAGCACGGCGATCGAGGCGGGCCAGAAGAAACTGTGGAGGGGGTGGGTGCTCATGCGGCGTGCTCCGGATTTTCGCGTGACGGCAGACTATCGTCGGCAGGCGATGGATGGAAATCGTGCGGGGTTGAGGCATAACGGCAGCGGACCGAATCGTCGGGAGAGGACAAACAATGAAACGCAGACAACTCATGGCCGGCATCGCCGCTGCCGGATTGGCGAGCGCGGGATCGGCGGGCCGGGCGCGGGCGGCCAATGCGGGGATCAAGATCGGGGTGTTGACCGATATGACCCATGCCTCGGCGGACATGAGCGGGCCGGGGTCGTTGGTAGCGGCGCAGTTGGCGATCGCCGATGCCGGGGGCAGCGCGCTGGGGCAGGCGATCGAAATCGTCTCCGCCGATCATCAGATGAAGCCGGATATCGGTTCGGGCATCGCCGGGGAGTGGTACGACACCCAGGGCGTCGATCTAATCGTGGACGTGCCGTTCTCGGCGGTGGGCCTCGCGGTGCAGGGGGTGTCGCGGCAGAAGAAGCGGTTGATGATCGCGTCGGGCACCGGGGCGGACGATTTTACCGGTAAATTATGCTCCCCCTACGCGATGCAATGGACCTTCGACAGCACGGCCCTGGCGCACGGAACCGCCCGCACTTTGCTCGCTCGCGGGGCCAAAACATTTTATTTCATTACACCCGACTATGCATTCGGCCACTCGATGGAACGGGTCGCTACCGCATTGATCGACAAGCTGGGCGGCAAGGTCGTTGGGCATTCGATCTTTCCATTTAACTCCCCGGACATGAGCAGCTACCTGATCGCGGCGCAGGCGTCGGGGGCCGATGTCATTGCGATTGCCGGTGGGCCGCCGGACAATATCACCTGTGTGAAACAGGCAGCGACGTTCGGCATCGGTCGCGGCAAGCAGCAGCTTGCGTCGTTTCTGGCCTTCGTCAACGATATCTACGCCGTCGGGCTGCCGCAGGCGCAGGGTCTGATAGTTACGACATCGTTCTACTGGGATCTCGACGACGAAACCCGTCTTTGGTCGCAACGGTTCTTCAAGGCCAACGGCAAGATGCCCAGCATGGTGCAAGCGGGGGTTTATTCCGGGGTACTGCATTATCTGAAAGCGGTGCAGGCCGTTGGCTCGCGCGAGCCGGAGCGTGTGGCGGCACAGATGCGGGCAACCCCGGTCAAGGACATGTTCGCCCGCAACGGCATTTTGCGGGACGACGGGTTGATGGTGCACGACCTGCTGCTGGTGCGGGTCAAAAAACCCGAGGCCTCGAAAAGCGCGTGGGATCTTTACGATGTGCTGGACCGCATCCCCGGTGCATCCGCGTTCCCGGACATGGCGACGGCGGGGTGTCCGTTGGTCAAAAGCTGATCGATCCGGGCTCGCATCGGCGCATTCAGGGCAAATCGCCGAGGAAACCGCCCATCGCCGCGTTGAAAGCCGCCGGTTGGTGCAAATTCGATGCGTGTCCGGCGTCCGGTACGACGATTTTCCGGGCGCCGGGGATTTTTCCGGCGATGTAGTCCATCGCGGTCAGAAACGGGGTGTCGTTGGCGCCGACCAGCACCAGGGTCGGCACGGCGATCGACGGCAGGCTTTCGATGACGCCGGCATTTTCCTGCGCGAGCATGCCGCGTGCGGCACGAGCAAGGCCGAGTGCGCTGCGATGCTGGCTCATGCGGACTTCGTCGCTGGTGCCGAGGGCGGCAAATCCTTGCGCTTCCAGATCGTCGCCGCGCTGCCTCGCGCGTTGATTCCAGGCATCGCGGGCCTCGGTTTTTTTGAAGCCCGGGCCGGTGTCGAACAGCATCAGCGCGCGGCACATCGCGGGGTGGCGCAGATGGAACGCCATCGTCATGTAACCGCCCAGCGACAGGCCACCGATGACGGCGCGGGTTTCGCCGCATGCGTCCAGAATGGCTTTCATGTCGGCGACCGTTGCGGCTTCCGAGAAAGCGGCCTGGTCGGGCGTGTCGGATTGGCCGTGGCCGCGCATGTCCCAGACGATAACCTTGTAGCGATCGGCGAAAGCTGCGATCTGGCCGTCCCACATGCGGCAGGTGGCGCTGTAGCCGTGGCTGAGCAGAATGGCCGGGCCATTGCCATGGACCTCGTAATGAAGGCCGACCCCGTCTCGGTTTAACGTCGCCATCGGACTTTCCCCCGTTGCCTGTTGCCCATAAGGTGCCACGCAGCGAGGAACCGCGAAAGACAGCAACAGGAACACCCTATGTCGACTCCAGAATACGAACACATCGCCGTCTCCGAATCGGGCCATATCGGGACGATCGAAGTCCGCCGCGGCCCGAACAATTTCATCGACACCGACATGGTGGGCGAGATTTCCGACGCGCTCGAAGCCTGGGACAAAGACCCCAACATCCGCGCGATCATCCTGTGCTCGGAAGGCAAGCATTTCTGCGCCGGGGCCGATTTTGGCGGCCGTGGTCCGGACGGGGTGGCCAAATCGCCGAAGCGCGGGCGGCATCTATATAAGGAAGCGCAGCGTCTGTGGCGCACCCGCAAGCCGATCGTGGCGGCGGTGCAGGGCGCGGCGGTCGGCGCGGGGACCGGGCTGGCGGTGGCGGCGGATTTCCGGGTGACATGCCCCGAAGCGCGCTGGTCCACCAACTTCACCCGTATGAACTACCATCCGGGTTTCGGCCTGACCTGCACGCTGCCTCGGCTGATCGGGGAGCAGAAGGCCGCGCTGATGATGTACACCGGCCGCCGCTACACCGGGGAAGAAGCCGTCGCGATGGGGCTGGCGGATTATTGCGTGCCGCAGGACCAGTTGCGAGCGAAGGCGACCGAACTGGCGACGGAAATCGCCCAATCCGGCCCGTTGGCGATCCAGGCGACGCGGGAAACCCTGCGCCGGCAGTTGGCGGTGGATGTGGCGCGCGCGACCGAACGCGAGTACGAGGAACAGGATTGGCTGCGCAATACGGCCGACTTCAAGGAAGGCACCAAGGCGATGGGCGAGCGCCGGCTGCCGAACTTCCAGGCGAAATAATCCGGCGCGGCGGCGAGGTTTTTTCGCCGCCGTTAACCCCAGGTTAACCTTTCGCCGTCACGATGGGCCGTCCCAGAACGGAGGCCCGCGTGAACCAATCGATCGGCATTCAGCGCCCCTGGTATGCGCCCTCCGGCCCGACAGGATTCGCCGGGCTGCGGCGGCGCGTCCGGTTGCTGCTGTGGTGGACGGTCACATTCCAACTGTTCACCCAGTTCGGCTATTGGCTGCGCGCCCGGCAACTGCGCAAAGCGACACCGGCGCCGCTGCTGGACGGGCTGATCGCCAGCGCGCGGGCCGAGGATATCCGCCTCGTCGGGTCCGCCGCGCCGCTGGTTTCGGTGATCGTGCCGACCCACGGCCACACGGCATTTACGTTGCGTTGTCTCGCATCGATCGCCGCTCGGCCGCCTGCGGTTCCGATCGAAACGATCGTCGTGGACGATGCCGGCCCGGCCGAGGAAACCGCCGTCCTGGCGCAGGTCGAGGGTATTCGGCTGCTGCGCAATCATGTCAATCTCGGTTTCGTTGGGTCCTGCAACGCGGCGTCGCGGCTGGCGCGCGGGCAGTATCTGTTGTTTCTGAACAACGACACGCAGGTGCTGCCGGGCTGGCTCGATACGATGTTGATCCCATTTCAAACCGGCGACGGCGTGGGCGCGGTCGGGTCGATGTTGCTGTATCCCGACGGGACGTTGCAGGAAGCCGGCTGCATCGTCTGGTCCGACGGGGCCGGCTGGAATTACGGCCGCAACGACGATCCCGGCCGCCCCGTCTTCAACTACAAGCGAGAGGTCGATTATTGCTCGGGTGCTTCGTTGCTGGTGCAGCGCGGGGTGTTCGAACGGGTCGGGCGGTTCGATATCGGCTATGCGCCGGCCTATTTCGAGGATACCGACCTTTGTTTTCGGCTGCGCTCGCACGGGTTGAAAACGATCTACCAGCCCCGGTCCCGCGTCGTTCATTTCGAGGGCGTTTCGCACGGCCGCGATGTCGCGGTCGGCGGCAAAGCGTATCAGGTGGTGAACAAAAAGACCTTCCTGCGGCGATGGGGCGACACCTTGCGGCGGGCGCATTTCCCGCACGGCACCCACACCATGCGGGCGCGGGATCGGGCGTTCGCGCGCAAAACGATCCTGGTGCTGGACCATAAAATGCCGGAACCGGATCGCGATGCGGGGTCGCGCTCGATGACGTGCTTCCTGACCGCGTTGGTGGATGCCGGGTTGGTGGTCAAATTTTGGCCGCACAACATGCATTACGTGCCGGGCTATACCGAGGCGCTGCAAGACCTGGGGATCGAGGTGTTCCACGGCCCCGATCATCCCAGCTTCGATGCCTGGATGAGTATCAACGGCGCCGATCTGGATTACATTTTGCTCAGCCGGCCCGACGTGGCCGAGGAGTTCCTGCCCGCCATTCGCCACCACAGCAAAGCGCGCACGATCTATTACGGGCACGATCTGCATTTCCGTCGCCTGGGCCCAGCGGCGGGGACGATGGAAGCGCGGGAACGGGCGATCTGGCGGGCGGTTGATGTGTCGCTGTACCCGTCGGAGGAAGAAGCGCGCATCGCCTCCGTCCTGGAAAGTGGGGCCGATATCCGCGCGGTGCAGCCCTATGCGTTCACCCGGTTCGGACGGCCGCGCCCAGCCCGCGCGGGGCGGGAGATCCTGTTTGTGGCTGGGTTCGGCCATCCGCCCAATGTCGATGCCGCCTGCTGGTTTGCGCAGGAGGTGCTGCCGACGATCGCGTTACGGGTGCCGGATGTGCGGCTGACGCTGGTCGGGTCGCACCCAAACGCCAAAGTGCGGGCTTTGGCGAACGCGCATGTGGCGGTGATCGGAGCCGTCTCGGACGATGAATTGGCCGAACATTATGCCGCCGCTCGGGTTGCCGTCGTGCCGCTGCGAGTCGGGGCCGGGGTGAAATTGAAAGTGGTGGAGGCTTTGGCGGAAGGGCTGCCCTTGGTCACCACTGCCGTCGGCGCGCAGGGCCTGCCGGGCTTGGAACAGGTGGCCTCGATTGCCGATGATCCCGCCGCCTTCGCCGACGCCGTTTGCTCCCTGCTGGCCGACGACGCGCTGTGGGAGTCCCGCTCGGCTTCCGGCATTGCATTCGCGGCGGCGCGGTTCCGACCGGCCTTGCTGCGGGAGTCGCTGTTGTCGGCGGCTGGAATCGCAACCCCGGATGCTCTGGCCAAAGCAGCCTAAGCGTGGCTGGATAGGGCGTCATCAGGATTTCCCGCCCATGGAACGCAAGCCCTTCCACCACCCGCGCGTCCGCCCCGCATGGCTGGCGCAACTGCGGGAGGACATAATCGACCCGGCCCAACCGATCGTCGATCCGCATCATCATTTGTGGAAGGCGCGGCCGGACCGGTATCTGCTGGAGGACCTCGTCGCCGACGTGCGCACCGGCCACAATGTGCTGTCCACCGTGTTCATCCAGTGCCGGTCGGAATATCGCCAGGACGGGCCGGAAGCCCTGCGCCCGGTCGGCGAAACCGCGTTCGTCGCGGCGATGGCGGCGGAGAGCGAGACCGGCAAATACGGGGCCTTCCGAGCATGTCCGGGTATTATAGGCCATGCCGAGTGCTTGTTGGGGGAGGGGATCGACGCGACCTTGGAAGCCCATATCGAAGCCGGCGGCGGCCGCTTCAAAGGCATTCGCGACAGCGGCACTTACGATGCCGGCATCGAACCGACCGCTCCACCCGGCGCGCCTGCCGGCCTGTATCGCGATGCGGCATTCCAGCGCGGGGTGAAGCGGTTGGAAAAGCACGGCCTGACCTTCGAGGCTTGGTTGTACCACCCGCAGCACGGCGATCTGATGGACCTGTTGAAAACCTGCTCCACCCAGAAAATCGTCTTCAACCATCTGGGCGGGCCGCTCGGCGTCGGCCCGTACGAGGGCAAGCGCAAGGACGTCTTCGCGCAATGGTCCACGAGCATGCGGGAACTGGCCAAGGCACCGAACCTGTTCATGAAGCTGGGCGGGTTGGCGATGAATGTGAACGGCTTCGGCTACCACCACCAGCCGCTGCCCCCTGGCTCCGGCGAGATGGCGCAGGCCTGGGGCCCCTATGTCGAAGTGGCGGTGGAGGCGTTCGGCGCCGAGCGCTGTATGTTCGAGAGCAATTTCCCGGTGGATAAGGGGATGTGCTCGTACCCTGTCCTATGGAACGCCTTCAAGCGGATCGCCGCTGGGTGCTCGGAGGCCGAGAAAGCAGCGTTGTTCCACCGCACGGCGACGCAGTTCTATTCGCTGCCGGCGGTGGGGTAACCATCGGTGGTGGGCTACCGCACCACGGCAGCGATGTCGTGGAACAGCTTCGCCGGCAGCCCGCCGCCGACCACGGCTTTCATCGTGCGGTTGTCGTCGTTGCCCAACCAGACGCCGATCATGGTGCCATCGACCCAGCCGATGAACCAGGCATCGCGGTAATCGGACGTGGTGCCGGTTTTGCCGGCGACGGCGCGCCCGGACACGGCAGCGGCTTTGCCGGTGCCTCGGGCCACAACGGCGGTCATCATGCGTGCCATCATCGCCGCTAGATCGGGGTCCAGCACCCGTTCCGGCGCGGCATGCGGGGCGGATTCGATCGCATAGGGCACGACTCGGCGCCCGCCGTTGAAGAAGGCGGCATAGGCGCCGGTCAGCTCCAGCAACCCGACCTCCCCGGTGCCAAGCGCCAGGGATGCGTCGTTGGGGAGCTTGTCGGCAATACCCAGGCGTGCGGCGGTGGCGGCAATGGCTTTCGGACCGCCGTTCGCCAGCAGGAGACGAACGGCGACGGTGTTGATCGATTCCGCCAAGGCTTCTTCCAAAGAAACCTCCCCCATGAAGCGGCGCTCGAAGTTGGACGGGCTCCAGGTGCCGATTTTCAGCGGCGCATCGAGGACGGTGTCGTCGGGCCGAGCACCGTTTTCAAGGGCGGTGAGCCAGACAAAGGGTTTGAAGGCGGAGCCGGGTTGCCGGCGCGCGAGGACGGCGCGGTTGAACGGGCTGGAGCGGTAGTCGCGGCCGCCGACCATCGCTCGCACGGCCCCGGTGGTGGGGTCCATCACCACGACAGCGCCTTGGGTGACGCCTGCGGCTGCGCCGGGACCGTCCAAAAGCGCGGTCAGCTTCGACTCGGCGGCGTCTTGAATGCTGCGGTCGAGGGTGGTGCGCAGGGTGGCATCGGCGTTTTCCGGCAGCACGCCGGTTGCTTGTTCGGCCACCCAATCGGCATACCAGCCGTTCGACAGCGCGGGATTGGGCGGCAGCGCGATGGCGGCGATCGCGGCCTGTAGCTGCGCCGGGGTAATTGCGCCGGTATCGGCCATAGCCGCCAACACCTCCTTCGCTCGGGCAATCGCGCCGGTCGGGTTGGTGCGGGGATTGATGCGCGACGGCGCGCGCGGCAGCCCGGCCAGCATCGCCGATTGCCACAAATTGGCTTTGCGCGCGGACACCCCGAAATACATCTTCGACGCCGCATCCACCCCCCAGGCGCCCGACCCGAGGTACACCCGGTTCAGGTAAATCTCCAGAATCTCCCGCTTGGAGAAACTGTGTTCCAGCCAGATGGTCAGCAGCAGTTCCTGCACCTTGCGCCGGAGGGTCCGGGCATTGGTCAGGAACAGGGTTTTGGCAACCTGTTGGGTCAGCGTCGATCCGCCCTGGATCAGCCGCCCGTGGGAGATATTGACGTAAGCGGCCCGCATCAGCCCGATGGGATCGATGCCGGGGTGCTGCCAGAAGCGGCGATCTTCCACCGCCACCAGCGCGGCGGGCAGGCTGGCGGGCATGTCGGGCAAGCGCAGCGAATCGCCGACGACATCCCCGAACGTCGCAAAAATCTGTCCATTGCGATCCTGCAACGTCAGGCTCGGTCGCCGCACCGCATCGAGGGCGGATTCGGGCCGCGGCAGATCGCGGGCGAACCAGAGCACCACAAGGGCGATGGCCAGGACGCCCCAGATCGACAGCAGCAGGAGCCATTTCAGGATGCGCCCCAGCCAGGTCCGGCGGCGAGATTTGGCGGCGGCGGGGCGTTTCCCAAGGGGCCTTATCGGGGGCTTTGCCCGGGATTTTGCCGGGGGCTTCCCGGAAGGCGGCGGGGTACGCGGGGCAGCCGGCTCCTCGCGCAGATGCGGCGCGCCGACACGGGGGGGCATGCGACGAGGGGGGGCAGTGCGAGGCGCGCGGGGCATCTTGAAATCCAGGGGCGGGGTTTATCGCAAGTCCTGGGTTGGGGGGGAAGGCGGGCACGGGGAAATCCGCTACACTGGCGTTTGTTCCAATCTCAGCACCGGAATCCCCCCATGAAAGGCTTGTTTCTCGATGCCGTCGACGACCTCGCCGAGGTTTGCCAGCGCGTGTCCCGCCCTGGCGATCCGCCGGTCGATATCAACGAACAAGCCGACGTCCCGGCGGCCGACTTGCCGCGCCTGACGGCCGGCTACGATTTCGTGTTCAACGACCACACGCAGATGCCGACCGACGCGATGGCACAGTGCAAGGGCCTGAAACATATCGTCTTTCTCGGCACCGGCGCGCGCAGCTACATGAACCCCGAGGCGCTGGCGGACCTTGGTATCGCAGTCCATATCATCAAGGGTTACGGCGATACGGCGGTGGCGGAGCATACCATCGCCCTGATGTGGGCCGCCGCACGGGGCATCGCGGCGATGGACAGCGGTATGCGCGCCGGCAACTGGTTCCGCACCGAGGGCATGGAACTGACCGGCAAAACCCTCGGCCTGATCGGCTACGGCGGCATCGGCGCCGAGGTCGCGCGCATCGCCCATGGGTCCGGCATGCAGGTGCAGGCCTGGAATCGGTCCCCGAAACAGGTCGCGCATGTGCGCTTCGCCGATCTGGATAGGGTGCTGCCACCTCCGACGTGCTGTCGGTCCATTTGCTGCTGAACGACGAAACCCGAGACTTGCTGTCGGCCGAGCGGATTGCTCGTATTAAGAAGGGGGCGATTTTGGTGAACACGGCGCGCGGCGCCATCGTCGATGAGGCGGCGATGATCGCAGCCCTGCGCAGTGGGCACTTGCGACACGCAGCGCTGGATGTGTTCGCCACCGAACCGCTGCCGGCCGGGCACGCGCTGACGACGCTGCCGAACGTTACCCTTTCGGCGCACAGCGCCTTCCGCACCCCGGAGGCGAGCAACAAGCTGCTGCGCATGGCCCTGGATATTGCTGGCGCCTTGGTGTGATTCGGCGTCGGGCTTAACGAACGGCGGGCGGGTTCGACGCCCCCTCCCCATTTGCAGCGCGGGGTGGTAATTGGGGCGCCGTTGCCCGCCTGGCGGAATGGTAGACGCAGCGGACTTAAAATCCGCAGCTGGAAACGGCGTGCCGGTTCGAGTCCGGCGGTG
>JANXMB010000056.1 GCA_025354865.1 Acetobacteraceae bacterium | reverse complement strand
AGAAAACAGAGGAACCAACCCATGACCGACGACCCCGGCCTGTTCGACATCCTCGGTACCACCCGGTCCATGCGCCGGTTGAAGCCCGATCCCGTGCCCGACGCGCTGATCCACCGGATCCTGCAAGCCGGCCTGAGCGCGGCCAATGGCGGCAATACCCAGAAATGGCGCTTCCTGGTGGTCAAAGACCCCGCGATCAAGAAAGCCGTGCAGGTCTGGTACAAGAAAGCCTTCGATGAGGTCGTTGGCCCCCGCTACGCATCCAGCGCCCCGCCGCCGGGCGCGACCCCCGATCGCTACAAGCGCCAGCACGGTGCCGTGGAATATCTGACCGAACATTTCCACGAAGCGCCGGTTTGGATCGTGGCCTGCATCGACGAAGGTCCGAACCCGCCGCCGCGCTGGGCCGGGGCGTCGATCTACCCCGCCGTGCAAAATATGCTGCTGGCAACACGCGCGCTGGGGTTGGGCTCGACGCTGACGACGCGGCATTTGCTGTTCGAGAAGGAAACCGATGGCGCGCTGGGCCTGCCGCCGGGTGTGCGGTCCTATGCCATTCTGCCGATCGGCTATCCCATGGGCAATTTCGGCCCGGTCGGGCGCGGCAATATGGCCGATTTCGTCTACCAGGATCGTTGGGGCCAGCCTTACATCCAATCCTGACTGCACCGACCGCCCGAACCGACCGCCCGAGCAAACGCCTCGGGCGGTCGCACCATCGATATCCAACCGAAAACCCAACTGGGCGGAGGAAACCGACCATGCGCAGACGCACCCTGCTGACCACTGCGGCCGCCGCCGCCCTGCCCACACGCTTCGCCATCGCCCAGGCGAACAACGGCGCCGGCACCAACAAGTTGATGCGCTATATCCCCACCGCCGACCTGTCGGTGCTGGACCCCTCGTGGACCACGACGCAGGTGTCCATCACGCATGGCTACTACGTCTTCGACACACTGTTCGCCTTGAACAGCGAGCAGAAGCCGCAACTGCAAATGGCCGAAAGCGCCAGCGTTTCCGAAGACGGGCGCACCTGGGATATTCGGTTGCGCGACGGATTGACCTTCCACGACGGGCAGAAAGTGCTGGCCCGCGACGCCGCCGCCAGCCTGCGCCGCTGGGCCGCCCGCGACGTCTACGGCCAGGCTTTGGGCGCCTTCGTCGATAATTTTGGCACCCTGGACGATCGCACCATCCGCATCGCGCTGAAGTCGCCGTTTCCGCTGCTGCCCGACGCGCTCGCGAAGCCCAACGGCATGCTGCCGGTGGTGATGCCCGAACGCCTCGCCAATGCCGATCTGTCGAAGCCGATAACCGAAATGATCGGCTCCGGCCCGTACAAATTCCTGCCGAAGGAATTCATCCCCGGCGGCGCCGGCGCCTACGAGAAATTCCACGCCTACGTGCCCCGCAACGAAAAACCGTCCTGGGCGTCGGGCGGCAAACACGCCCATATCGAACGGATCGAATGGAAAATCGTCAACGATTCCTCCACCGCTTCGGCCGCGCTGCAAAAGGGGGAGGTCGATTGGTGGGAACAGGTGCAGCCCGATCTGTTGCCGTTACTGCGCAAGAACGCCGATCTGACCGTGACCAACTTTAATCCGGTCGGCTTTTTCGGCTGCATGCGTTTCAATCATCTGCAACCGCCGTTCGATAACGTCGCCATCCGCCGAGCCGTGCGCCTGGGCATGAACCAGGACGATTACATGAGCGCGGTGACCGGCAACGATCCGGCGATCTACCGCACCTGCAAAGCCCTGTTCCCCTGCGGCACGCTTTATGGGGAGGAATTGGGCACAGCACAAATGACCGGCGATATCCCGGCCGCGCGCGCCGCGTTGAAGGCAGCCGGTTATGCCGGCGAAAAAGTCGTCATCATCAACCCCGCCGACGTGCCCACCATCGGTCCTTTCGGTCAGGTGACGTTCGACTACCTCAAAAAAATCGGGATGAACGTCGAGTTGCAGGAAATGGACTGGAACACCTTGGCACAAAGGCGAACCAAAGCCGATCCGCCGGACAAAGGCGGTTGGTCGATTTTCCACAATTGGTGGCTTGGCACATCGATATCCAATCCGGCCATCACGCCGATCGTGCGCGGCCTCGGCGCGAAAGGCTGGGCCGGTGGGTTCGCCAACGAACAGATCGAGGCCCTGACCGCGCAATGGACCGTCGCACCGACCGAAGCCCAACGCATCGACCTCGCTCGGCAAATCCATACGGTGGGATTGGATGCGGTGCCGACCGTGATGCTGGGTCGGTTTTTCATCCTGTCGGCGCACCGAAAAGGCCTGCGCGGACTGCTGGAGGGCACGGCCCCCTTCCCCTGGAACCTGTCCTGGACCTGATTTTCGCGAAAGGAATACCGACGATGGACGATTTATTCGAAATCATGCGTACGACCCGATCGATGCGCCGGCTCAAGCCCGATCCGGTGCCGACCGAAACGATCCAACAGGTGCTGGAAGCCGGGACCATGGCAGCCAACGGCGGCAACATGCAGAACTGGCGCTTTCTGGTGGTGCGCGATCCCGCGATCAAAAACGCGGTCGCGGCGTGCTACCGCCGAGCCTGGCACGAGATCGTCGGACCGCGCTACCGATCCGGTGGGCCGGCTCCGGGGACGACACCGGAACGTTTCGCTCGCATGCTCGATGCCGCAGCGTATCTGGCCGACCATATCCACGAAGCCCCGGTCTGGATCGTGCCCTGTGCCGGCGGCCCGACGCCGACCCGCACCACCGGTTCGTCGATCTATCCGGCGGTGCAGAACATGCTGCTGGCAGCACGCGCCTTGGGCCTGGGCGCGACGCTGACGACGTTGTATCTGCTCTTCGAAAAGGAAGCCGAGGCCGCTTTGGGCCTGCCGGATGGGGTGCATTCCTATGCCATCCTGCCGATCGGGTATCCGATGGGAAAATTCGGACCCGTTCGGCGGACGGCCCTGGCCGACGTCGTCTACGACGATCGCTGGGGACAAAACTGGCCGGGCTGATCAGGCCCTTCTGATATTCCACATGTACGGCCCCGTAGCCTCGATCATGCCGGTCAGGCTACGGCGGTACGCGGTCGGAATGATAAAAGTACCCAACGGAATGGATGGCACGGTTTCGAAAACACGCCGTTGGATCGTATCGGCAATGGCATCGCGTTCCGCCTGCCCCGGTGCTTCGACGAATTCGCGGCTCAGTCGTTCGACTTCCGCATCTTCGTACCAGCCGAACCAACCCTTGGCCCCCTGACCGCGGATCTGGCTGTGCTCGACCGGTCCCTGCCGGATGGTGGACGGCCCCCAGGTGTGCAGCACCGACCAGCCGCCTTTGTCCACCGGGTCGCGATTGTTGCGCCGTTGCGCGACGGTGCCCCAGTCCGTCGCAACCATTTCGATATTCATCCCCATCCGCTTCATGATGTCGTAGGTGACATCGCCGAGCGGACCGACGGTGACGAGGTCGATGGGGTTGAGGAGGACGACTTTTTCGCCGTTGTAGCCGGACGCCTCCAGCATTTTTTTCGCCTTGCCGATATCGCCCGGCATCGCGGCGGCACCCAGATTGCGGTCGTACCGGCTGCCGCAGGGAAACATCGACTTGCAAGTCGTGTACAGCGATTTATCCCCGCCGGTCACCGCTGCCATGTAATCGTTCTGATCGATCGCCGCGAGCACGGCCTGTCTGACTTTCACGTTATTGAACGGGGGATGCATGTGTTGGAACCGCATGACCCCGTTGAACCCGGTCGGGTTGGCCTTGCCGAAAGCGATATCGGGGTTTTTGCGCAAAATTGGTAACAAATCGGCTTGGCAATGTTCGTACCAGTCGATTTCCCCCGACTGCAACGCCGCCGCAGCGGTGGCGGCATCCGGAATAATCTTCCATTCGATCCGTTCGAAATGTGCAACCTTACCGCCCGCCGACCATTCCGCCGGCTCCTGCCGGGGGACGTATTCTTTGAAACGTTCGTAGGCGACCTCCGCCCCGGGGATGAATTCTTTCGGCAGGAATTTGTACGGCCCCGACCCGATATGTTCCTGTATCTGCTTAAAAGGATCCGTTTTCGCCATGTGCTCGGGCATCATGAACGCGACCGAGGCACCGCCACGGGCGATCGCATCGATGAAAATCCCGATCGGGCGTTTCAGTTCGATCGTCAATGTTCTGTCGTCGGTGGCTTTGTAACTATCGACATATTGCCAGACCGTCTGGCCGATCGTCTCCCGCGCCGCCCAACGGGCGAGGCTGGGGCCGCAATCCTGCGCCCGCACCGGCTCGCCATTATGGAACCGCAGCCCGTCGCGCAGCACGATCGTATAGACGCGGCCATTGTCGGACAGGGTATAGCCCGCAGCCATCTGCGGCTTGGCTTGCAGCTTGCTGTCGATACCGAACAGCAGATCGTAGATGGCATAACCGTGATTCACCGTCGGTTGCGCCGTGGTGAAAATCGGATCGAGCAGACTGAGATTGGCTTGCGGCACGAAGCGCAGGGTTTTGTCGCGCATCGGTTGCGCGATCGCGAAGCGCGACGGCAGCACCGCAGCGGCAGCTTGCAATAGGGTACGGCGGCGCATGGTGCGGTCACTCCCTGAAGTATTATTATCGTTGTTCAACGCCGGATCGTCGTCGCTTGTCCGCTCGGATGCAACACGCGGATCGCAGTCATGCCAACGCATCGATAGGTTGGCGGATCGTTCGGCGCCCGCAGGCGCAGGCGGACTGCACCGCCGCGCCGAGGCACGCGATGCAGTCCGCCAAAAGGAATTACTTGCAGGCGGTAATCATGATCTCCACCAGCACCGCCGGGGCGGCCATTTCCGACTGCACGCAGGCGCGGACCGGGGCGCCTTCCGCCGGCAGCCAGGGGGTCCAGATTTCATTCATCGCGCCGCGATCCTTGATGTCCTTCACCCAGATGAGCGCCTGCAACATGCGTGTTTTATCGGTGCCGTGCAGTTCGAGCATTGCGTCGATCTGCGCGAGCACATCGGCCGTCTGGCCCTTGATGTCCTTGCTCGTGTCGCGGGCGGTGATGCCCGGCAGATAGACGAAACCGTGGTATTCCACGGCTTTCGACAGGATGGGACCGGGTTCGGTGCGGATGATCTTGGCCATGGAGGGCTCCCATAAACGATGTGTCCGGCGGTTCTAGGGCATCGCGCTGCGGCAGGCCAGACGGCTGCTTGACCCCGCCACAAGCCGCGCATAAGCCACGCGCCATAAATCCGAGAGAAAACCCATGTTCCGGATCGCCCTGACCTTGTTGGCGCTGGGCCTCGGCACTGCGGCGCAAGCCGAAACCATCCGCTTCGGCGCCATCCTGCCGCTGACCGGCCCCGGTGGCATGATCGGCACGCAACAGAAACTCGGGGTCCAATTCGCGCTGGATCGGGCGAACGCCAAGGGCGGGGTGCGCGGCAATCCGTTCGACATTGCCGACGTCTACACGCTGTTTCCCGTCCTCGCCGAACGTCGCGACACCCGCGCTGGCAGCATGAGCGGCGGTCAGCAACAAATGCTCGCCCTGTCGCTCGCCATGCTCGGCACCCCCCGCTGCCTGTTGCTGGACGAGCCCTCGATCGGTCTGGCGCCGAACCTTGTGGAACGCATGTTCGAAACGGTGCGCGCTATCTGCAAGTCGCACGCGATGACCGCCATCCTGGTGGAACAGAACGTCGCCGCCGCGATGAAGATCGCCGACCGCGTCATCATCATGAACAACGGCGCCATCGTCTTCGACGGCTTGCCGGACGAAGCCCGAGCCGCCGATTTCTGGAGCTATTTCTGAGGTGGACGCCGACGCCGTCTTGACCCGCTACCGGGAGCGTCGCGCCGTCCTGACCGATTTGCAGACGGCGGCGATGAACGCGGTGTCGGCAACGACTATGCTGGAATTCGCCAAACGCATCGGATTGGTCAAGTCCGGCGTGTTGCATCCGGGCAGCCGAGCGGAAATGACGCTGGTGTTCGATTTGGCGGTGCATACGGCGGCGGCGGGTCGTTCGCGCGCGATCGATCGTATCTCGAAACAACGTAAACCCGCACCCGACAGTATCGAGGCAGCGGTGCTGGACGCCCTGTGCCACGCCCAATTCGCCTTTTGGCGGGTGGAGGAACCGCACGAAACCGCCGGGATCATGGCGCACGACATACTGCGCAAACAATCGTTCTGGCTGATGGACGAATGGCTGGCGAAATCGGTCTCGAAGGGGGACCGCTTTGTCAGCCGCCTTGCCGATCTCGGCGACTATCGGATCGGTTGCGGCGTGATCGTGCCGATCGACGACAACGTGCTGCAAATCGCAGCCTCCGACACGCGCAGCTTCCAGGCCAGCGGCACCGAGGCGATCCAGCGCGACCGCCGCTTCGCCGAGGCCTTCTACCGCGCCGCGATCGTCGGCGGCACGATGCGCGGCGTGGCCTTCCGGGAGCCGGGGGAAGGCTGATCGCTACAAAGGCTTAGCCGAACACGCCAGCCGCGCGCAGGGCGGCGAGGCGATCGACGGGGAGTCCCAGAACCTCCCGCAGGATTTCGTCGGTGTGTTCCCCCAGACCCGGCGCCGGGGCGATCGTGCGCCCGTAGCTGGCCAGCCAGGGCAGACCCGGCACGACCCCCTGCCCCTGCTTATTCCAGAACCCACGCGCTTGCAGATGCGGACTTTCCACCAGATCGAACGAACCTGCGACCGAGGCGGCGGGAATGCCAGCTGCGATCAGTGCGCGGGCGGCGTCCTCAGCCGATCGGGTCAGGCACCACGCCGCCAGATCGTCCCCGCCGATCGCCGTCCGCAACCGCTCCCGCTCGGCTGCATCTCGCACCGCGACACCGATCCAACGATCGTCGCCAGCGCAGCGGTAAACATTGTGCGGGTCGCAACGATCCGATGCATTGCCCCGGGGTTGCGGCGGCGTCCCGGATTGGGTTTGCAACAAAGGTTCGGCCATGGTCCACAACATCGCCTCGATCATCGAGAAATCGACCCGCGCGACGGTGCCGGTGCGCGCGCGGGACCAAAGGGCGGCGGCGGTCATAAAGGCGATCAGCAGGCCGCACATCGGATCGAGCCACGCCAGCCCCACCCGAGGCGGCAGATGCGGATGGCGGTTGAGCCCGGCGAAACCCGCGTAGCATTGCAGCAACGTGCCATAGGCAACCGCGTGCGAATCCGGCCCGGTCCGGCCCATCCCCGACGCCGAGATGTAGATCAGCCCCGGATTGATTTTACGCAGTTCCTCCGCCCCCAGACCCAAGCGGTCCATGACGCCGGTTGCGTAATTTTCCACCAGCACATCGGCCTTGGCCGCGAGATCGCGGGCGATCGCCACCGCGTCCGGCTGCTTCAGATCCAGCACCATCGCCCGTTTGGCCTGCCCCAGCACGGTGTGCAACTCGGAGCCTCGGCCAGGGTCGCCTTTGCCCGGAGCCTCGATCTTGACCACATCGGCGCCGGCCGCCGCGAGGTAGCGGGTCACGGTGGGGCCGGCGATCACCCAACTGAAATCGAGCACCCGCACGCCCGAAAGCGGCATTTTCCCCTCTGGCGCCGCCTGCGGCGTGCCGGACTGGGTCGCCTGCGGCGTGCCGGGTGTCAGCGTCAGACCGAACGGCGGGTTCGGCACTTGCACGCTGCGTCCGCCGATCGTCATCGAGCGGAACGACCCGCGATGGCGCGCCTGCTTGGTGTCGCGTTGTTCGTGCAATTCGCGCAACGGGAAGCTGGGCACGCGCGCGGCCTGCGCGGTATCGGCGATCCATTGCTTGGTGTGCTGGCGGCTCCAGCCCGACATCGCGGCGTGTAGCGCGTCCCAGTTTTTCACCCGATCCGGCTTGGTGCGAAAGCGCGGGTCGTCGCCCCAGGCAGGCGATCCCATCGCCACCAGCCAAGCCGCCCATTGCTTGTCCTCACGCGGGGAGATCGCGGCAAACCCGTCGCTGGCCGGCAGAATGCACACCGTCGCCCCGTTGCCGTCGGCGACCCTCCGCCGTGGCCATTTCTTGCCCGACATGCCGGCGCGCGTCAGTTCCGTTACCGCGATGGTCGAAAGCGCATCCTGAATGGACACATCGACGGCGGCGGGTTCGCGCGCATGCAGCGCCTGCATCGCCGCGCAGGCAGCCGCCAGCCCGCCGAGGAACGCCGATTGGTGCCCGACGGGACGCATCGGCGCCTCGTTCAGGTCGTCCACCTGCCCGGTGAGCAAGCGGGCGATGCCGGACGCGCACATCGCCGTCAGATCGGTCGCGGGGTTGTTCGCATCCGGGCCGATCTGGCCGAACGGGGCGATCGTCGCGATCGCCGCCCGCGGGTTCAGCCGCCGGAGGGAGGCGACGTCGTGCCCAACCGCCGCCAGCGCCGCCGGCCCGCCTTCCACCACAATCAAATCGGCATCGGCAATCGAAGCGGCATCTTTCCCATAATTCAGGTATTCTTCGAGCGCGGTCCCTCGGGATGCTCCGGGAACGCCGACTATGGCGCCGATGCCGGCGACGCCAACCGACGCGCCGGCATCGGCGAACAGACGCCCGCACACCGCCGCCGCCAGTCCATCGCCCAACTGCGCCACGCGCAGCCCTGCCAGTACCGACATTCCCGCCCCTTTCAATCCGCTTCCGTCCACTCGATCTAACCGTCCAACCGCACAGGAGCAAAATCCATGATCGAACTGCGCCCCTTCGACCGCCTCGGCGGCGGCAATCATGGTTGGCTGGTGTCGAAATTCCACTTCTCCTTCGCCGATTACCACGACGACGAGCGGATGCACTGGGGACGGCTGCGGGTTTGGAACGACGACGAAATCGCCCCCGGCACCGGGTTCCCGACGCATCCGCACGCCAATATGGAAATCGTTACCTACGTCACGCACGGCGCGATCACCCATAAAGACAGTTTAGGCAACATCGGCCGCACCGAGGCCGGCGATGTCCAAGTCATGAGCGCGGGGACCGGCATTCAGCACTCGGAATACAATCTGGGATCGGACACGACCAAATTGTTCCAGCTTTGGATCCTGCCGGACGGGCGCGGCGGTGCGCCGTCCTGGGGCACGCGGCCGTTCCCCAAGGATGGGCGGGCCGGTCGATTCGTCGTGCTCGCCAGCGGCAGGGCCGAGGATGGCGATTCGCTGGCAATCCGAGCGGATGCGCGCGTGGTGGGGGCGACGTTGAAGGCGGGGGAGACGATCGAGTATGCCCTCGGCACCGGTCGTTACGCTTACGCGGTGCCGGCGCGCGGCAGCATCGAGATCAATGGCATCCGCGCCGGCACGCGCGACGGGTTGGCAATCGCGGATGAGGATGTGCTGCGGGTGACGGCGACCGAGGATGCGGAAATCGTGCTGGTGGATGCCGGGTGACCGTCGCGCGATGACCGTAGGCGGCTCGCCGGAGGTCTGAATCGCGCGACCCAACAAAGACTCGCGATGACCGCAGGCGGCACGCCGGAGGTCTGAATCGCGCGGCCGGAGCGCGATGACCGGAGGCGGCATCGCCGGAGGTCTGAATCGCGCGGCCGGAGCGCGATGACCGGAGGCGGCATCGCCGGAGGTTTGAATCGCGCGACCCAACAAAGCGTTAGGCCGCGATACGGGAGCGAAAGCGACCGGAGCGCGGCCTAACGTCCGGTTTCCAACCGCCGTTCGTACCATTGCGCCAGCATCGTGCTGGGGAACAGCAGTACGAAGTAGACGATCGCCACGATCGTATAGACCTCCAGCGGTCGATACGTGTCGGCGGTGATCAAGGTGCCGTTGTACAGCAGGTCCGGCACCGCAATGACCGACACCAACGAGGTGTTTTTCAACTGGGTGATGGATTGATTGACGAACGGCGGAATCATCCGCTTGACCGCCTGCGGCAAAATCACCAGCCGCATCATCGTCCATCGCCGCAATCCCAGCGCTCGGGCCGCATCCCACTGGCCGCGCTCGATCGAAACGATGCCGCCCCGAAATATCTCGGCATAGAAGGCGCCAGTATAGCAGGACAAAGTCAGCACCGCCGCTGCGACTGCGGGAATCTGGATGCCGATCAGCACCGGCAGCGCGTAGTAGAACCAGACAATCTGCACCAACAACGGCGTGCAACGAAAAGCCTCGATAAAGGCGATCAGCGGGATGTTGACCAGCCGCGACTTCGACAGCCGGCCCATGCCGACCAGCAGCCCGATCGCTAGCCCCAAAACGATCGTGCCGGCGGTATAGGCCAGCGTGACCTGAACCCCGCGCCACAACAGCGGCACGTAGCGCAGCAGAAAGACGAAATCCCACTGATAATGCATGCGCTATCCGGCCCGGCCCATAGCGGCGCGGCGCCGGTCAGAACGACAGGGCCGAGGGCACCTGATCCAACGAAACCCCAACCTTCGCCAATTCCTGCAACAGCCACTCACGGATTTGGCCGGTGCCGCGATTCATATCCAACCAAGCATCGACCACTTCCTTGAACCGTGTGTCCGGCTCCCGCTGCACACCCAGGCAGCTTGGCAGCGCAACCGTCGGTTCGCCCAGCAGATGGTACGGCCCGAGTGCGGGGTTCTTCCCAGCAGCGGCCAAGCCCAGCACGGCGGCGAGGATATGCGCGTCCGCTCGGCCCGATTGCAGCGCCAGGGTGCATTCGTCCGTGGTCTTGAACCCGGTCAACTGCGCCTTCGGGCAGTACCGCCGCGCCGCCGTTTCGTGCAAACTGCCGAGGTCGAAGACAATCCGCACCTCCGGCTTGTTCAGATCGCCCCAGGTCTTCGGCGCGATGGCCTTGGACGACAGACAGCCGAACGGATGGATAATCATCGGGTGCGTGAACCCGATCGACAGCGCTCGGGCCGGCGTCGGGTTCAACGCGCAGGCCAGATCGACCTTGTTGGACTGCAAATCCAGCACCGCGTTGCCGTAGGTCGAATCCAGATACTCCAATTTGGCGTCGAACACCTTGGCGATATCGTTAACCATCTGCACGCAGGCACCCGACCAAGTCCCGGTCGCGAGGTCCTTGCTGAAATACGGAGCGGCCCCCGGATAGGCGGCGCAGCGCAGCACCTTGGTGCGACGCACGCGGTCGAAGGTGCTCTCGGCCGCATCGGCGGCGCGCGCAATGCCAGCAACGGCGACAAGCGGCAAAGCCAGCGCGGCGGCCAGCGAACGACGGCCGAGGAACGGTGTTTCGGTGGTCATGGGTGCAGTGTCTCCCTGATCGGGTCCGAACCATAGGCTGTTGCGCCGCAGCAGGGAAAGCGGTTCGTTCATTTTTCCGGCGTTTCCGGCATGATGCGCGACGACACTGCCCCGTGGGGGCAGAAGGAGGGGCCCGTATGACGATCACTTTTCACCGCACCGGAACCGGCACGCCGGTCCTGCTGTTGCACGGCCTGGGGCTGGATCGCCACGCCTGGGACGGGCTGGCCGCATTGGCCGAGGATTGGGAACTGCTCGCCTGCGATATCCCCGCGCTGAACACGATCGAGGATATGGCCGAAGCCATCGCGGCCGGCCTGCGCCAGCAGGGGGTTAACCGCGCACATATTGTCGGCCACGACCTCGGCGGGTTGGTCGCGCAGCATCTGGCGGCGCACGACCCCGCTTTGGTGGATCGGTTGGTGCTGTGCGCCACCGCGCCAACTTTCAACAACGACGATCAAGCCCTCTGGCGCCAATACGCCGCCTTGGCGCGTCAGGCCGGTTCGGCCTCGGTCGGGCGGGCGTTGGAGGCGACGTGGTTTACCCAAACGTGGCTGGCGCGCAATCCGCCGCCCTTGTTCGCCGACTGCCCGCCGGAACGCCTTGCTTTGGCGTGCGAGGCCTTGGCCCAGGCCGATACGATCGACCTCGCAGGGGAGATTTATGCCCGCACTCTGGTGGTGGTGGGGGAGCACGATACGCTGGCGTTCCGGGAAGCCGCCGACTGGTTGGCCCAAAGCATCGCCGGGGCGAAGATCGCCTACGCGCCGGATGCCGCGCACGCTGTCCCGCTGGAACAGCCGAACTGGACGATGCGGGCGCTACGGTTTTTCCTGGCCTAGCGTCGGCGAATCCGACTGGGGCAATGCGGGTTCGGGTTCGGGTTCGCGCATGGCCTCGGCTTCTCGCCGCAGCCGGCGGAAGCTGCGCACGCTGAGCGGGATCATCGCCAGATAGATCGCCCCGCCCGCCGCCAACGCCGCCCAGGGATCGGCGATCAGCAGCGCAACATACAGCCCGGTGCCGAGCAGCAGCGGCAGCACATAGGGGGAGGGCACTCGAAAATTCTTGAAGCTCCAGACCGGCAGGGTCGAGACCAACAGCAGGGCGGTACCGATCAGCATGGCGGCGCAGAACAGTGGATGCTGGGTGAAGGCGACCAGACGTTCGAGGCCGAGAACATGCGCCTCCAACCCCAGAAATAGCGGGAACAGCACCAGCCCGGCGCCGGCCGGGGCGGGCACGCCGGTGAAGAAGTTATGGGAATAGGCCGGTTTCGGCCCGCCATCGAGCGCGGCATTGAAGCGGGCAAGGCGCAGTGCCATGCAGACGGCGAACATCAGGCAGGGGGTGTAGCCGTAGGCGCCGGCCCGTTGCAGGGACCAAAGATAGAGCGTGAACCCCGGCGCGACGCCGAAGCACAGAAAATCCGACAGGCTGTCGAATTCCGCCCCGAACCGGGAGGTTGCGTTGAGCAAACGGGCCAGCCGCCCGTCCAACCCGTCGATCACGGCGGCGGCGGCAATCGCGGCGGCAGCGGAGCCGAACCGCCCTTCCAGCGCGAATCGCATCGACGTCAGACCGGCGCAAAGCCCGGCCATGGTCAGCAAATTGGGCATAATACGGTTGAACGAGGGGCCGGTGTAACGGGGATGGCGGCGCGGCCGAAACCGGCGCAATCGGCCGATCGGCGACTTGAACCCGGCCCGGTTCACGTGGCCATTTCCGCGATCGCGGTCTCCCCGCCGACCATTTTCTGGCCGACGACGACTAGCGGGGCGACTCCCTCCGGCAAATACAGATCGGTGCGGCTGCCGAAGCGGATGATGCCGAAGCGCGCACCGGTCTGCACTTTTTGGCCTTCGCGCGCATCGCACAGGATGCGGCGGGCGATCAGGCCGGCGATCTGCACCACGGCAAAATCGCGCCCATCGGCAAGGCGCAGGCCGACGGCATTGCGCTCGTTCGCTTCGCTGGCCTTATCGAGACTGGCGCTGAGGAACGCCCCGTGATGATAGGCGATGCGGGTCACGGTGGCATCGATCGGCATGCGATTAACGTGGACGTCCAGCACCGACAGGAAAATCGACACCCGCCAGAGCGGTGCGGTGCCGAGGTCCAGTTCCGCCGGTGGCGCCATCTGTTGGACGGCGACGATCCGCCCATCGGCGGGGGAGACGAAGACGCCGGGGCGCGGCGGCGGCGTGCGTTCGGGATCGCGGAAGAAGAAAACGCAGAACAGCGCGAAGGCCCCGCCCAACCAAACGAGCCATTGGCCGAGGAACAATCCGGCCAGCAGGGCCACAACCCCGCCCAGAATGAACGGCCGGCCGGCGGGATGCGGCAGCGGAAAAGCGATGCGAAGGTCTGCGATCAGTGACATGCGGGCAGCTTAGACCCGCTTTCCGGGGAGCGGGCAAGACAATCGTCGTCGAGCGGCCTTAGGCCGCGTCGGGCATCCCGATGCCGATCAGGGCGAACGCCATGCCGACGACCCAGGCGAGATAAATGGCGATCAGCCGATCGCGCCCGGCATAATATTTCGGCAACTGCCAGGCCCCGACGGCGGCCGGCAGCAACGCCAGGAAGGGCAGCGCCAGCCCGAACGTGTCTCCGGCGTAGATCGCCATCGTGAAACCCATCACCAATGCGACGAAGACCGGCGGGATGCAGGCCACCAGCAGCAGGTCCTGGTCCATCCGAGCGGTGGCGAGGATGGTGAAGGCGAACAAAGCGATTGCGATGGTGTAGACGGCTTGTTCCAGCATGGCGGGGTCCCGGCCCTCAGCTCCCGACCTTGAGCGGGGACACCAGCCCGCGCAGGCAGGCGAGCGTGGACAGGGCGACCAGTTTGCCGGTGCGGGGATTGTCGATGGATGGCACGTTTTCGATCTTCATCGTGAAGCGGGCGGCCTCGGCTTCGACGACGATGGTATGGACGTTGCGATCCACCGCCGGGTCCGCCCAGATCCGCACCTTCGTGCGCACCGGCCCGATCCCGGCCAGCGCCAACGCCGCTGCGACATTCACATTGGCTGGAAAGCCGGCCGCCGCATCCAGCGCATTGCCCTCGAACACCAATAGCGGTTCGGTCAGGCCGGCGACGGAAATGCCGTTCTTCACCAGATAGGGCGCGCCTTCCAAGCCATTCGGCGGCTTGCGGGTTTCGATCGCGACGCTTTCCACCGGCCCCTCGGCGGCGGCACGCACCGCGTCCAGCCCCAGCAGCGCCCCGGTCGGCACGACGATCCGAGCACCGGAGGCGACGGCACGCCGCATCAGGTGCATGCGCGGCAGCAGCGCCCCGGCCGAGAGGACAACGAGAATCCGTCCGGCATCGATCGCCGGCAGCGCCACACGCTCGAACTGCGCGGCGGGCACGCATTCCACCACAATATCGGCAGCGGCGAGATCTGGAAGTTCGACCAGCCGGGGCGCGTGCCGGAAGCCGGCGAGATTGGCCAGCGCCTTGGTTTGGTCGCGAACGGCGACGGCGATCAGGTTCAGTCCCTCGACGCCGGCATCGAGCGCGCGCGCCAGCGGCAATCCGATCGCGCCGAGGCCGGCGATCCCCACAGTCAAGGCCATGCCCAGTCCTCCGTCCCATGTGCGTCGAGAGTGGCCCGCGCGGCGGCGAGTTCTTCCGGCGTATTGATATTGGTAAACGGGTCCCATTTCCCGACCGGGAAATCAACCCGCCGCATGCCGATATGCGTGGCAAACCGATGGATATCCCGCCTTCCGGGCACAGAAAGCAAGGCTCGCAGCGTGTCGCGGCAGGCGATCGGCCAGAGCGCGACCAGATGGTGGGCCTGCCCGTTGCCGACAGCGCAAGCGGGCGCGGGGGCCAGGGCGGCGGCAAGATTGCGAGGCACGAAGGGCGTATCGCCGGGCACCGTCAGCAGCGTGTCGGCCCCCAACCCGGCGGCCCAGTCGAGCCCGGCCAGCAATCCGGCCAAGGGACCCTCCCCCAGGAACGGCCCGTCGGGCAGTACCGGGCGTCCGAAGGCGGCGAATCGGCGGGGATCGCCGTTGGCGGCGATGGCGATGTCGGGCAGGCCGATCCGATCGAGGACGCGGGCCAGGATGGGGCGACCGCCGAGGTTGAGCAGAGGCTTGTCGCCGCCGCCCATCCGGCGTGCGCCGCCGCCGGCCAGCACAAGCGCCGCGACATGGGTCATGACCACGATAGGCTCAACACGAGGGAAACCTGGGGCGAACGATGGGTTTCGAACCCACGACATCCAAGACCACAACCTGGCGCTCTACCAACTGAGCTACGTCCGCCATCCAGGGCGGGCGATGTAGGACAGTCCGGCATGGCCGTCAATCGCCGATCGACGCTTTATCCGCATTTTGCCCGGGCCGGCCCGTGCGCGATCCCGGCCGCCAAGATGAAAAAAACCCCATGCACTGCATAGCAAGCGGGCAGAATGCCACCGATCGGTTCCTCCATCGGTGCCTCCGACGCGGGCGGCTGGGCCAAAACCGCCGCCCTTCGACGGGAAAACCCGCCAAAATGGCAAAAAACAACGAAGCCGCCGATACCGCATTGAAGCTTGGCACGCCGCGTGCAAACCTATGTTTCTGTTCACGCTGCCCCCTCCGGACGGCAACCCGGGCAGCCAGCAAGTATGGGAGAGCCCGGCGAGACCGGGCTGCACGCGCATGAAGAAGATCGAGGCTGTCATCAAGCCATTCAAACTGGACGAAGTGAAGGAGGCTCTGCACGAAGTCGGATTGCAAGGCATCACTGTCGTGGAGGCGAAGGGCTTCGGTCGCCAGAAAGGCCACACCGAACTCTATCGCGGCGCCGAATATGTGGTGGACTTCCTGCCGAAGGTGAAGATCGAAGTGATCTGCGACGACAGCGTTGTCGAACGCGCGGTCGAGGCGATCGTCGCCGCCGCTCGCACCGGGCGCATCGGCGACGGCAAGATCTTCATCAGCGCGATCGAGGAAGTGATCCGAATCCGCACCGGCGAACGGGGCGAGGACGCGATCTGAACTGCGCCCCCAGGCTGCGGCGCGATCTGCCGCAGCCGGAACGGCGACAGCCGAACTTACCGCTTTCGGCCCCTGGCGGAAACGAGTAGAGGGGCCGACCCAACGGGGCGTGCGTGGTGCGCGCCCTTCGAAACGCCGCCCTCGCCGCGCCCAAGCGGTGGGCACGACCCAGGCGGTATCCAAAGACCTAGAACGGGGATTTTCAGGCATGGTGAAGAAGCCGACTACGACGAGCGCTAGCTCCAGCGTCCAGAAGGTGTTGGATCTGCTCAAGGAGAATTCCGTCGAATACGTGGACCTGCGGTTCACCGACCCGCGCGGCAAGTGGCAGCACACCGCCCAGCACGTCTCGACCATCGACGAAGACGCGTTCCGCGACGGCATCATGTTCGACGGATCGTCCATCGCGGGCTGGAAGGCGATCAACGAGTCCGACATGATTTTGATGCTGGACCCGGAAACGGTGGTCATGGACCCGTTCTCGGCCAAGCCGCAGGCGATCATCATCTGCGACATCATCGAGCCGTCGACCGGCCAGGGCTATGTCCGCGACCCCCGCAGCACCGCCAAAAAGGCGGAAGCCTATGTGAAAAGCAGCGGCATCGGCGATGCCGTCTACATGGGCCCGGAAGCTGAGTTCTTCATCTTCGACAGCGTGAAATTCGGCACCGGCGGCAACTACGGCATGTACCAGTTGGACAGCCAGGAAGGCCCGCAGGCGTCCTTGAAGGACTACCCGGAAGGCAACATGGGCCATCGCCCGGGCGTTAAGGGCGGCTACTTCCCGGTGGCACCGGTCGATAGCGAAGTCGATCTGCGCGCCGAAATGCTCTCGACCATGGGCGAAATGGGCCTGGAGATCGAAAAGCATCACCACGAAGTCGCGCAGAGCCAGCACGAGCTGGGCACCAAGTTCGGTCCCCTGACCCGTCAGGCCGACCACATGCAGATCTACAAATACTGCGTGCACAACGTGGCCCACAGCTACGGCAAGACCGCGACGTTCATGCCGAAGCCGATCTACGGCGACAACGGCTCGGGCATGCACGTCCACCAGTCGATCTGGAAAGCCGGCAAGCCGCTGTTCGCGGGCAACCGCTACGCCGACCTGTCGGAGATGTGCCTGTATTACATCGGCGGCATCATCAAGCATGCCAAGGCGCTGAACGCTTTCACCAACCCCTCGACCAACAGCTACAAGCGGTTGATCCCCGGGTTCGAAGCGCCGGTGTTGCTGGCTTACTCCGCCCGTAACCGTTCGGCGTCCTGCCGCATCCCGTATGCGACCAACCCGAAGGCCAAGCGCGTCGAAGTCCGCTTCCCCGACCCGACCGCCAACCCCTATCTGGCATTCTCAGCGATGCTGATGGCCGGCCTGGACGGGATCAAGAACAAGATCCACCCCGGCGACCCGATGGACAAGGACCTTTACGATCTTCCCCCGGAGGAGCTGAAGGACATCCCGACGGTGTGCGGTAGCTTGCGCGAAGCCCTCGGTGCCCTCGCCGCCGATCACGAGTTCCTGCTCGCCGGCGACGTGTTCTCCAAAGACCAGATCGAGAGCTATATCGATCTGAAATGGACCGAGGTGTACCGCTTCGAACACACCCCGCATCCGGTCGAGTTCGAAATGTACTACTCGGTCTGAGCCTGACCGCCTAAACCCGCCTTATCCCCGCACCAGCCGGGAAAGGGGCGGGCCGACAAGTCCACGGAGCCTGTCGCGCGCTGTTATGGCGCAGGCAGGCTCCGTTTTTTTGTACTCTTCGCCCCGCCGCCGCCCCACAACATAAGGCAATTCCGCTCGGCAATTGCCTGGATATTAAGCACTCTTGGCCTCCGAACGCGCCGAATGTGCCACGCAGCCCCATCGCCGGGCGATCGCGTAGACAGCAGCCACCCCTTGGGCCCCCTCGCCCCGCCTCGGAACGCCCGTAGAAACCCCCGTCGAAACCCGGGCCGAAGCGAAAAAACCCGCCCAGACAACGATTTATGCGCCAATCCAGCCGCATCGGACGAGCAGCGGCAAAACTTGGCACGGGTCTTGAATATACCCCAGCAACCTGCCGCTCGCTCCGATGCGGTGGCACCGGAGAGGGACAATGACACTCACGTTCAACGGGGACACACCGATATGAAACTCATCATGGCCATCATCAAGCCGTTCAAACTGGACGATGTCCGCGAGGCACTGACGCCACTGGGCGTGCAAGGTCTCACGGTCACCGAGGTCAAAGGCTTCGGCCGTCAGAAAGGCCAGACGGAAATCTACCGTGGCGCCGAATACCACGTCAGCTTCCTGCCGAAGATCAAGGTCGAGGTGGTCGTGGCCGACGACCTCGCCGATCAGGTCATCGAAGCCATCGCCAAAGCCGCCCACACCGGGAAAATCGGCGATGGCAAAGTGTTCGTGATGGACATCGAGCGCGCAATGCGGATCCGCACCGGCGAAACCGACGGCGAAGCGCTGTAAACCAAGCAGAGGGAAACAAGACTTATGAAGAACCCCCGTCTCAGCTGGGGCTTGGCCGCGTTTGCGCCGATGCTTCTGGCCACTGCCCCGGCCTTCGCCGAACCGCAGATCGATACCGGCGACCAGGCCTGGATGCTCACGAGCACCGCGCTGGTGCTGATGATGACCATCCCGGGTCTGGCGCTGTTCTATGCCGGCATGGTGCGTAAGAAGAACGTGCTTGCGACGATGATGCAGTCCTTCGCCATCACCTGCATCGTCACCCTGGTTTGGGTCGTCGCCGGCTACAGCATCGCCTTCACCAACGGCAACGCCTTCATGGGCGACTTCTCCCGCGTCATGCTGAAAGGCATCGCCGACGGGATCAGCAAAGGCGGCGACGTGCCGTTCCTGCTGGGCGCCGGCAGCCCGGCCGAACAGCAACAAACGATCTCCGAGTCGCTGTACATGATGTACCAGATGACGTTCGCGATCATCACGCCGGCCCTGATCTGCGGCGCCTTCGCCGATCGGATGAAGTTCTCGGCTATGTGCATCTTCATGACCCTGTGGTCGCTGTTCATCTATGCGCCGATCGCGCATTGGGTGTGGGCACCCACGGGCTGGGCCTCGGTCGCGGGCGTGCTCGACTTCGCCGGCGGCACCGTCGTGCACATCAACGCCGGCGTCGCCGGGCTGGTATGCTGCCTCGTGCTCGGCAAACGCCAGGGCTACGGCACGACCAACATGTCGCCGTACAACCTGACCTACGCGGTCATCGGCGCCTCCCTGCTTTGGGTCGGCTGGTTCGGCTTCAACGCCGGGTCCGCAGTCGGTGCCAACGGTCGCGCCGCGATGGCGATGACGGTTACCCAGATCGCCACGGCAGCGGCGGCGATGGGCTGGATGTTCGCGGAGTGGATCACCAAGGGCAAACCCTCGGTCCTCGGTGCGATCTCGGGTGCGGTTGCCGGTCTGGTGGCGATCACCCCGGCTTCCGGCTTCGTTCTGCCGGGTGCGTCGATCGTCATCGGCCTCGCGGCCGGCGTGATCTGCTTCTGGTCCGCCACGGCGCTGAAGCACATGCTTGGCTACGACGACTCGCTGGACGCGTTCGGTGTGCATGGCGTCGGCGGCATCGTCGGCGCGCTGCTGACGGGTGTGTTCTCCTTCGCACCGCTGTCGGCGACCGATGCGTCCCCGGACGGCAGCCCCGGTGGCTTGGCGCAGTTGATCCTGCAATGCAAAGGCGTTGCCGCTACCATCGTCTACAGCGGCGTCGGCTCGTTGATCCTGCTCTACATCACCAAGGCCCTGGTCGGCCTGCGCACGACGGAAGAAGAAGAACGGGAAGGTCTGGATATCTCGCTGCACGGCGAACAAATCCTCTGACCGCAACACGGGAATGGGCACTCCGGGAGGGGTGCCCATAACCGTCCTTCATGCGATCCGTAGACCGTAAAATCGAATTGGAGTGTTCCATGAAACGTCATACAGCCCGCCGCTCTGCCCCTTGGGTAGCCGCTGCTGCGGCCCTCGCGTCGTCCGCCGCGCTGCCGGCCCAGGCGCAAACCGCCGCCGCCCCGCCGTCCGCCTCTGCCAAGTGGACCGACGCCATCACCTTCGGCCTGCAATTCGAAGGCGGCATCATCGGCAACGCCGCAAGCCCGCGCAACGGCATCAACTTCGGTCATGCCTTCACCGATAAATCGAACGACTTCCAGTTCAATCAGGTGCTCGCCACCATTGCCCGCCCGCTCGATCCCAAGGCGACCGACTACGATTTCGGCTTCAAGCTGCAAGCCCTCGGCGGCACCGACGCCCGCTACACGCGGTGGACGTATTTCGGCCGCGGCCAGTCCAGCACCCGCTTCCAGGGCGATATCGTCGAGGCCAACGCCCTTGTGCACACCCCCTGGCTCACCGAGGGCGGTATCGACTTCAAGCTCGGCATGTATTCCACCCCGATGGGCGCGGAAACCATCGATCCCTCGACCAATTCGTTCTACTCGAAGTCCTACATCTTCAACTTCGGCCTGCCGCTGAAACACACTGGCGCGCTGGCCACGGTGCACGCGACCTCGGTCGTCGATCTGTATCTCGGCGTGGACACCGGCGTGAACACCACCATCGGCCTCGGCAGCGGCGACAATAACGGCACCGCCGCGTTCATGGGCGGGATCGGCCTGAACCTGATGGGCGGCGACCTCACCGTGCTGGCGCTGACCCATATCGGGCCGGAAAACCCCAGCATGGGCCCCGGTGCGGTGCAGGACGCCAATAAATACAACCGCGAGATCGCCGATATCGTCGTCACCTGGAAAATCAACGGCTACCTGACCAGCATCACCGAGGCGAACTACATCCACGACGGCAACCCGTTCATCACCACCGCGAACGGCGCGGCGGCCAAGGGCGCCTCGGCGTGGGGCATCGCGCAGTATTTGGGCTATGCCATCACCGACGAGGTCACGTTGAATGCCCGAGCGGAAGTGTTTGCGGATAATAAGAATTTCTTTGTCGCCGCTTTCCCGGGCAATAACGCGTTCAACGCGGCGCAGTCCGGCTACGCGCTGACCAACGCCTATTCCGTCCCCGGCAACAGCGGCACCACCTACGGGGCGATTACCCTGGGTGCGACCTACAAGCCGAAAATGGATTGGCTGCCGGTGGCATCCACCCTGCTGATCCGGCCGGAAATCCGCTACGACGCGTCCTTGAACGGCAAGCGGCCCTTCAACGGCGGCCGCGATACCGGCGCCTTCACCTTCGGGTCGGACTTCGTTCTGACCTTCTGATCCTTTCGGGCTGAAACGCAGACGGGTCGGAACCAAGGTTCCGGCCCGTTTTGCGTTCGGGGCGATGCGGGCGGGGGCACGACGACCGATCAGAAGGCCCGCGCACAAAGCGATCCCTGCGCATCGGGAAACTGGCCCACGCATTGCATAATGATAAGTGCCATGGCGAGAAACGCCACGGATGCCCAAAAGAATAGCGATATCTGCCAAGGAGCAACCACGATGCGTAAACTAACAGCGACTATTGCCGCCGGATTGTTCAGTTTCTATGCGGCTGGCGCGATGGCAGCCACATCCATCGGCCCGATCAGCAGCGATAACCAGGTCGCGGCCGCCGCCAACACCCCCTACGCCATCACCATGAAGTCCGACCCCGCCTCCGGCTTCAAGCTGGAAGGCTCCAAGCTGACGATCCTGAAGGGCGGCGATTATTTCGTGGTCGCAGCTGCGCAGGTCGGCGGTAGCACCGCTGGCAATATCTGGCTGTGGGTGCGGGTGAACGGCAAGGACGTGCCCGACTCCAACTCGATCCAGAACATCCCCTCCACGGCCTTCACCACCGTGCTGGTGTCGCAGGGCGAGATGACCTTCAAGGCCGGCGACGTGTTGGAAATCATGTACCAGACCAGCGCCCCCGGCCTCGGGCTGATCGCGACCAAGCCGGCGAACATGCCCGCCGTGCCGTCCATAATCTTCACCGTCTTCAAGAACTGATCCGAGCGGACGCAACGGCGGTCGCCAAAGCATCGTCGGGCACATCGTCGTCCGGTCATGCTTGAACAACCCCGAAACTGACTAAAAGATAGGCGCTCTTGCCAAGGGCGCCTATTTTTGTCATCGAATGGTTATACCGGGCGGCCGAACGGCCAAACGGTATCCGCGCAGGGTTGGCGTCGGCGGACAACAGAAATTGCCGGTCCTACCGTCAGCCGTCCCGCGTCAGGGCCATCCCTTCAGGGACAAATATATCCCGCGCCGCTCGGCGATTTGAAGCAGCCCACCGAGTCCGGGAAGATATGCTTCGGCAGCCACAACACCGCCTCCGGCACGAAGATCGTGAAGGCAATCGCGGCGAAGAAGATAATGTAGATCGGTAAACTGGCCTTCAGCGCGGCGGAAAACCGCACATGCAGGAATTTCGACGCCATCAGCAACGCCAGCCCATACGGTGGCGTGATCAGGCCGAACGCCAGCGTCACGATCAGCACCACGCCCATATGGACCGAATTGATCGACCCCACTTCCGTCAAAGCGTTGACCACCGGCATGAAGATGATGATGGCGGGCACCGGTTCGATGAAATCGCCGACGATCACGAACACCAACACCAGGGAGAACATGATCAACTGCGGATCGTCGCCGGCGAAGGCGCCGATCCAACCGGCCACCACGATGGGACCGCGCAGATAAGCGACCAACCAGCCGAACGCCGCAGCGGCACCGATGGTGATCATCGGCAGCGAGTAGATCAGCCCGGCATGCACGAAATCGCGCGGCACATGGCGCAGATGCCCGGGATTGAGGAAGGGGATGACGATCAGCAGAATATAGGCGATGGCGATAACCCCGGCCTCGGTCGGGGTGAACCAGCCGGTCAGAATACCGCCCAACAGGATCGCGGGGATCATCATCGGCAGCGCCGCCGCTCGGCCCGCCGTTGCCAATTGCCCGAAGGTCGAACGCGGGCGGCGGAAACCGGCCGGACCGAAGAAGTAGCAGTAGACCATCAACCCGATGGCGATGAAGAACCCCGGGACGATGCCGCCCAGAAACAGGCCGGCGATCGAGACGTTGCCGATCGCGCCATAGACCACGGCCATGATCGATGGCGGCACCAGGGCCGCGATGGTGGACGCGGCGGCGATCAGGGCGGCGGTGAATTCGGGGCGATAGCCTTCCCGCGCCATGGGGACGGCCATAGTCCGGGATAGCACGGCGACGTCGGCCGACGACGACCCGGACATGCCGGAGAAGAACATCGAGAACACCGTGGTGACCTGCGCCAATCCGCCGCGGATATGCCCCACCAGCGCCTGCGACAATTCGGCGATGCGGATGACCACATTCGCCGAGGTCATCAACTCGCCAACCAGCAGGAAGAACGGGATCGCCATCAACGCTTCGGAGTCCATGCCGTTGAACAACTGCGCGATCATCGACTGCATGGTGATCGGGGTGAACATCGTGCCCACCAGCACGCCCGCCATCAACGCAAAGGCGACGGGCACGCCGAGGTAGCCGAGCGAGAGGAACAGTACCGTCATGATCGACAGCAGGACGGCGTTGGAGACGATCATATCGCCGCTCCCTGTCCGGAGACCTGTTCTTCGTCGTTCTGGAAACCGTTGCGCAGGCCGTTGACGATTTGCTCCAACGAGAACAGTGCCACCAGCGCGCCGCAAAGCGGGATCGCGAGGTAAAGGTACGACATCGGCAACATGGAAGGCATCCGGAAGCTGCCGAAGCCGGTCATGAAATTCTGCACCCCGAACACCAGCATGCTCAGACCCACGAACATCACCACCGAACGGTTGAAGACCTCGAAAAAACGGCGCAGGGAGCCGGTCATTTTCTCGGTCAGGGCGGACAGGAACAGATGATCGTTACGCCGCGTCGCCACGGCGGTGCCGATGAAAATGCCGTAGATGAAGAAGGTGGAGGTGACTTCCTGCAACCACAGCAGGGCATGGCCGGTTTCGCGGGTGACCACGTCGACAAAGGTGGAGAATGCGAACGCGCTCAGGCACAGGCCGCACAGCAGCATCAACCCGTGTTCGAGCGGGTCGAGCGCCGCCCATTTCAGGTGACGCCCGGTCGCCTGCACGATGGGATTTTGGTCGGTCATAGGCGGTTCGGTTCCCTGCTTCTATCGGCGGCGGATCAGTGGCGTTGCGCAGTGCCGGCTGCCGTTGGGCGTACCGCACGAAAGGCGCGCGGCGGAACCACCCGCCGCACGCGGCTCGTTGCCCTACTTGATGTCGCGCGCAATCGCCAGGATCTTCGTCGCCGCCGGACCGAGGTCGGCCGCGATCTTGTCCTGCAACGGCGCCGCAGCGGCCAGGAAGCCCGTCTTGTCCACGTCCGTTACGAATTTCACGCCCATCTTTTCCAGCTTCGTCTGCGACTTGTGTTCCAGCGCCACAGCCGCCGCCGGCTCCTTCGTCCCGATTTCGTCCGCCGCCGCCTGCACCCAGCCCTTCTGCTCGGCAGTCAGCGTCTGCCAAAGCTTGGCGCTGACCCAGACGACATTGTTGTTGGCCTCGTGCTGGGTCATCGACATGACCGCACCGACTTCGTAATGTTTGTTCGAGTCGTAAACGTTCACCCCGTTTTCGGCCATATCGACCACGCCGGTTTGCAGGCTGGTGTAGACGCTGCCGAACGGCATGTGCACGGTCTGGGCACCGTAGGCGGGGAACATCGCGTCCTCGGTCGGGGTCGCCTGCACCCGGATTTTCAGGTTCTTCAGGTCCTCGACCTTATGGATTTCCTTTTTCCCGTAAAGATTGCGCAATCCCATCGTGCCCATGCTGAGCACATGCGCATCCTTCACCGTCTCGGCGAACATTTCGCGCACGGCCGCCACCAGACGAGGGTCGGCGATGCACTTGACCAGATGTTCCTCGGACCGGAACAGATAATGGATCGACAGCACCCCGGACTGCGGCGAAACGGTCGCGGCGTTGGCGGTGGAGCTGATCATGAAATCGATGTCGCCGGTGCGGATTTTTTGCAACATCTGCGGCTCTTGGCCCAACTGCCCGCCGGGGAACTGGTCGATCGTCATGGTGCCGTGGCTGGCTTCCTTCAGCTTGGCATCGAACATATCGGCGGCCAGGCCGTAGGCCGTGGTGTGCGGCTGGTCGTAGCCGAAGCTGTAATGTTTGGCATCGGCAGCGGACGCGCGGCCGGCGAACAGCGCGAGCATGGCGGCAGCGAAGGCCGCAGATCGGATCGGTTGCATGATTGGACGTTTCCTGAATGACTGATTGTTGCGACCGAACCCGGCCGTAAGGCGCCCCGCCGGGCGGTTTTACGACCGGTAGGACCCGTTGATATCGATATAACCGTGCGTCAGGTCGCAAGTCCACACCGTTGCCTTCCCGCGGCCCAGGCCGATGTCGATCGCGATATCGATCTCCTGGCCCTTCATATGCGCAACCACCGGGGTCTCGTCGTAACCCGGCACCACGCCGCCGTCTTTCGCCATCCAGGTGCCGCCGACGCCAATCGACAGCGTGTCGCGGTCCGCTGGCTCCCCGGCTTTGCCGACCGCCATGACGATCCGGCCCCAGTTCGCGTCTTCCCCGGCAATGGCGGTTTTCACCAGCGGGGAGTTGGCCACGACCATCCCGATCTTCTTCGCCGACTTCGCGGTTTTGGCGCCGGTCACATCGATGCGCACCAACTTCTGCGCCCCCTCGCCATCCCTAATCACCTGCAAAGCGAGGTCCAGCAGCAACTCGTTCAGCGCGCGGGCGAAATCCTTCAGCATCGCGCCGCCCTCGGCCGGCACCCGCTTATGCCGCGCCTGCCCGGTCGCAATGAGCATGACCGTGTCGGAGGTGGAGGTATCGCTATCGACCGTCGTGCAGTTGAACGTCGCATTGACGCCCTTGCTCAGCAGAGTTTGCAGCGCCGGGGCGGGGATTTTGGCGTCGGTGAAGATGAAGCAGAGCATCGTCGCCATGTCCGGCGCGATCATCCCCGAACCCTTGGCGATGCCGGTGATACGGACCTCGGTGTCGCCGATGGTCGCAGTCCGGGTGGAGGCTTTGGGGAACGTGTCGGTGGTCATGATGCCGCGCGCGGCAGCTTCCCAGTTGTCTTCCGACAGGCTGGCATGCAAGGCCGGCAGCGCCGCCGTCAGTTTCTCGTGCGGCAAGATCTCCCCGATCACACCGGTCGATGCGACCATCACCTGCTTGGCCGAGCAGTCGCCCAACCGCGCGGCGGCGGCGGCGGTGGCGGCGCAGGCGTCGTGCCCGGCCTTGCCGGTGAACACGTTGGCATTGCCGGCGTTCACCACGACCATGCGCGCCTTACCGCCCTTCAGCGCGGCGCGGCACCAATCGACCGGCGCGCCGGGGCATTTGTTCGATGTGAACACACCGGCGGCGGTGCTGCCGGGCGCGACCTCGATCATCACGACATCGGTACGGCCTTGGTAGCGGATGCCGGCGGCGGCAGCGCCCAGGCGGACACCGGCCAAGGGCGGCAATGCGGGCAAAGCGACGGCGAGCGGGGAAACGGCAGTAGCCATGGCGATCTTCCTTGGAACGTGTGTCGGTTATTTGCCGGGCGGCGGCGGTTCGGCCGTATCGGTCGCCTTGCGCGCGGTCCCGTCCATGTTGAACTTCTCGACCGTCACGCTGGCCTTGGCCTTCGCGACCGAGGCTTGCACGACCTCCTGCACGATCTGCTGGCGCAGTTCGTCGCGTGCGTCCTCGAACGCTGGCGGCGGCGATTGGCGCCGTTCGATGACCTGGATCACGTGCCAGCCGAACTGGGTCTTCACCGGGTTGGCCGAAACCTCCCCGTCCTTCAGCGCGAAGGCGGCGGCGGCGAATTCGGGGACCATCCGCTCCTTGGTGAAGAAGCCCAGATCGCCGTCCTGCGCCGAGGCGCCGGGATCCTTGCTGTATTGCTTCGACAAGGCCGCGAAATCGCCGCCCTTCTTCAGCTCGGCGACGATTTTTTTCGCGGTGGCTTCGTCCGGGACCAGGATATGGCGGGCGTGGACTTCCAGTTCCCCCACCTTGCCGGTGTTGTCCTTGTCGAACCGCGCCTTCAGGGCGGCGTCGGTGACCTGCGGATCGATATCGCGATGCAGGACGGCGGCTTGCAGCACCCGATCGGCGGAGATCGCGAGTTGCCGCTGCACGGCGGGGTCTTTCTCCAACCCGGCCTTACGGGCGGCCTGCACCAGCACGCGGGAGTCGATCAATTGATCCAGCACGTAGGGAAACAGGGTCTGCGGCGGCATCGACTGGGCTTCGCGCGGCAGGCCGGCCATGGCTTCGCGCACCTCGGCCAGACGTATAGGCTCCCCCCCAACAGTCGCGACGACCGGATCGGGCGCCAAGGCAGGCGTCGCTTGCGCCCAAACGGGGGCACTGAAAGGCAAGCCGACCAACGCAAGCATAAGCGCGCGGGCGAGTGCCCCAGCCGTCGATTTCTGGGAATGGATCATTATAGCCCCGATTGCATGAGGCCGCGATCATGCCGGAACCCGGCTTTTGCCACAAGAACCGAGGATTACCGCCCGCCCCCGCCCACCGATTCGTTCGGCGTTCGCACCGCGTCGTCCAGCTTCACCGTCCCATCCACATTGAACTCGTGCACCGGAACCTGTGCTCGGGCCAGCTTCACCGCCTGCCGGATTTCCTGCGAAATCAACGCCTGACGGAGGGATTCCCGCACGTCGGATAAGCCGGGCGGGGCGACCAGACGGCGTTCGTCCACCTTCACCACGTGCCAGCCGAACGCGTTGCGGATGGGCCGTGGCCCGACTTGTCCCGGTTGGAGGGAAAACGCGACATCGGCGAAATCCGGCCACACTTGCTCGCGGCGGAAGTAGCCGAGATCGCCGCCGCGCCGACCGTCGGGATCTTTGCTCCGAGCGGCGGCGAGGGTGGCGAAATCGGCACCTTGTTTGAGTTCGGCGAGGACAGCGTTCGCCTCCGCCTCGGTCGGCAGCAGGATGTGGCGGGCGCGCACCTCCTCGGTGGCCGGCCGATTGGCATATTCGCGGTCGTAGCGGGCCTGAATGGCGCGGTCGGTGACCTTGGACAGCGCTTCCCGCCGGAGGTAGGCCGCTTCCAGCACCCGATCCACCGCTTCGGCGATGTCGCGCTTGGTGTCGGGGTTTTCGTCCAGCCCCTGGCGGCGCGCCATCATGATCAGCACCTGCCGATCGATCATGCGTTCCAACAAGGCGGGGTAGAGCGCATCGAACGGCAGGGCGCGCAGGTTTTCCGGCAGGGTGTCGGACGCCTTGCCGAGGTCGGTGAGATGGATCGGGTGCCCATCGACGCTGGCGACGACGGGATCGGCCTCGATCTGGGTGCGTCCGTCCACCGACAGGACATCGGCCGCGCGCGCCACCGGGGCTTGTGGGGCGGCGGGCGGCGGGGCGGCCGGTGGAGGGGGGGCGGCCGGTGGAGGGGCGACAGGCGTCGCAGCGACAGGCGGCGGGGCAGCAGGCACCGCGGCCGCCGGACGCGCGGACGGCGCAACCTGCGCGCAGAGGGGCGCGGCGGCGGCGATCGTCAGCCAGCCAATCGTCAGAGTCTGCCCAAAAAGGCGGCAGAGCTTGCGTCGCGCCATACTCAACCCCACCTTTCGCCGCATCGAACGGCCATCCGAACCGCGCTATATACATAAGACTCATGCTGGCATCGTTGACCAGGGGGCGGGTCGGTCCTATCTGAACCCCGCCCCATCAGGGGGCATCCGCTGGAAGGTCCGCATGTTCGCCTCGATTGCCCGCGCCATCTTTGGCTCCGCCAACGACCGCTCATTGAAATCCTACCAGCGACAGGTCCCCGCGATCAACGCGCTGGAACCGGCCATGGCCGCCCTGTCCGACGACGACCTGCGCGCCAAGACGCAGGAATTCCGCGCCCGCCTGGACAAGGGGGAAACGCTGGACAGCCTGATGACGGAAGCCTTCGCGGTGGTGCGCGAAGCCGGCAAACGCACCCTCGGGCAGCGGCACTTCGATGTGCAGTTGGTCGGCGGCATGGTGCTGCACGACGGCAAAATCGCGGAAATGAAAACCGGCGAAGGCAAGACCCTGGTCGCCACCCTGCCCGTCTACCTCAATGCTTTGGCCGGCAAAGGCACCCATGTGGTGACGGTCAACGACTACCTCGCCCGCCGCGACGCCGAATGGATGGGCCAGATCTACAATTTCCTCGGCATGACCGTCGGCGTCATCGTCCACGGGCTCGACGACGATGCCCGCCGAGCGCAGTACGCGGCGGATATCACATACGGGACCAACAACGAATTCGGCTTCGACTATCTGCGCGACAATATGAAATATCGGCTGGAAGACATGGTCCAGCGCGACTTCGTCTTCGGCATCGTGGACGAGGTCGATTCGATCCTCATCGACGAAGCCCGCACCCCGCTAATCATCTCCGGCCCGGCCGAGGACAGTTCCGATCTTTATCGGCAGGTCGATATCGTGGTGAAGGAACTGGTAAAGGACGCCGACACCTACGACAAAGACGAGAAATTCAAAACCGTATCGCTGACCGAAGCCGGTTCGCAGACGGTCGAAGACATGCTCAAGCAGGCCGGCGTGCTGACCGAGGGCAATCTTTACGACATCTTCAACGTTTCGATCATCCATCACGTGCAGCAATCGGTGCGCGCGCACACCCTGTTCGCCCGCGACGTGGATTACATCGTGCGCAACGACGAAGTGGTGATCATCGACGAATTCACCGGCCGCATGATGCAAGGGCGGCGCTATTCCGAGGGCCTGCACCAGGCGCTGGAAGCCAAGGAACACGTGCCGGTGCAGCCGGAAAACCAGACCCTGGCATCGATCACCTTCCAGAATTATTTCCGGCTTTACCCGAAGCTGGCCGGCATGACTGGCACGGCAATGACCGAGGCCGACGAATTCGCCGAAATCTACAAGCTCGACGTGCTGGAAATTCCCACCAATGTCAGCGTCACCCGCAACGACGAGGACGACGAAGTCTATCGCACCGCAGCCGAGAAATACGAAGCCGTCGCGCAATTGATCGCCGAGGCCCGCAAGGAAGGCCAACCGGTGCTGATCGGCACCACGTCGATCGAAAAAAGCGAGGCCATCAGCGAGCTGCTGAAAAGGAAGCAAGTCCCGCACTCCGTCCTGAACGCCCGCTTCCACGAGCAGGAGGCGGAAATCGTCGCCGACGCCGGCGCGCCCGGGGCCGTCACCATCGCCACCAACATGGCCGGCCGCGGCACCGACATCAAATTGGGCGGCAATCTGGACATGCGGCTGCGTAAGGAAATCGCGGGGATCGTCGATCCCGGGAAGGAAGCGCAGGTGCGCGCCGAAATCGCCGAAGCCCACGACAAGGTCAAAAAAGCCGGCGGTCTGTTTGTCATCGGCACCGAACGGCACGAAAGCCGCCGCGTGGACAACCAGTTGCGCGGCCGGTCCGGCCGTCAGGGCGATCCCGGACGGTCCCGCTTCTTCCTGTCGCTGGAAGACGACCTGATGCGCATCTTCGGGTCGGATCGGATGGGCGGCATGCTCCAGCGGCTGGGCCTGAAAGACGGGGAGGCGATCGTCCATCCCTGGATCAACAAAGCCTTGGAAAAGGCACAGAAAAAGGTCGAAGCCCGCAACTTCGATACTCGCAAGAACGTGCTGAAATACGACGACGTGATGAACGCCCAGCGCAAGGAAGTCTACGCCCAGCGCAAGGAGTTCATGAAACGCGACGACGTCGCGGAAACCATCGCCGAAATGCGCAACGAAGTGCTGGAAACCGTGGTCGCCCGCCGCATTCCGGAAAAGGCCTTCCACGAGCAATGGCAGTTGGCCGAACTCACCGAAGATGTCCGCCGGGTGCAGAATCTGGACTTGCCGATCGAAGACTGGGGCAAGGAAGAGGGCATCGACGAAACCCATCTGCGCGAACGCATCGTGCAGGAAGCGGATCGCCTGATGGCCGCGAAAGCCGCCAATTTCGGCCCCGACCTGATGCGCTTCATCGAGAAAAGCCTGCTGATTCAGGTGCTCGACGCCGTGTGGAAGGAACATCTGTATGCGCTGGACCACCTGCGCCAAGGCATCGGCCTGCGCGCCTACGGCCAGCGCGACCCGCTGAACGAGTATAAATCCGAAGCCTTCGCTTTGTTCAACGCCATGCTCGACGAGTTGAAGGAACGCGTCACATCCATGCTCGCTCGGGTCGAACTCGGCACCGACCCGGAACCCGCGCCAGTGTTCGATCCGACGCCAGTGTTCGATCCCACGTCGGAACTGTATGCGGAAAGCCACCCGCAAGCCGAATCCGCCTTCGCCGACGCCGCCCCGCGCATGACGCTGACCAGCGACATGCCGGCGCAATGGCTGGGCGACAAGATGCGCTCGGACCTGATCGACCCCGACGACATGTCCACCTGGAAAAACGCCGGCCGCAACGCCGCCTGCCCCTGCGGATCGGGCAAGAAGTTCAAGCACTGCCATGGGAAGCTGGGGTAGCTGCCGACGGAACGTTGCGTCGGTTGCTTGGTGGGCGTTATAACCTCTGTAGTAACCCGAGGTGCCGTATGTCAGCGCTCAAACTCACCGCTATCGGCAATTCGGTCGGCGTCATCTTCCCCAAGGAGTTGCTGGCCAAGCTAGGTGTCGGCAAGGGCGATACCCTGTTTGCCGTGGAGACCGAGGAGGGCATCCGCCTGACCACCACGGACCCGGACTTCCAAGCCCAGATGGAAGTGGCGCGACAGATCATGAAGAAACGCCGCGCCGTTCTGCGCGAACTGGCGAAGTGACGGTCTGGCTGACGGCTGCGTTGCTGCTGGCCATTCACGATGAGCAGATCGCCGAACACGGTGGCGCAGCCGGCATACGCGACATCGGCTTGCTAGAAAGTGCCATCGCCCGCCCGCTGAACCACGCCGGCTATGCCGAAGCCGATGCGGCCGCGTTGGGCGCACTCTATGCACTGGCCATCGCCCGCAACCACCCTTTTGTCGACGGGAACAAGCGCACCGCCTTTGTGGCACTCGAAACCTTCCTCATGCTGAACGGGCTGGAACTAACCGTCGGCGACGCGGAGGCAACCGTAACGATGCTGGAGATGGCAGCCGGCACAGTCGGCGATGCCATGTTTATCGAATGGGTCCGGACCTCGATCGTCGAGCAGCAACCAACGGCGGATCGGGATTGCAATTGACCCCGGCGTGCGGCCCCCATCAGGGTCGGATCAGCACCACCGCTTCGACTTCGACCGATATATTGCCCGGCAGGCTGCCCATGCCGACCGCCGACCGCGCCGGCCGCCCGGCATCGCCGAACACCGCGACGAACAAATCGGTGCAGCCGTCTATGACTTTGGGGTGGTCGCGGAAGGTGGGGATCGCATTCACCATGCCCAATACTTTCAAAATCGTATCCACCCGATCGAGCGAGCCCAACGCGGCAATGGTATTGGTCAAGAGATTGAGGCCGCATAATTTGGCGGCCTGATACGCTTCCTCGACCGAAACCGTCTCCCCGACTTTGCCGGTCATGGAGGTACCGTCCGGCCGGCGCGGCCCGACGCCGGACAGGAACAACAAACCGCCCCCGATACGAAAGGGCACATAATTGCCGATCGGCCGCGGCGGCGGCGGCAATTCCAGTCCGAGGGCCTGTAAGCGTTCGGTCGCGGACATCGTTCGATACTCCGGTTATCGTTCGATGCATTGTGTCCCCGCCCGGCGCGACGTCAATGGCGGCGATCCGTCGTTACCGTCAAACAACCATAAACCGCCGCCCGCGCGGCTGCCTTCTGCGTTTGCAGCCAAGCCGGTATAACCGACCCATCGAACGATAATCGGAGAGAAACATGCGATCCATGAACCGCCGCACCTTGCTCGCCGCCTCCGGCGCGGCCGCCGGGCTGGCAAGTTTTGGTAGCCGAGCAGAGGATCTGCCGGTGCGAGTCGGCGTGCTGACGGATATGACGGGGCTGTATGCCGATGCGATCGGCCCGGGCTCGTTCCTGGCCGCGAAAATGGCGGCGGAAGATGCCGGCGGCAAAGTGCTTGGCCGCACCATCGAAATATTGTCCGCCGACAACCAAAACAAGGCCGACATCGGGTCCGCCATTGCTCGGCAATGGTACGACCGCGAAAGGGTCGGCATGATCGTCGGAATGGACAATTCCTCGGTCGCGCTGGCGGTCGAGCAAGTGGCCAAGGATCGCAACGGAATCGCGGTGGCCATTGCCGTCGGCACCAACGATTTCACCGGAAAATTCTGCACCCCGACGGCGTTTTCCTGGAATTACGACAGCTATGCGCTGACCCACGGAGTCGCCGGATCGCTGGTCGCCAGGGGCTTGGATACCTGGTTCTTCCTGACGGTGGATTACGCGTTCGGCGCGGCGCTGGAAGCCGATGCCTCCGACGCCGTGCGCAAAGCCGGCGGCAAGGTGCTGGGTTCGGTCAAACACCCGTTGAATGCGGGGGATTTCAGCGCCTACCTGATCGCCGCGAAGGCATCCGGCGCCAAAGTGGTGGCCTTGGCCAATGGCGGCGGCGACATGACCGGGGCGGTGAAGCAGGCGGTCGAGTTCGGCTTGCAGCAAAGCGGTCAGACCCTGGTGCCGATGCTCTGCACCAATACCGATATCCACGCCCTCGGTCTGCCGGCGGCGCAGGGGATTTCGCTGATGACCTCGTTCACCTGGGATCGCAACGAGCAGACAAGAGCATGGTCGAAGCGCTTCATGGCGCGGCACCGGACGGCGCCGTCGATGGATCATGCGGCGACCTACTCGGCCACGCTGCATTACATCAAGGCGGTCGGCGCGGCGGGCACCACCGACACGGCGGCGGTTGCGGCGAAAATGCGGGAAATGCCGGTGGACGATTTCTATGCCAACGGGGCGAAGCTGCGCGCGGACGGGCGGCTGGTGCACGATATGTATCTGGTGAAGGTCAAAAGCCCTGCGGCATCGAAGGGCCCTTGGGAGTACGAGGAAATCGTGCAGACCGTTCCCGGCGACAAGGCCTTCCGCCCGGCGGAGGAAGTCGGCTGCCCCCTGGTGGGCAAGGCGTAGACTACGCCGAGCGGCGATCGGCGCACGACGGCCGGGCTTCGGTCGGTGCGCCGAATGCCGCGACATCGAGGCACGCCGGCCAGCCGACCGGTATGCGCCCAGCGCGCTCGGCTATTTCAGCGGGATGCCCATCGCCCGCAGCGCGTCGGTCAGCGTGTGCCGACCGCTGAGCGCCGCGATCTTGCCCATGCGCCCGATCACCCGCTTGGTCCAGGTGTCCTGCGTCATATCGTTGCGCGCCGAGAAAGCCGCCATCTGGGCGTCGTAGGCGGCGCGCAGCTTCGGTTCCTCGGGGTTGCCGTAGGTGTTGCGATACAGGATGGCATCCTGCGGCAGGCGGGGCTTCACCTCGTTCGCGACGCCCGGCGCGGCATAGCCGACGCACAGGCCGAACACGCCCATCGCGCCCGGCGGCAGCCCCAGGATTTTGCCAATTTCCTGCACGTTGTTGCGCATCGCGCCGATATAGACGGTGGACAGGCCCAGCGATTCGGCGGCGACGACCGCATTCTGCGCGGCCAGGGCGGCATCGATAGCGGCGACCAGGAAGGTTTCCAGGTACGGCATCGTTTCGAGTTCGACGCCTTCCTCCGCGCCCAGGCGCTGATTGCGCGACACATCGGCGACCCATGCCAGGAACAGCGGGCATTGCTCGATATGCTTCTGGTTGCTGGCAATTTTGGCGATCGCCGCCTTCTTGGCGGGATCGGTCACCGCGACCACCGACCATGTTTGCAGGTTGGAACTGGTCGCGGCCGACTGCGCGGCGGCGATCATGGTTTCCAGCGTGCCGTCCGGCAACGCGTCGGACCGGTAGCCGCGGATCGACCGATGCGACGCAAGCAACGCGATCGCGTCGTTCCACGGGCCGGCGGCGGGAATGGCGGATTCGCCGTAGCGAAGTGCGAGCGCGTCGGCTTTCGACAGCGAACTGGCGTGCGAGATGTCCATGATTTTGGACCTTATGAAATAGGTTGGGAAACGGTGCCGGCAGCGGCGATCAGAAGGGCTTCGGCGCCCCACCGGACGGTCCGGCCGTGGTCGGCGCGATACCGCCGGCATTGAACCGCCCAATATTGCCGAACAATTGTTGCAGGAAGGATGCCTCGCTACCCGGGGACGGGGTGGTGCGATCCACGACCGAAACCGGCAGCGCGTCGTCCTGCGAGCGGGTCGAAACCCCGGACAGCACGCCCCGGTTGTCGAAGCTGACGATCGTGACGTTCTGCTGTTCCACCGCTTGGGTGCCGCCGATGCGCGCGCGAGTGACCTGACTGACATACAGCCATGTGTTGTCGTCGAACGACGCATGCAGGGTGGGGGAACCGAGCACGGCGGCGACATCGACGCGGGTCGAGGTGCCGGGGGTGAGTTCCTTCAATTGGTCGGCATCGACGCGATTGCCGCGAAGCTGTTCTTTCGGTTCGAGCAGGCTGCAACCCGCGAGTCCGATGGCCAGCATCGCCACGGCGAAGCGTAACAGGCGCGTATGGGGGACCAATGTCGGTTCCTCTGAGAGGGGGCGGTGCAAGATTGTCCGCCTCCCTACCATCCCAGGGGCGGCGATGCCACCCCAGCCCTTAGATCGCGATGCGTTCGCTCCCGCTCGCGTATCGCGACCTAAACTCTTGTTTGTTCGCGCGATTCAGACCTCCGGCGATCCACCTTCGGTCATCGCGCTTTAGTGCGCCATCAACACCGGGACTGGCGCATCTTCCAACACCGCGCGGGTGAAGCCGCCGAACACCGCTTCGCGCAGCCGCGTGTGGCCGTAGCCGCCCATTACCAGCAAATCGCATTTTTCCCGCGCCAAGGCGTCGAGCAGCACGCGGACCGGGGCGCGGGACTCGCGGCGCAGCACCTGCGAGCCGGTGTTGGGATTGTGCCACCGCAGCGCGCGCACCAGCCGCAGGTGGGATTTATCGACGGCATCGCCGGCATCGTCCTCCTCGACGGTGAACACGATCACCCGCTTGGCGTGGCGGACGAAGGGCAGCGCCGCGCCGACCGCGCCGGCCGCTTCCCTGGTGTTTTTCCAGGCGATCGCGATCGTGCCATCCAGCACGGGCGTCCCCTTTTCGGCGGCGATCAGCACCGGGCGGCCGGTGTCCATCAGCGCGGCCTCCATCGGTTCCAGGTCCAGCATGTCGCCTTCGCGCGACCGTCCGACCAGCACGAGGTCCGCCGTCCGTCCATATTCGGCCAGCCAATCGGCTTCCTCCCCGGTCTCCGACACAAACTCCTGCGTCGCCCCGGTTTGCCCATTCGGCTGTTCGGCGACCGCAATCCCGGCCGCCGAACAGGCCGACCGCCAGCTTTCCTCGGCGCTGCGTTCCCGTGCGGCGGCGTCGTCTGCCATGCGTGCCATGATGGAATCGAGGCCGCTGGCCATCCCCATGTCGGCCGAGGCCAGGGCGGCGATATCGGCGCGAACGTCGCGCTGCACATGCAACGCGACCAGATGCGCGCCGAACGCCTTGCCGACGGCGATGGCGGCATTCTCGGTCGCACGATCGGCGTCGGTGCCGCTCAAGGGGACCAATACGAGCTTCGGCATACCTAAAATCCTCCGGTTATGGGCGCAGCATGGACAGGCTGGCGCCGGAAAACCATGACCCAGATCAAGTCGCCGCCGTTCCCGCTTTCAACGTCCGGATCAATCCCGCCAGCGTATCCAGATCGGCCTCCTTGGCGATGGGAATGCTGAATTCGGCGTGGGTGACGATATGCCCGTAGCGTTCGTGCAGCTTGCGGCCGATTTCCGAAAAATTGCCGATGGTAGCGTAAAGGTTCAACACCTCGTCGTCGATCGCGCCGGGCATTTCCTCCCACCGTTGCGCGCGCGACAGCACGCTCAGGCGTTTGGCCAGATCGCCGAGGCCGTGGAATTCGAACGCCGCACGGTAGGCGGGGGTGGAGCAATAGAAGGCCACCCGGGCGCGGACGTCGCGGATGCGTTTTTCCAATTCCTCATCCGTGGCGGCGGTGGCGATCAGGGGCTTGATGGCGATGGCGAATTTCGCCGGATCGCGGCCGGTGCGAGCGGCGCCGGCCATAGCGGCGGGGCGCATGACCTCGGCGATATAAGCGGGGGTGCAGACCGGATGCGGGCGCATGCCGTCGGCGCACTCCCCGGCGATGCGGCTCATGATCGGGTTCACCGCCGCGAGGTGAATGGGAATATCGGGATGGGCGATCGGGCCGGGATCGAACAGCGGCACCATCAGGTTCATGCGGTAATGCGGGCTGGAAAATGCCAGCGGTTGGCCGGTCTGCCAGCACGCCCACACCGCGCGGACGGCGTTGACGTAGTCCCGGATCCACGGCCCCGCCGGGGACCACGCCATGCCGTAGCGGCGTTCGATATGCGCCTTCACCTGGGTACCGAGGCCCAAAGTGAACCGCCCTTGCGACAGCCGCTGCAACGTCCAGGCCGACATCGCGGTGGTTGTCGGACTGCGCGGGAAGGCGATGGCCACCGCCGTGGCGATCTGCAACCGCGTCGTCGCCTGCGCCGCCAGTGCCGCGACGATATAGGGGTCTTCCTTGCACTCCTCGATTGCCAGCCCGTCGTAGCCCAGCGCCTCCAGCGTGCGAGCGTCGTCGAACACGCGGCCGAGATCCAGCGGCACCTCGGGCGCGCGCAGGCCGGGATCGACCTTGCCCAGGGGTAATAGGGTTTCGATATGCATGGAGCCTCCGTTTCGGGCGACGATAGACCGCGATGACCGAAGGTGGAATCGCCGGAGGTCTGAATCGCGCGAACAAACAAAAATTAGATCGCGATACGTGAGCGGGAGCGAACGTATCGCGATCTAAGGGCTTTCCCCCCGGCCGCCCAGGCGCGACACTGCGCTATGTCCGAGGCACAGCAATCCCCCAACGCCACCACCCGCCGCACCCGCATCACCGCCATGATCGTGGCAACGGCGATGTTCATGCAGAACCTCGACTCCACCGTGATCGCCACGGCGTTGCCAACCATGGCGAAAGTGTTCGGCTACGATCCGCAGCACATGAGCGTGGCGCTGACGTCCTATCTGCTGAGCCTCGCGGTGTTCATCCCGGCCAGCGGCTGGGTCGCGGATCGCTACGGCGCGCGCAACGTGTTCCGCATTGCGATCGTGGTGTTCACCCTGGGGTCCGTGCTGTGCGGCCAATCCGACAGCCTGGCGTTCCTGGTCGGCGCTCGGGTCCTGCAAGGGCTGGGCGGCGCGATGATGGTGCCCGTGGGCCGGCTGCTGCTGCTACGCACCGCCGCCAAAACCGAACTCGTTGCCGCCATGGCCTGGCTCACCACCCCCGCCCTGCTCGGTCCCGTCGTCGGCCCGCCCCTTGGCGGGTTCATCGTGACCTACCTGGATTGGCGCTGGATCTTCAACGTCAACATTCCCATCGGCATCCTGGGCTTCGTGCTGGTGACCCTGTTTATCGAGGATGTGCGCGAACCCCCGCGCGGGCGCTTCGATCTGCGCGGCCTGTTCCTGACCGGCATCGCCCTGATCGGGCTAATGTTCGGGTTGGAGACATTGGGCCGCGGCGTGGTGCCGATCTGGGCCACCGAGGCCATGATCGCCAGCGGCGCCGTCGCCACCCTGATCTACATCTGGCACGCAAGGCGGGTAGCCGAGCCGGTGCTGGACTTCACCTTGTTGAAACTGCCCTGCTTCGGGGTGGCGTTCGGCGCCATGATGCTGTTCCGCACCGGCATCGGCGCCATCCCCTTCCTGTTGCCGATGATGCTGCAAGTTGGCTTCGGCAAAGCCGCCGTCGAGAGCGGGCTGATCACCTTCGCCAGCTCGGCCGGCGCCCTGGTGATGAAGCCCGTCACCCAGCGCGCCCTGCGACTGTTCGGCTTCCGCGACACGCTGATCTGGAACGGGCTGTTATCCGGAGCGATGCTGTCGCTCTGCGCCGCGTTCCGCCCCACCTGGCCGGCGGCGGCAATATACGGGGTCCTGCTGATCGGCGGCTTCATGCGATCGTTGCAATTCACCGCCTACAACACCCTGGCCTACGGCGACGTGCCCCGCGCGCGCATGAGTTCGGCGACCAGCCTGTATACCGCCGGGCAACAACTGGCGGCGACGATCGGGGTGTCGGCGGGCGCCATGTCGCTGGCAGTCGCCGGCACGTTTTCAGGGCACGAGAGCCCGACGCCGATGGATTTCTCCATCGCCTTCCTGGTGGTCGGCCTGCTGACGACGATCGCCGCACCGGTGGCGTTGCTGATGCCCAAATCGGCGGGGGACGAGCTAACCGGACGGCAGTCTTCGGTGCCCCGCGCCGGGGTGTAATACCGGTCGGCCTTGCCCCGCCCCCGCCCTGCCGCCATCCTTCGGCCCTGCCCTGACTGCCGAAGGAATTCGCGATGACAAAAACCGCCGCCATAACCGGATCGGCTTCCGGCATCGGCAAAGCCGCCGCGCAACGTCTGCTCGACGCCGGCTGGACCGTCTACGGACTGGATCGCGCCGAGCAAACCGCGCTCGGCGATCGGTTCGCGGCGGTGCGGTGCGATGTGTCCGACGCCGCCAGCGTGACCGCCGCCTTCGCCGGGATCGATCGGCCGCTGAACGCGCTGATCTGCTGCGCCGGCGTCCTGCGCACCGGAGCGATGGAGGATATGGCGATCGAGGACTTCGACCTCGTGCTGAATATCAACCTGCGCGGCACCTTCCTGTGTGCGCAAAAGGCGCTGCCGCTGCTGCGCGCGGGCGCAACGCCGGAAAACCCCTCCCGCGCGATCTTGCTATCGTCCCTGGCGGCGCTGCGGCCGAAAGTCATGTCGGGCGCCTATGCCGCATCCAAGGCGGCAGTCACCCAGTTGACCCGGGTGATGGCGGCGGAGTGGGCACCGTCCGGCGTGCTGGTCAACGCGCTGGCGCCGGGCACGGTGGATACGCCGATGGTGCGCGCGATATCCGACCCCACCGCGTCGAAAGGCTACCGCCCGTCCGGCATCTCCCCCGTCGGGCGCATCGCGCAGCCCGACGACGTGGTGGATGTCATGATGTTCCTGCTGAGCGATGGCGCGCGGTATATTGCCGGCACAACGATCCCGGTGGACGGCGGGACCGGCGCGGCGTTCATTCCGGTTGGGTCGAATATGTAATAACGGTCAAACGGTGCGTCTCGGAACCGCGACACCACCGCGACGCAGGATTTCTGCCTCTACTCTGAAAATATCGGGAACGTTGATCTTACCATTTTTCCGCCTCTCCATGACCCCAACGTCAACCATCGACGATAGCAAGGCAGAAAGCGGGTCTCCCACAAGGAATTTCACCGGCGTAGATTGGGGCGCGTCGCTGGCATGTGTCTTTATCGCTTCTATAACCTCTTTTTGTTTCCACTTCTCAAACAATTGTCCCTCTTCCATTGGCACATGTTCACGGCGCAGTGCCTTGAGTGCCTGTTCGATCCAAGGGTAGTCCTCGTAAAGCTCGATCAATCGATTGGCGGATGCCGAGCGAACGCCATCGATCAAACCAAGGTGATCGACCGCTCGTCCGGACGGCACCGGAATATGCTCTGCTGCCTTTTTCCACGCCGTAAGGAAGCTTCGCGGTGAGCAAGTTTGTGCTGCATCGCTCAGATGCAGTGGCACCCAGGTGTAAATTTGACCGCGCTTCTTGTTGCTTCCCATGAACTCCCCGGCGATCCCATTGATCAATCGCGCCTGTGCGTCGCTATTTCCCAATTTATCGACGCCGTCGTATGGAAGCGCCTCAGTGGCGTTTTCCCGCCTTGCAAGACTCTGAAGTGCCTGTAGCGACGCAGGGTTGCGCAGCAACTCGGACAGCAGCAATCCATAAAGCTCATGCGGACGCCAAGTCAGCGCAACATGGTCGTTGGTGATTTTGGAACTGTCCGGAAAACGGAACAGTTCCCGATCCGAGTACTGATCCACGCGCATGAAAATCTTGGCGCGGATCGACGCGAACGACTGCAACCCGACCGCTAATGACAAAAGCGCGCCTGTCTGCCTTCTAATGCTAGCCCAATCGCGGCCCAGCCGATCGAGCGCGTCAAAAACAATTAGGAGTGTATTCCCTTCTTTGGTCAGTGTATCGTCTGCGGCCGACAGAATTGTCGAATAACGATTCACATCGTCCTTCAGACCCTCAATCGTAACGGATAGCGGTTCGGGGGTGACTTGCGAGAGTTCTCTTTTTGCAATTCGCATCAGAACCGCACGCCAAATGAGCTCGGGATCGTAGCCCCTGTCAAGCAAGCTTGTGGCCTCATCGATCGTTGGCGCCGTCTCACTCTCCTTAACCGAACCGTTGAAACCAACCTCGACCTTCACGCCGGTGAGCCATGCATGGCCATACACCTCAGCAAGCCGGTGCCGAAGATCCTTATTAAGCAGTGCGTGGGTCCAAAAGCTCTTGCCCATGCCACGATTGCCGACGACTAACTGGCGACGCAAATCGACGATGCCGCGATGCCCTCCTGGGAAAAAGCCTCGCTCGAACTCAATGACAGCGTTGGGCTCGACCTTGGATGAGAGATCGAATCCCGCAATTGCCTCGCGTATTGCCGAAAAATCGGGATCGGTCGCGCTCAATTTACTATCCCGCCACTAACTGGCCAGTTGCCAGATTCTGTCCCGATAACATCTTTGCCAAACGCCATCGCGACGTCTAGGCCGGAAAGGAAATTACGATAAGTTTGCTCGTAGAAGGACGCCGTCAATTGCCCGGAAATTCGGGTCGGATCGAAATCCACAAAACTCTGACTAAATGGCACGATCAACGGCCAGTGCGGCGCCGATTCGTCACCCCGAGCAAATCGCAATGAATCGGATGCGTTGATTTCACTGATTTCGCTGGACTCTTCATCGTAAATGTGAGCAGAGTACAACTCATACATATCTTCGATAAATCGGTCGGTAATGTCCTGATTAAGACTGGCTTTTGCGTAGACTGGTCGCAGCATCGTCCGCCATTCGGGATCGCGTCCCTGGTTTTTGTCGCGCTGCGCCAGAAGCTGCAAAGCCGCGAACAATGCCCGATACCCCTCGATAGTCTGCTTCTGTGCAGTTCCGAATAGTAGAACGGTAGCCCCGAGTCCGAGAACCGCCGGGGCGGCGAGTTCGGATAATCCGGCGCGGCTGTCGATAAGTACCGCATCGTATCGCTCATGTGCCGTAACGCGCGAAATCATCGATGATATCTGTTCGCTGACCGACACAGTGCGACCGTCGACAATGTCCTCGATCATCGCACGTGAAAGCTTAGGGAGAACGTTTGCGGGATTCTCGAGCGAGCGACTGCCAAGTGCCGGAAGTACATCGACGCGCCCGCCACCCGGAGCAGTGAGCCCACTCGCCCCGATGAAATCGCGAAGAGTCGAACTTGGTATGCCTCCGATGCCATTTTCAACCAAATAGTCGACCACCCCAAATTTAGGCATCCGATCCGTGTCTAGCAGAAGGTCGCCCAAACCCGGCGCTTCAAGATCGAGATCGACAACTAAGACGTTTTGGTTACGACGTGCGAGATCGGCCGCCGCGATCGCCAGAGCGGTCGAGCGCCCTACACCACCTTTTAGCGTGGCGAACACGATCCTGGGCGGCCTAGCATGCCTTGTTATCGGCGCATCTAGCCAGCCGGCACCGACGATGCGCCGATCGAGCAGGTTGCAGAAAATATCGCCTACTTGAACCGACAGCCGCTCGCGCGCCTCAAGCATCGGGAGCACACCGCCATCCCCCCGAAAACCAATCGGCCGGTCGCTACGTGCGTAAGCACCCAGCCTTGCTATCAGCGCTAGGCCCAAAGTCTCGCGCTCGTTGCCGTTCGGTGGGCGATTGGCAATAAAACTCAACCGCCCTGACGCATCGCGTATCACCGTTCCGGCCTCGACGAATTGACGTCCCGCAAGTTCGACGAGGGTCGCCACCAGACTTGGCAGCGAGCAATCGAACAGCATTTCACCCATCAGGGCCCCTCCATCTTCTGGATCAACGCCTGCGCGCTGGCCTTCCATGCCTCGACCCACAACGCATCAACGTCGTTCGTGGGAGCATAGCGCATATCTGTATCCCAATTCTGGAACAACGCATCATCCTCAGCAATCTGTTTAAGTTCTCCCGCTCGACGACCTGCCACAGCATCGCGGAGGCGCGTCTTCAATGCCGGAAAATGTGCATAGTATGGGTCATCGCGACGAGAAATCGGGTCCAGTGGCACCATTCCACTTTTCCGCATCATCTCCTTCACCGCCAATTCGCCGGCAATACCGAACAAATAGCCAGCCACCACTTTGCACCCCGGCTGCGATCCCGCCGACGATACGTTATATAGCTGTTCGGCCGCCCGAAGATGCCTTTTTGCCGCGCCCAACAAATCCTGCCGATACGCCACGAGTGTCCCCTTCAGCAAATTTAGAGAGGTCCGTCGTAATCCAAAAAATATGCACGTGATGTCGATTTTGATCCATAATTGGAATCGCCGATCAATCGCCAACTGTTCTTACAATGCCATCTGTTATATGTCGATCTTGCCTACCTAAACTCCTGAATATGACAATCAGATCGCAATCACGGGGGTAGTCGCCGCCGCGTAGTCCGCCACGCTGATCAGCCGAACGGTGCAACTCGGGACAGCGACGCCGCACCCCGGCTATCCCGATCCGATATCAGTCCCCCTACCCCAGCACCCCCGTTAAAAACGCGTCCATCCGAGCACTGGCTTTCTCGGCGAGGCCATTCGGAAACAGCGTGAAGCCGTGCGCCCCGCCGGGATAAATCGCCAGTTCCGCCGCATTCCCGGCTGCGACCCAACGCGCGTGCATGAACAGCGTGTCGTCCAACAGCGCGTCTTTCGTTCCAACTGAAAACAACGCCGGGCAGAGGCCCTTCAAATCCGCGTACAACGGAGAAATATCGGGCTGCCGCCGATCCTCGATATTCGGCAAAAACGCATTGTAGAACTGCTGCATATCGATCGTCCGCAACACCAAACGCCTATTTCCAAACTGCCGTTGGCTCGGTGTCATTGCGAGATCGAATGCACCGTATACCAGATTGGCGCCGCGGAATGCTATGTAGCCGTAACGATCGCGCATCCGCAGCACCGTTACCGCCGCCAGATGACCGCCGGCGGATTCGCCGCCGATCGTCAGCGCGGTGCAGCCGAATTCCTCGGACATATGCGCAACCAGCCACGCCGCCGCCGACTCGCAATCGTCCGGCCCGGCCGGATACGGATGCTCCGGCGCCAGCCGATATTCCACGCTCACGACCGCCAGCCCGGTCTTGTCGGCAATCCGTTCAAGCATCGCATCGTTCATGTCGGCCCCACCCAAAACCCAGCCGCCGCCGTGGCAATGCAGGTAGACGCCACGCGGGGGATGGTTGGTGGCAATGACGCGCAACGGAATCTCGTTACCATCCCGTCCGGCAATGACGATGGTCCGCGCGCGCGGCGACAGCGTGACCGGCGGAAACGGCCCCCGTCCCAGACGGCGATTTTCGCGGGCCACGGCGGCGCCGATATTCCACCATTCCGGAAGCGGCGTCAGCAACGCGATCATCGCGTCGTTCAGTTTCGCAGTATCGGGGTCGATCGCCGCCGAGCGGAACAATGCGGGGCCGAATGTCATCGCAAACTCTCCTTCAAGCAACACAAATGTTGGCAAATCGAACGCAATCCCATGCCCTGGTTCGTCGGGGCCGACGGTATCGGTGCAAACCACGCCCTCCAGCCCGTCCTAATCCCCTTCTGTGCCGGGAATTTGCCCGTTTCCCACGAGTATGCCTAGATACCCACCGGTCGAGACAGCCAGGAGCAAGCGTCATGAAGTTCGGTATCTTCTACGAAATGCAATGCCCCCGCCCGTGGGAGGCGGATACCGAGCACCAGCTCTATCAAAACGCTCTGACCCAGGTCGAACTGGCGGATAAGCTGGGCTATCACTACGCGTGGGAGGTCGAGCACCACTTCCTAGAAGAATATTCCCATTCCCCGCAGCCCGAGGTCTTCCTGGCCGCCGCTTCCCAACGGACGAAGCAAATCCGTCTCGGTCACGGCATCATTCAGTTGACCACCAACCACCCTGCCCGCGTCGCGGAAAAAGTTGCGTGCCTGGATCTGGTCAGCAACGGCCGGGTGGAATTCGGCATGGGCGAAGGCGCCAGCATCACCGAACTCGGCCCGTTCGATCGGCAGATGGAAGACAAGCAGGCGGTCTGGGAAGACGGGGTGCGCTGCGTGCTGCCGATGTTCAAGGATGGCGGCTGGGAATACGACGGCCCGTATTTCAAATTCCCGCTGCGTAATGTGCTGCCGAAGCCGCTCCAGAAGCCGCATCCCCCGCTTTGGGTGGCGTGCAGCCAGTTGGAAACGATCGAGATGGCCGGTCGTTGCGGTATCGGCGCTCTCGGTTTCCAGTTCCTGTCGGCGGACATGGCGAACGCCTGGGTGCATGCCTATTACAACTCGTTCGTGTTGCGGCAGAAAAAATTGGCCGACTATCAGGCCAACTGCAACATCGCCATGGTCAGCTACTTCATGTGCGCCGAAACGGACGAGGAAGCCCGCCGCCGCGCCGATGGGGCAACGTTCTTCCAGTTCTCGCTGGCTTGGTACAGCGGCTCGCGCGGACGCGAACGGCCGGCCCCCGGCACGGTCAACATGTGGGACGAATACAACAAGTGGAAGAAGGAAAACCCCGAGGCGCAGGCCCGCGCGCTGATGGGCGGCCTGATCGGATCGCCGGAAACCATCCGTCGCAAGCTGCGTCGGTTCGAAACCTCCCACGTCGATCAGATCATTCTGCTTAATCAGGCGGGCAAGAACACCAACGAACACATCTGCGAAAGCCTGGAACTGTTCGCCAAAGAAGTGATGCCGGAATTTACCGCGAAGGAACCCGAGCACCAGGAATGGAAACGTAAGGTTTTGGCGCGGGAGATCGAGCTGGAGGATCTCGATACGACTCCGTTCAAAGACCGAGCCGGCGTCGGCAAAGGCGTGGCCATTTCGAAGCTGGCCGCAGAATAATTCGCAACCGCAAACCGAGCACGCCCCGACAAGGTGGCGTGCTCGGTTTTTGCTGTGTGGGCCTTATGGTTTCACGAATTTCAGTACGAATTCATCCTTCGGCTGTGCGGGCTCCGGTGTGTTGCGATCGCGCGGATCGTTCGGGTTGCGCAGGAATTTTCCTTCCGCCATCAGTTTGAAACCGGCGGCTTCGACTTCCTTGCGCAAAAAAGCTTCCTCTATCCGATGCAGCGTCCCGGACTCGGTTATGCCGGTGCCCGGTCGGCCGGCGTGATCGGCGAGGACGAATGTGCCGCCTTTTTTCAAAGCCCGAAACACCGCCTTGTTCATCGCCGCCCGATCGACGCCCATGTGTCCGAGGTCGTGGTAATTGAACATCAACGTTGCCAGATCGATTTTTCCGACCAACTCCGGCGGCACTGGGTCTTCGAATGGGCGGGATACCGCAACGATCGGCGCCGCCGCGACTTTCGCAGCCGTAAGCTTGGCCTGTCGGTCGGCCAAGGCCTCGGGCGATGGGCGGGGGGCGCGGGTGGGTGCCATCGCCGGCAGATCGGGGCGGCTGTTGCCCTCCCGCTGTGCCGGGGGGGCGGACGGCGCGGCATTGGCCGGGCGGCTTTGTCCGAACACCTTGCCTTGCGGCCCGATCGAGCGGGCCAGCAACTCGGTCGTATAACCGCCGGCGGCGCTGACATCGAAGGCGACAATGCCCGGCCGAATGCCGATAAAGCCCAGCATCGGGATTGGTTTGCGGCGCAGATCGTTGGTTCTGTCAGCATCGGATCGGTTCGGACTGGCGACAATTTCGGCAATGCGCGCGGCGGAAATCGGCTGCGCCTGCGCCGGTAGCACGCCGAGCGCCCATGCGGCAGCGGCTATTGCGAGAAATCTTGTTGCATACGGCATCGATCTCAACCTTCCCATCGCGGATTGTTTCGGCCAGCCTAACCTGCGACGCGGCCGCACGCCAGGACCGCGCAAACGGGAGAATCGAAGCATGACCCAAGCAACACGCCTTGCCGGCAAAGTCGCCATCGTCACCGGCGCCGCATCCGGCATCGGCGCCGAAACCGCCCGCCAATTCGCCGCCCAGGGCGCCAGCGTGGTGCTGTGCGACCTGCAGGACGACCTCGGCGGCACCGTGGCGCAGGATATCGTCGATGCCGGCGGCGTCGCAATCTACCGCCGGCTGGACGTCACCGACGAAGCCCAATGGATCGCCCTTGTCGCCGCGACCGAGGCCCAGTTCGGCAAGCTCGACGTCCTTTGCAACATCGCCGGCGTATCGGGCCGCCCCGCCGGCATGATGGTGCAGGCGACCGGCACGATGACCGGTACGGCGTTGGAGCATCAAACGTTAGAGAACTGGAACTTCATCATGGGGGTGAATTCCACCGGGGTGTTCCTGGGCACGAAAAGCGCGATCCCGGCCATGCGGCGCGCGGGCGGCGGTTCGATCGTCAATATCTCCTCGATTTGCGGTATTGTCGGTTCGTTCGCCAATGCGGCCTATCATGCGTCGAAAGGATCGGTGCGGATATTTACCAAATCGACGGCCATTCAATACGCCCAAGAAAACATACGAGCAAACTCCGTCCACCCCGGCTTCGTCGATACCCCAATGGCTCGGCCCGGCCTGCTGGGCAACGAATCCGGCAAGGC